>JBKEBM010000201.1:0-8084 GCA_047973165.1 Chthoniobacterales bacterium
AAAATGATCGAGGTGAATGAAATACACACCCTTTCGGGGTAAAAACATTTTGTGATTTTTTGATAAACCGAAAATTTAGAGTAATGTTGAGCACTTTGCCAGTCGGGATGGACCCTTTTCAGAGATTAAAAAGATGCCTAAAACAGAGCCTTCGGCCCGCTCTTCGCAAATCGTTGATCTGAAATCGAATCCGGCCAAATTCAGGCAGATCAAACATTAAGCTCGGTCATGTGGCTTTGCCTTCGACTCGCCAATCACAGATTGGCTCCTGAGGTAGGATTGTTCGTTCCTGTGAAACAAACTGCACAGGGTGGTACGTCGCACTTTGGGAAATTTTGCCGCTGATCGCGGCACTGCGCGCGAACCCAAGGGTTCGAATCTATTTCGGAAGTGTCTCCGGCATTGCCTTCGACTCGCCAATCATAGATGGGCTCCTGAGGTAGGATTGTTCGTTCCTGTGAAACAAACTGCACAGGGTGGTGCTTCGCACTTTGGGAAATTTTACCGCTGATCGCGGCACTGCACTCGAACCCAGGGGTTCGAATCTTTTTAGGAATTGTCTCCGGCTTCGCCTTCGACTCGCCAATCATAGATTGGCTCCTGAGGTAGGATTCGAACCTACGACCAATCGGTTAACAGCCGACCGCTCTACCACTGAGCTACTCAGGACTTTCGTAAAAGTGAGTGGGGATTGAATATCATCCAAGCCGGGTCTTCAAGCAGTTTTTTCTGCCCGGCTCAAAATTTTATTGCTTCATCACAGAGAGCGAATTTGTTCGCTCATAACTGGCAACTTACCACCAGAGAGGCCCCAGGACTCCGTCGTAGTAGTCCCAGTAATTCATTTCGTTTAGCTGGGCTGCTGCGAGTTGGTCGGCAGCGATATTTTGGTTTACGCTGATGGACTGGAACTTCTGATATTCCTTAGGTCCGCCGATAAGTGCAAAGTTTTGCTTTGGGTCGGGATAGACGTAAACAACCTTACCGCCTTTTTTGGGAATCATATTAACTTTGTAAGGTGTGAGCTGTGTCAGACGTGCTTTTTGCTCATCGGTTTCCGCCATGCGAATGCGGAATCCGGCTGCTGCCAGGTTTTGCTCTTCCTGACTTGAATCCATCTCTCTGAATGCCGTGCAGCCTGTAATCACAACACTACCAGCCAAAAGGAGAACCAACGCTAATTTAGAAAGTAATTTCATAATGTCCCATTTGTAACCTGTGCCGATCCTGCCCGGCAACTCAAAAGCCTGTTGCGGGTTCTCTTTTTTCAGGATGATCGTAATAATCGTGCCTTAACAAATGAACGGATGCAGGCGATGAGGAAACCCAGACAGATTGCGGTAAAGGTCACTTGCAGCCAAAGGGCAGCGTTGCCGGGCTCGACCGGACGCCCGGCGAAGAGGTCGGGGAGCTTTGCATAGATGCGAAAAAAGACTCCGCCAAATCCGATGAGGCTCAGTAGTGCGGCTACGTGCATTACATGCTTGCGCAGGGAGTCTTTTATCGTGGCGACAAGACCGAGCAGCACGAAGATCACTCCAAAAAAAGCGGGGATGAGTGCGGTCACGGAGTGTGCGCCTGTTCCAAAATATCCGCCAACTCCAAGGGCGATTAGCAGAAGTCCGGTGAGTGTAGTAAGTTTTGGCATATATATTAAGAGTTAAGAGAGAATTTTTTTAATCCGGCAGAGGTGGCTCACAACGGATTTTTTTGATTGTCTTCCTTCGCAAAATACTGGCTTGAAGTGTCGGCCAGGAGCTTGCTCGTCCAGGCGGTGACTGCAGGGCGCAGCGCGGGGAGCAATAATTTAACAACGGCTAAAAGGAAACCCCAAAGAGTGAGTTTTTTTGCGCTTTCGACGGCTTTGGCTTGTTTGGCAGCTTCTTTCCTGGTCTTGCGGTTTAGTTTTTTTCCACTGGCTCCGATTTCTTTATTTTCCTGGACGACAATTTTTCGCGGGCGACGGCTGAGGAGGGATAAAATAAACCCGACTGCTGCTGCGCCGCCGACCCAGGCAATGGGTTTTTCTTTTACGATCCCCTGCGCACGGCGGGAAATGCTGAAGGTGTCGCGTATTTTGCGGGCATCTGCGGTGATTGCCACGCGACTGGAGCGCAGTTCTTCGATCAGCTCTTTTTTGGTCATGGTTGTGACTGCTCGATGGGGGTGATGTCCGGTTTTTTAACCTGGCCAAGGAGTTTACTGTCGCGCTGCACTTCCTCAATTGTCGCAGGAAAAACAGGGGTACGGAAACAGGTCCGCACGCGCCAGAGTGCAAATGCTGCAAAAATAAAATGGGTCACTGCCAGGCCGAGGAGTATCCAGACCCAGCTCCATCCCAAAAAAGTTGCAGCTGCAAAGGCGACGAAGATGATCAGAAAGGCATAGCCGAATGCAGCGACCAGTACCGCAAATAACAGATAAATAAAAAGGCGGACGTAAAGTGCCCCTGCTTCTTTTGATTCTTCTATCGCGAGTTGCGCCAGTGCCTGCACATGGCGAATCCCGGAACTCAGGAATTGAAGAATCGGATTGCCTGCGGACGAGTCGTTCAAATCTGACATTCAGAAAGGTGCTTTTTTTCCGAAAATCAGCGACGCAGCAAAACGCCGAGCACGACTCCCACACCGAAAGCGATACCGACAGCCTGGATCGGATTGGCACGCACGTAGTCTTCGCTGCTTGCCTGCAGGTCCCTGGCTTTCACGGAGGCGTCGTGGAGGGCAGTTTCGGCTTTGCCGCGGTAGTCGCGAACTTTTGTATCAGCCTGGTCGCGAAAGTTCTGATAGGTCGCGGAAGCAGCTTCTTTAATGTCCTGCGCTGCGGCACCAAGGTGTTCTTTGCCCGTATCAAAAACGGCTTTGGCATTTTCTTTCACTGTGGTTCCCACAGCTTTGGCTGCTTTATTGGTTGCATCGATAGTTGCTTTGGCGTGGGCACTGCTGCTTTCGATTTTCTGTTTTGCTTCAGATTTTGTTTGGTCGCTCATAATTCTGCTATTGGATTTAGTTGGAGATTGTTTCAGAGATCATTGCAAAGTTTAGAGACTCTTACAAGCGTTGTCTCGGTTCGGCGGCAGCTTTCTGCTGTTTCTTCTTGCATCAGATGAACTCTGTGAAAGCTTTGCCTCTTCCGGCTTATGAGTGTGTATGACTTTTTTCGAATTCTGCTTCTGGCTGCACTGTGGGGCGGGTCGTTTTTTTTCATGCGGACCAGTGCGGCAGATTTTGGCCCGGTGGGGCTGATGTTTGTTCGCACGGCTTTGGCGGCGGTTTGCCTGAGTCCCTTTTTTTTGCTGCGGGGAAATTTTTCGTATCTGCTGAGGCAAGCTGTGCCATTGAGCTTCGTCGGTCTGATAGGAACGGCCCTTCCCTTCTGTCTGCTTGGCTTTGCGGCTCTCACCCTGAGTGCGGGCATCACCGGTGTTTTGAATTCGACAACACCTTTTTTCACTCTACTGGTCGCACTTCTTTGGGCAGGGCAGAGCACTACGTTGCTACAAGTTGGCGGTATTTTACTGGGTCTGGTCGGAGTTGCTGTGATGTCGCTTGAGAGCTTTGTTATAAACCCCGGAGCCGTGGGGCTGGCCGTCCTGGCAGGACTGGCTGCCGCACTGTGTTACGGAGTCTCGACAAATTATATAAAACGCTGCATGCAGGATATTCCTTCGCGGGTGATCGCTTCGGGAAGTATTTTTTTTGCGGCATTGTGGTTGTTGCCCTTTGCGCTCTGGTTGTGGCCGGAGGTGAAAATTCCAACAACCTCATGGTTGCACGCAGCGCTGCTGGCTGTGCTGAGCACTGCTGTGGCCTATCTGATATTTTACGACCTGGTCGCTCGGGTGAGTGCGGTTGCAGCGACGAGTGTTATCTTTATCGTGCCCGTCTTCGCGGCACTGTGGGGGAGACTTTTTTTGATGGAAAAACTTTCCTGGCTCATGCTGAGCGGTATGTTCATTTCGCTGCTGGGCACTTCTATGACGGTTGGTTTGTGGCAAAGAAAAAAAATGTGAGAATTTTATTGCGCCAGTGCGGCAAATTTATATAACTGCCCGTCCGCGCTAAATTAACTGGTCGTTGGTCCCTGATCTTTCGTCTTCGACGTGAGACCTCAGCGCCAGGGGAAACCCGGCCTCAGCGAGTAAGACTCGCGCATTTATTAAATAAAACTATGCCATTACGTTTAGGACGTTTCGAGATGCCAACAAAGCTCCTCAAAGACGAGGAAACGGCAACCGACACATACGCAAAATTCACCGCCGAGCCATTTGAAGCCGGCTACGGTCACACCATCGGAAACTCCCTCCGCCGGGTTCTGCTTTCCTCTCTCGAAGGAGCCGCGATTACTGCCGTTAAAATCGAAGGTGTCGCTCACGAGTTTGCCAGTTTGCCTGGAGCGGTCGAGGACGTTGTTGAAATCATCCTCAACCTCAAAAAAATCAAATTCAAAGTGCAGGATCACGAACTCCGCAAAGTTCAGATTTCAGTAAACAAAGAAGGCGAAGTAACAGCTGGCGACATCACAACCGGACACGACTGCGAAGTGATCAATCCGAAACAAGTCATCTGCACCTTCAATAAAAAAACTAAATTTGAAGCCGAAATCGATGTCCGAATCGGTCGTGGATTTGCCACCGGGGATGAAAATAAATACCCCGACATGCCAATCGGCGTCATCGCAGTGGATTCGGTTTTTTCTCCTGTCACTCGTGTAAAATACGACGTTGAAAACACCCGTGTCGGCCAACGTACCGACTATGATAAACTCCTTCTTGATGTCTGGACAGACGGGCGTATCTCACCGGACGATGCCCTGCTTCAGGCCTCCGCGATTCTGCGTCACCATCTCGATGTCTTTGTCGATTACGATGATCACCGGGTCGAATTTGACGAAACTCCGGAAGAAGTCAGCCAGGAAAATACTCGTCTCAAAAAACTGCTCAACATGAGCGTCAACGAGATCGAGCTCTCTGTCCGCGCTGCCAACTGTCTGAACAACGCAAACATCACCACCGTCGGAGAACTCGCCATGAAAAGCGAAGCCGAAATGCTGAAATACCGCAACTTCGGTAAAAAATCTCTCAACGAAATCAAAGATAAACTTCAGGAACTCCAGCTCAGCCTGGGCATGAAGTTTGAAGCCGGTCTGGTCGATATCAAACCCGAGCCTGCCGTCAACTAACCCGATAATATCATGAGACATCGTAATAAAACGGTCAAACTCGGTCGTACTGCCTCACACCGGAACGCACTGCTGGCCAACCAGGTTTGCAGCCTTATCCAGCATCACCGCATCAAAACAACTCTGGCTAAGGCCAAAGCGGTCCGCCCGCTCGCGGAAAAAATGGTCACTCTCGGCAAACGAGGCGACCTTCACGCACGCCGCACGGCAACCAGCTACCTGAAGCAAAACGACGCAGTAAAAAAACTCTTCTCCGAAGTGGCACCCGCCGCAGCAGACCGCGAGGGAGGCTACACACGCATCATCAAACTCGGACCTCGCCCCAGCGATTCTGCTCCCATGGCTCTGATCGAATGGGTGGACCTGCAAAAGTCCGATGAAGTTGACGAAATCGATGAAGCTTTGCTGAACAAGCCCGAGCCAAAAAAAGCAAAAGCAAAATCGAAGGCGAAACCAAAAGCGGAAAAGGAATCCGCCAAAGAAAAAACCGGTAAGAAGAAAACCGAAAAAGCTGAGTAGTAGTTTTTTAAAAAATTTCCTTCCAACCCATATGGCCCGTGGCGTTTGCCTGAGCAATCAAAACGACTCTTCTTCGTTGAGACTGCAATTCAGAAAACACCACGGGTCATACTTTTTGGTAGCAATGCGGCTCCGGCTCAGCAATTACCGGGGAGAAAACTCAACCTGCGGTGCATCCTTCCAGAGATTTTCCAGATCGTAATGTCTGCGCTCAAAAGCCTGAAAGACATGGATAATCACATCTCCATAATCGAGAACAATCCAGTGACTGGTCGGCGTGCCGTCCTCATTTAGCGGCAACCTGCCATACTCTTCCTTTACTTGCTTCCGGATATTTGAAGCAATCGCTCTGAGTTGCGGGTCCGAATTTGCCGTGCAAATAACAAAGGCATCCGTAAAAGAAGAAATTCCTTCCAGGTTCAGGATCGAAATATCTTCCGCCTTTATATCATCTGCTGCTTCCGCACAAAATCGCGCCAGATCGATACTCTCAATCATCGTGTATCATTTCTGAATTTGATAAGAATTTTCCTGTTGAAGAATACTGCATACTTTCTCCGGCATTAAATACCGAATCGACTTCCCGGAAGCAATCCGATTTCTGATCTCTGTCGAAGATATATCAATCCGGCGACTGACCGACAGCATATCGGAAGGAATTTCCAAAACTGTATTTCCCGATGAAATTTGCCGACTGAAAACCACAAACCTCGCAATCCGTCGAAGCTCCGAAAGCGACTTCCAGGTATGCAGCTCCGGAAGATTATCATCCCCGATAAAATAAAATAACTCTGCCTCCGGTAAACGCCCGGCAATCTCACGAACCGTATCAATGCTAAAAGAAGGGTCTCGCCCGGCATCGACCTCATAAGTATCCAGTTCAAAGCCGGGTTCATTTTCAATTGCAGCAGCGATCAGGCGACAACGAAGCTCCGCAGAAGCAGGCGGACGCTCCAGCTTGTGCGGCGAAACCACAGCCGGAACAAACAAAACACGATCCAACGACAGCTTTTCCCTGGCCTCCCGGGCAAGAATCAAATGCCCCGTATGCACCGGATCAAAACTGCCCCCGTAAATTCCAACACGCTCTTTCACCCCTTGCGACTAACCCCGGAACCTGCGGATTGCAAGTTTGTGTCGCTTGACATGCTCACAAAGGACCAGGAACCTGACCCCATGATCTCCCGCTGCCTGCTCATCGACATCAGCAATAGCTTTACAAAAATAAGCACAAGCGACACTTCTCAACTCGGAGAAATTTTACGCGTCAAAACCTCCGATCTGAACACGGACTATCTCGAAAAAATTTTCTCCGTCAAAGCTTTAGGCACATTTCAGGGTATCGTCCTGAGCAATGTCGTGCCGCAGAAAAAAAACATCATACGCAATTTTGCTGACAGCAAATCGCTCCCCCTGCACGAACTCTCAGCCCAAAGCGACCTCGGCATCGGGATCGACTATCTCGAACCCTCCCAAATCGGTGCTGACCGCCTGGCCAACGCTGTCGCCGTCGATGCCCTCTACGGCAGCCCGGCAATCGTTGTCGATTTCGGCACTGCTGTCACCTTCGATGTCATGTCCCCGCAACGCGAATACCTGGGCGGCGTCATCGCCCCCGGCCTCAGAGCAATGACCGGCTACCTCCACGAAAGCACAGCCCTGCTGCCAAAAATCGAACTCGAAGAGCCGCAATCCGTCGTCGGAAAATCGACTCGTCAGGCCATGCTCTCAGGAGCTGTTTACGGATACTCCGGACTCATTCAGGAAATCGTCCGCCGCATTCAACAGGAAGTTTTTGCAGAGCTAAAAGCCAAAGTCGTTGCGACCGGAGGCGATGCAGACATCATCGCCCGACACTGCCCGACCTTTGACACCGTCGATCCCACGCTCACCCTCCAGGGGCTCCGCGTGCTGGCTAAACGCATTTTCAGTTGATTGAAAATAACCTGCTCTACTCACTCATGCTCCCCATCCGACCGGATAAATCGCCAGCTGTTGGCTTCTTCCGGACCGTCGAGATACGAGACCGACTGCTGTATTTTGTCTCACATTGATGCACTCAGTGAGTTCCCCCTCCATCGTGTATAGCTCTACAAAGTAAAGCTTACTATTTAAAATTTGTAACCGCTTACATTTTTCTCTTGTAACCGGTTACAAGATGCTTTTATGCTTCCTCCCAACTCCAAAACAACATGAGTAACCCCGACATTATCCAATTCGGAATACACATTGCGTATAGGATGCCCTGTATATTTGCAACGGCTCCAAATATCTTCCGGCCAAGCAGGTTTGTGGTGATGCAGGAGCCTTCTGATTTCAAGCGACCCACCACTTTGCTTCTTCCGTAAACTTTTATTTCTTTCGATGAATATTCGTAATTTTTC
>JBKEBM010000026.1:0-15168 GCA_047973165.1 Chthoniobacterales bacterium
GTCGTTTTATCAAAACGACCCTACCGGGTACATTTTGGAAAATAAAGGTGCCGACAGGAAAATTTCGGCTTCCCCATCCGCCGGGATGGGGTATGCTCGTCGGTCCTGCAAATTGTTATGAAGCAAACCTTATTTGATAAAGTATGGGAGGCCCACACGGTCCGCAAATTATCTAATGGGATGACCCAATTACTGATTGGGACCCATTTGATTCATGAAGTCACCAGCCCTCAGGCTTTCGGGATGCTTCGTGATCTCGGACTTGGCGTGCGGTATCCTCAGCGAACTTTTGCGACCGTCGATCACATTGTTCCTACCGACGAAGCCGAGGAGCCTTATTCCGATGAACTGGCCGATGCGATGATTAAGGAACTTCGCAAAAATTGTGCGGAATATGATATTAAGTTTTTTGATACATCGACCGGCAAGCAGGGGATTGTGCACATCGTCGGACCTGAGCAAGGCATTACTCAACCGGGCATGACGATTGCTTGCGGCGATTCTCACACATCGACTCACGGTGCCTTTGGAGCAATCGCTTTTGGTATTGGAACCAGTCAGGTCCGCGACGTGCTGGCCACGCAAACGATGGCATTAAAGAAACCCAAAGTCCGCCGCGTAAATGTGAACGGCAAGCTGAGTTCCGGAGTTTATGCCAAAGATGTCATATTACACATCATCCGAAAACTCGGTGTGAATGGCGGCCTCGGCTACGCCTATGAATTTGGTGGCAGCACTTTTGATAACTTCACCCAGGAAGAGCGGATGACGGTATGTAATATGTCTATCGAAGGTGGTGCTCGTGTGGGATATGTAAATCCGGACGAGACGACCTTTGAGTATCTTCGCGGACGCCCCTACGCCCCACAGGGTGCGGACTGGGATGCGGCTGTCGAACGCTGGAAAGCCGTCGCTTCCGATCCCGATGCGGTTTACGATGACGTAGTTAATTTCCGTGCGGAAGATATAGGACCGACCGTCACCTGGGGAATCAATCCGGGACAGGCACTCTTTATCGACGAGCTGATTCCGAAGATAGAAGAGCTTCCCGAAAAAGATCAGGCGACCGCCGTGGAGGCTCTCGACCACATGCATTTGCAGGCGGGGCAGCCGCTGAAGGGTGTCAAAATCGACGTGGCTTTTCTGGGTAGCTGCACGAATGGGCGCCTCAGCGATCTGAAAGAAGTCGCACAATATCTGAAAGGAAAAAAAGTTCCTGAGAGTGTCAAAGCAATCGTCGTTCCAGGATCCCAGGGGGTTGCTGCTATCGCGGAGGACCTTGGCCTTGATGATATTTTCAAAGAAGCCGGTTTTGAATGGCGCCGTGCGGGATGCTCTATGTGTCTTGCAATGAATCCCGATAAACTTGTGGGAGATCAGCTTTGTGCAAGCTCCAGCAATCGAAACTTCAAAGGACGCCAGGGCAGCCCGACAGGACGCACGATGCTGATGAGTCCGCTGATGGTTGCAGCGGCAGCCGTGACGGGCGAAATCTCAGATGCCCGCGAGGTTTTCCTGGGAAAATAACAGAATAAAAAAGAATATATAATTATGGCTTTGGAAAAAATTACACAAGTGACAGGTCAGGGCGTTTGCATACCCGGAGATGATATTGATACGGACCGTATTATTCCCGCACGTTTTATGAAATGTGTAACCTTTGACGGGCTCGGTGAGTTTGCGTTTTATGACGAACGCAAAAAAGAGGATGGAAGCGACAAAACACACCCTCTGAATGATCCAAAAAATGCCGGGGCGAGTATTCTGATAAGCGGACGTAATTTTGGTTGCGGAAGCTCGCGCGAACATGCCCCGCAGGCTTTATACCGTTATGGTTTCCGAGCAGTTATTGCTGAGAGTTTTGCAGAAATTTTCTTTGGTAATTCTATTACGCTCGGAGTTCCCTGTTTGGTTGCATCCAAAGAAGATATAAAAATAATTCAGGATATACTGGCATCGAATCACGAGGCTCAGATACTTATTGATATCGTAAATGAAAAGGTAACGGCAGACGGGCGGGATTTTTCAGCAACCCTGCCGGCACATGCCAAAGAGGCTTTACTCGAAGGGCATTGGGATGCAATCGCTGATTTACTTGAGGGAGGCGAAGAGGTTCGAGAGCGTATGAGTGAAATTCCTTACCTGGCCAGTGTGACATAGAGGAAAATATATCTGATATAAAAGCGAAATGCCTCGTAAAAAACCGATACTTACTTACGACGGCAGAGGCTTGGTTTCCTTCGGAAAATTTGAGCTGTTTTTTCAGGCTTGCATTATTCTTAGTGTTATCGGTTTTGCTGTTGGAACAGTTCCTGAGCTAAAGTATCCGTGGAAACATGCTCTGAGGTTTCTGGAAATCCTGTCGTTTTTGATTTTTACGATTGAGTATCTGCTGCGCCTGTATTTTTCAAAGTCCAGACTCACTTATATAACATCATTTTTTGGTATTATAGATTTACTCGCGATCCTGCCGTTTTATCTGGCACTGGGTTTTGATCTGCGCTCGATCCGAATTTTGCAGTTTGCGCGTTTGATGCGCATATCGAAGCTGTCGAGATACAATATAGCAGCCAGGCGCTTTCAGCGTGCCTTTAAAATAGCAAAAGAAGAGCTTCTGCTTTTTGGACTCTCCGCTCTTGCGATGCTGTATTTAGCATCCATAGGGATTTATTATTTTGAGCGTGAGGCGCAGCCGGAAAAATTTGGTTCTGTATTCGATTGTCTGTGGTGGGCAGTTGTTACTTTTACCACTGTTGGATACGGCGATGCCTATCCCATCACGCAGGGTGGGAAAATTTTTACCTTTTTTATGCTTATAACCGGTCTTGGTGTCGTTGCGATTCCCACAGCTCTTCTGGCTGCTGCTATCACGCACGTTAAAGAACTCGAACTTAAGGAGGGGGAAGAAAAAGAGGTCTCCGCAGAGGAATCGAAGGTGCTTTAAGGAGCAAGTCTGATGCCAATATGAAAAATGCCTGAGACAAATAAACCGCAGGCATCTCGTCGGTCCGGCAAGCTGACGGAGCTGGTGCCGGCAAAGCCAATGCTGCCAGTCAGAGAATTTTTACAAAAAAGACGAACAAGAAGTTTGCGACGGAGGGGCGTAAGTGCAATAGTGTCCGCTCAACTTTCCAAATTATCCAAAAAATCATGGGAAAACTTTACAACAATATCGTCGAAACCGTCGGGCGGACTCCGCTGGTCAAACTAAACCGAATTTCTGAGGGGCTGCCGGCGACCATTGCTGTCAAATGTGAATTTTTTAATCCGCTTGGCAGTGTGAAGGATCGTATCGGCATGGCGATGATCGAGGCTGCAGAAAAGGCCGGAAAGCTTAGTAAAGACACCGTCATCGTCGAACCCACCAGTGGAAATACCGGGATCGCTCTCGCTTTTGTGGCCGCCGCAAAAGGGTATAAACTCATCCTGACAATGCCTGAAACAATGTCGCTTGAACGTCGCACTTTGCTCGCGATGCTTGGGGCAAAGCTGGTTCTCACGCCAGGTGCCGAGGGGATGAAAGGCGCAATCGCAAAGGCGGAGCAGCTTTTGGAAGAGACGCCCAACGCCTGGATGCCACAGCAGTTTAACAACCCGGCGAATCCTGAAGTTCATGCCGCAACGACGGCTGAGGAAATCTGGGACGATACGGACGGGAAGGTAGATATGTTGGTTTCCGCCGTTGGAACGGGGGGGACGATTTCCGGTGTCGCGGAAGTTTTGAAAAAACGCAAACCGGAGTTCAAAGCGATTGCTGTCGAGCCGATTGATTCGCCGGTCATCACGCAGTCAAAGGCAGGTCAGCCACTGAAGCCAGGCCCGCATAAAATCCAGGGAGCCGGTGCCGGATTCATTCCAAACAACCTGCACATGGACGAAGTCGATGATGTGGTGACGGTGAGCAATGATGATGCTTTTGTAATGGCTCGCCGCCTGGCTAAGGAGGAGGGAATCCTGGCCGGAATCAGCTCGGGAGCAAATGTACATGCCGCAGTGGAGCTTGCCAAACTCCCGGAAAATGCCGGTAAACTCATCGTCACAGTCGCCTGCTCCACCGGTGAGCGTTATCTCAGCACTCCGCTGGCTGAGGAAGCACGCACACAAGTTTCCTGAGCCTTTCATGACAAAAGAATCTGAAAATTCTCCCGTCGAGGGAACTCCTGCCGATGATCTGATGCTCGCATCCGATCGTTTTTGGGAAGAAAATAAAACGCTGATTATTACGGCTGCGGCTGCGCTGATTATTGCCGGAATCGCGGTGAGCATTTGGTTCGCTCTGTCGGAGAAAAAGCAGATGGCTGCCCAGGAGGCTTTTGCAAATGCGAAAACTGCAGAGCAACTTGAGGCTGTAACCAGCGACTTTTCCGGTACCGTAGCGGCTGATAACAGTCTGCTGCTCCTGGCAAAAATTCACCGCGATTCCGGGGATAAAGCTGCCGCCGAAAGCACCTACCAGGCCGTGCTGGCACAAAAAGACTATCCGCTTGTTTCGACAGCAGCCCTGGCCGAGGCAGAGCTTTCCTCAAAAGGAGAGGGATTTGCAAAACGCGCTGATACGATGCGTCAACTCGCTCTGAATTTTCCCGATTCCTATGTCGCTCCTTATGCTTTGCTGATGGAAGGAGAGTTTCTCCTGGGTGGAAACGAAAAGGAAAATGCCGTGAAAGTTTTTAAAAATCTGGCAGCCGATTACCCGACTTCGCTGTCGGGACAAATGGCAATAATGCAGGCACAACGCCTCAGCGACCAAAACAGCTTGTTGACGACCCCGGCAGGACAGGAGTAATAAATCATTTTCAGATGAGCGCAGTTGATACGGCCCAAACCAAAACAATGTTAAACGTCCAGGTAGACGGAGAGTGGCTTCAGTTTCCGAAGGGAACCCGCCTCATCGAAGCCTGTATGAAGTCGGGTAAAGCCATCCCGCATTACTGTTACCACCCGAAGCTTAGTTCGCCCGGTAACTGCCGCATGTGCCTGGTCGAAATGGGTATGCCAAAAATGACGCCGGAGCGTAAACCGGTCGTCGGCGAGGACGGGCGTCCGGAGATTAACTGGATGCCGAAGCCTGTTATTTCCTGCGCCACGGAGGTCAGCGAAGGGATGGCGGTGCGCACGAGTTCGCCCATGGTCGAGGATTGCCGCAATGGAGTGATGGAGTTTTTGCTCATCAACCATCCGCTGGATTGTCCGATTTGTGATAAGGCGGGCGAGTGTCACTTGCAGGAATACAGCGTGGAGTTCGGGCAGGGGAATTCGCGTTTTCTGGAAGAGAAAGTCAAGAAACCGAAGCGCGTGGACATCGGAGAGCGCATCGTGCTCGATGATGAGCGCTGCATTATGTGTTCGCGCTGCATCCGTTTTATGCAGGAGGTCGCGCACGATGATGTGCTGGGCTTCACGGAGCGCGGCAGTCACACGACACTCGGGGTTTACCCCAGTAAGCGGCTGGATAGTAATTACTCGCTGAACACGGCGGACATTTGCCCGGTCGGTGCACTGACTTCCAAAGACTTTCGTTTCAAAATGCGGGTTTGGTTTTTAAAAGAAACCAAGTCGATCGATGTAAACTGCGGCACAGGGTCGAATATCATCATTGGAAGTCGCGAGAATGTGATCCACCGCATCACCCCACGCGAAAATGATTTTGTAAATTCGTGCTGGATGCCCGATTCGCACCGGCTGAATTTCCATTATATCCATGCTGAGGAGCGCCCGGTCGCTCCCGAGGCAAAAGTCACTCTGAGCGATTCAGAGGGTGGGCAAAAAGCAGACCGCGAAGTCGTAAACTGGAAGTTTGCGATGGAACAGGCTCAGCGTGAGCTGACGACCTGCAAGTCCGGTGAGATCGCCATGCTGGCTTCTGCCCGGCTGACCAATGAAGAGATGTTTATGGCCGCCCGCCTTGCAAAGGTTTTAAAAATCGAGGCACTCGACATTCTGCCCCGCGAGCAGGAAGGAGACGGGTTCCTTGTTTCCAAAGACGGCAATCCGAATACGAACGGAGCTATTCTCAACGGCCTCACGGGCGAGAAACCGGGAGCGTCGCTGGAGAAAATCGTCTCCGGTATTCGGAATGGTAAAATCAAAGCGTTGATTTGCCTCCAGGAAGACGCGGTTGCTGCGGGAATTTCCGAAGCCGACCTGGCAAAGCTGGACTCCCTCATCGTCATCGATCTCCGCACAAATAAAACGACTCCGCTTGCCACGGTCTTACTTCCCGGCAGTGCCTTTGCCGAAAAACGCGGTTCGATGATCAATATAAAAGGCCGTCTGCAGCGACTCAATGCAGCGGTGACACCGCCCGGCGAAGCACGAGATGACTGGGAAATCTACCGCGATCTGATCCAGGCTGTATCCGGTGAAAATGGCATCTACGCCATTGAGGAAATTTTTAAACAAATGGCTTCCCAACATGCGGCACTTGCGAACCTTTCGCTTTCGAAAATCGGCGATCTCGGCACACAGCTCGACCTGCCCTGGGTGACAGATCGAGAGCCTTTTCCGAGCACCGCACCTCAATAATCCTCCACCGCCAAAACCTTAAAAAACTTTGAAGCAACCAAAAAACCTGAACCCTGAAGCATGAGCGAAACCTTAGCCTTTTTGATGCAGCCCGAGATTTTTCTCACATGGACTACGCTGGTAAAAATCGGTGCCCTGCTTGGTCTGATCCTCGGCCTGGTTTCTTACACGGTTTATGCTGAACGTCGGGTGAGTGCCATCATCCAGGACCGCGTGGGACCAAACCGCGTGGGGCCGAGCGGCCTTTTCCAGCCGATTGCAGATGCGATGAAGCTGCTGCTGAAGGAAAATTTTATCCCTGAGAGCACGAATCGTTTTTATTACATCATCGCGCCGATGCTGGCGATGATTCCCTCGCTGCTTGTGCTGGCGGTGCTTCCTTTTGGCAGTGAGCTTTTCGGCGTAAAAATGGTGATTGCCGATGTCAATATCGGCGTGCTGTGGGTTTTTGCGATCACCTCTCTTGGCGTTTACGGCATTGTGCTTGCCGGCTGGTCATCGAATTCCAAATACCCGTTTCTGGGAGGGATTCGCTCAAGCTCGCAAATGATTTCCTACGAACTCTCGATGGGGCTTTCCGTGATTCCGATCTTCATGGTGGTCGGGACTTTGAACCTGCCCGACATTGTCAGCTATCAGGTCGAAAACGGCTGGATGGTCGCTCCCTTCTGGCCGAAGGGACTCGATTTGCAAACGGCAATCTCCAACCCCGAGACGATTCTGGCGAGTTTTCAGGAGGGTTTTTCGTGGCAGCGACTGCTGCTTTGGATTCCTCTCGTGACTTCTTTTCTGATTTTTACCCTGGCGATTTTCGCAGAGACAAACCGTCTGCCCTTTGACTTGCCGGAAGCTGAGCAGGAGCTCGTCGGCGGCTATCACACGGAGTATTCCTCGATGGGCTTTGCGCTGTTTTTCCTCGGTGAGTATGCCGCGATGATCACAGGTTCGGGCGTCATCGTTACTTTATTTCTTGGTGGCTGGAGCCTTCCTTTTGTGCCCGACGGAGCATCGAGCTGGCTCTGGGGACTGGTGAATATAGCCACTTTCTTCGGGAAAGTCATCTGCATCCTGCTTTTCATGATCTGGGTTCGCTGGGTGCTGCCGCGTTTCCGCTACGATCAGATCATGAAGCTCGGTTGGTATTTTGTATTTGAAATTGCTCTGTTGAATATTTTCATCACCGCGCTCATTCTCGTTTACGTTAAGTTCTAAACTCATTTAAAGATTTTTAAAAAAAACATGGCCATCGCTGTTAAACGTCCAAAACTTTCTTTCTGGGAAAAAATGTATTTCCCGGCACTCCTTGGTGGACTCGCGATCACCCTTCGCCACATGCGAAAAATTCTTTCGGGTGAGAAAAAAGTCACCATGCAGTATCCCGAGGAACGTTGGGACTCCCATCTGCCGGAGCACTATCGCGGAGCACCGACCCTGGTCGCGGACGACTACGGACGCGAGCGCTGCGTAGCCTGTCAGCTCTGCGAATTTATTTGTCCGCCACGGGCCATCACAATCAAACCGGAAGAAATTCCCAGCGATGAAAAATGGGGCAAAGTCGAGAAGCGCCCCAAAGAATTTGAAATCGACATGATTCGCTGCATCTACTGTGGCCTCTGCCAGGAAGTTTGTCCGGAACAGGCGATTTTTCTTCGCAAGGACTACTCGATCTCCGGCTACGGACGGAAAGAAATGGTGCACGACAAAGCCAAACTCTACGAGCTGGGCGGCGTGCGGACCGGCCTCGTCAACAAATGGAACGATAAAAAATAACGATCTATGCAACTCACCCTTTTTTGGATTTTCGCATCACTCATGCTCCTCTTCGGGCTTGGAGTCATCGTGTTCAGGAATCCCGTATCGAGTGCCATGAGTTTGGTGATGAGTTTTATCGCTTTGGCTTCTCTCTTTATTTTGCTGGACGCTTATTTTATCGGGATCGTGCAGGTGCTTGTTTATGCCGGAGCGGTGATGGTACTCTTTCTTTTCATCATCATGCTTTTGGACCTGAAGGCAGAGACCCGGCGCGAAGTTAAAATTTCCGTCTTTCTCGGAGGCGGGGTTGTTTTAGTCGCACTGGTCAATCTGCTGCTCCGCACGGTTAAGTCTCTGCCTGCGGCTGGCACAGAATTCCCCGCTTTTGCATTTCCTGTTGAAAGTGACGCAAAGGAAATCGGCATGACCCTCTTTCAGCAATACAATCTGCCCCTGCAGATACTCGGCGTCCTTTTGCTGGTTGCCACGGTCGGCGTCGTCTTACTCAGCCGAAGGGAGTTAAAATAATACTATGCTTACTCTCGGACATTACCTCATCGCCAGCGGACTCCTGTTCATCATCGGGCTTTCCGGCGTCCTGCTGCGTCGAAACATCATCATCATTTTCATGGGTATGGAGCTGATGCTGAATGCCGCCAACCTCTCGCTCGTCGCCTTCTCCCGCTACAATCTTGTCGAGGGCATCCCAAACTACAACGCCCAGGTCATGGTCTTCTTTATCATCACCGTGGCCGCAGCGGAAGTGGCTGTCGGACTTGCCATCATCGTCGCCCTCTTCCGGGCAAAACAAACAACCCATGTCGAAGACCTCGACGCACTGAGATACTAAGAGACCCGCTTCGATATGATCACTCCTCAACTCGCGCCCTGGATTATTTTATTTGCGCCCTTTGTCGCGGCAGCATTGATTCTGCTGGTCGCTCGTGGCTCCCGCATCTTCAGTGCCGGACTGGCTATTGGTGCGACTCTTCTCTCCTGTGCGCTAAGCTGGTATCTCTATGCCCAACCGGATGCCACGGAACCAAATGGTTTTTACTGGATCAGCTTCGGAGAAGAATTCCAGGTCGCAATGGGCGTCACGGTCGATCATTTAAGCAAAGTAATGGCCCTGGTCGTTACAAATGTCGCCTCGCTGGTTTTCATCTACTCCCTCGGTTACATGGCCAAAGAAGAAGGCTACACGCGTTACTTCGCCGGCCTCAGCCTCTTTTTATTCTCCATGCTCGGAATTGTCTTCGCCGACAATTTCATCATGATGTTCATGTTCTGGTAGCTTGTCGGAGTCTGTTCGTATATCCTAATCGGTCATTAATTTAAAAGAAACGCCGCTGGCGATGCCTCCAAGCAAGCCTTTCTGGTCAACCGCATCGGCGACTTCGGTTTCCTCCTCGGCATCCTCGTCCTCTGGTATGCCGTCGGCTCCGTTGCCTTCAGCGAACTCAATGCCGCCGGTGATTTCTTCCAGCCCTACGGAGGATACCTGGCCGTCGGACTCATTCTTGTATTCTGCGGCACAGTCGGAAAATCCGCCCAACTCCCGCTTCACGTCTGGCTCCCAAATTCCATGGAAGGCCCCACACCGGTTTCCTCGCTGCTGCACGCCGCGACGATGGTTGCCGCTGGCGTTTACATGCTCGCCCGCATTTTTCCTCTGCTTGTTTTTTCCGAGACGGCACTCCTGGTCATCGGCTGGATAGGCGGGATCACCTGCTTCGTCGCAGGCCTCATGGGTCTCCAGCAGGACGACATCAAACGCATCCTGGCCTACTCCACCATATCCCAGCTTGGCTACATGGTCATGGGAATCGCCGTTGCGCCGAGTGCCGAGGTCTCGATGTTTCACCTCTTCACGCATGCTTTCTTTAAATGCCTGCTCTTCCTCTGCGCCGGCTCCGTCATCATGGGCATGCACCACGAGCAAAACATCTGGAAAATGGGTGCCCTGAAAAACAAAATGCCCGTTACCTTTTTCTGCACACTGTTTGGTGCGCTCGCGCTTGTCGGCTTCCCCGGCTTCAGCGGATACTTTAGTAAAGACACCATCATCGCCTGGGCACTGGAAAATAACACCCCGCTCTTCTGGATCTCGGCAGCAGCCGTCGCTCTCACCGCTGCTTATACTTTCCGCCTGTTCTTCGTCGTCTTTCTCGGAGCACCGCGCAGCGACGCTGCAAAAAATGCTCACGAATCCCCCGGCGTCATGATCCTGCCCATGAGCCTTCTCGCCCTGGCCGCTCTTGGTTCCGGATGGCCCTTCATTGCTAAATTTTTCTTCGACGTGCCCCATCCGCACGACACGCCGATGATGCTGCATATCGTCATCCTCGGCTTCCTGGCCATCGGGCTTATCACAGCCTTTTTACTCTACGCACGCGGTCCGGAAAAAGACCCCGTTCGCATCCCCGCCTTTGCCAATCGTCTCTACATCGACGACGTTTACAACTGGCTGGTTCGCTGCATCCAGGGCGGCTTTGCTTCATTCTGCGCCTTTGTGGACCGCTGGATCATTGATGCGCTGGGAGTTCAGCTTCCGGCCAAAGTCCTTTGGTTCGGAGGATTCGTGCTTCGCTTTTTACAATTTGGAAACCTGCAGGCCTACGCATTTTACTTCGCCGCCGGAGTCGTCGTCCTGCTGTATATTATCCTGAGCAAATGAGCCCACTGATTTTCGCCATTTTATTACCCGTTCTCGGAGGCATTTTTTGCTTTGTCTCACCGATTCCGCAAAAGACTGCCCGTATCACCGCGTTGGCCGGCTTTCTGCTGACCCTCTACTTATTCTTTTTTTACGACCGCTCAGCACCGGGTTATCAGTTCACATCCGAATACGCCATTCTGCCCGGCTTTGGACTGAACTTCCTGCTCGGTGTGGACGGCTTTTCACTCGTTATGCTCCTGCTGACCTCGGTGGTCACTCTCGCCGCCGTCTGGGCAACCAACGCACCCGAAAAGTCTCCCGGGCTTTACTACGGCAGCCTGCTCTTTATCTCCGCAGGAGCCATCGGCGCCTTCGTATCGGTCGATGTCTTTTTCTTCTACATTTTTCACGAGCTGGCACTCATCCCAACCTTCCTGCTCATCGGAATCTGGGGAACCGGCGACCGCCAGGCCGCTGCATGGAAAGCAACCATCTACCTGGCGCTCGGCAGTTTTGTCTTACTGATCGGCCTCATTCTTCTCTACCTGAGCTGCCCCGAGGGTGCCCGCACCTTTGATATGCGCGAACTCACTCAGCTCGCCGAAAATAATTACCTCGCAACGAACCCCCTTATTTACTTCCTGCTCCTCTTTGGATTCGGGACACTCGTTTCACTCTTCCCCTTCCACTCCTGGGCACCCTCCGCCTACGCCTGTGCCCCGGCTCCCGCTGCCATGCTGCATGCCGGCGTGCTGAAAAAATTCGGCGTTTACGGCCTCCTGCGCCTCGTGGTGCCGATCTTCCCCATCGAGATTCAGCAGTATGCCAATATCGTCCTGGTTCTCCTCGCCTGCAACATCCTCTACGTCGGCTACGTAACGGTCTCGCAAAAACGCCTCGACTGGACCCTCGGTTACTCCAGCGTCATGCACATGGGCTACATATTCCTCGGAATTGTAGCGATGAACCAGGTCAGCATGACCGGTGCCGGAATCGTAATGTTCGGGCACGGTCTCGCAGTTGCCGCCCTCTTTGCCATGAGCGGAATCATTCGTGAAAAAACCGGCACGCTCGAATACAGTGAACTCGGTGGCCTCGCACAGGTCATGCCAAAAACAGCCCTGCTCTTCGGCTTCGCTACGATGGCCTCCATCGGCCTGCCCGGCTTTGCAAATTTCGCCGGCGAGCTCCTCGTCTTCTTCGGAGCCTTTGCCGCAGGAGACATCTACACCGCACGCAGTTTTCAAATCGCAACCGCCTGTGCCATCTGGGGTATTGTTATTTCCGCCCTCTACATGCTTCGCGCCTACCGAAACATTTTCTTCGGAGAGCTCCTCAAACCCTTTGCTGAACTAACCGAAGCCCCGCTCTCCACCCGCCTCTCGCTGGTTCTGCTCGTCGGACTCCTGCTTCTCTTCGGCTTTTACCCGCAACTCCTGATCGCCTTCATCGGCCCTGCACTGAACTAATCCTGACTTTTTAAAAAATGAATCCTGTTTACCTCGAAGCTCTAGTTGTTGCTCTCGGCATCCTGCTGCTCATGGCCGAAGCCTTCCTGCCATCGGGTCGTAAAAACTGGATCGCCTATGCTGGTGTTGCCGGGCTGCTTGGTATTTTTGCCCTCACCTTTCAGGCCGATGCAGGTCTTCTCGATCCCTCTGCCGGATACGCCTCCCTTTACGTCGCGGACTCTCTGGCGATTTTTTTCAAACAGTTTGCCCTCCTGGTCACGGCCTTCATCCTCCTGCTCGCTGTCGAATACAGCCCCGTGCTGGAGAAATACATCCCCGGCACCAAAGCCGGAGCCGGCACAGGTGAATACTACGCCCTGGCTGTCTTCGTCTGTGCTGGACTCATGTGGATGGTTTCCGCCATTGATTTCATTCTCATTTTCGTCGCACTTGAGCTGGTCACGATCACCTTTTACATCCTCGTCGCCTACATGCGCCGCAGCAACACCTCGCTCGAAGCCGGTGTAAAATACCTCATCCTCGGTGCTCTCTCCACCGGATTTATCGTTTACGGAATCACCTGGATTTTCGGAGCAACCGGAACAACCAACTTACAGGAAATCGCCAACACCCTGCCAGCTCTCCCCGAAACAAGCCACCCCGCACTGCTCTTCGGGCTGGCACTCGTGCTCGTCTCCCTCGGCTTCAAGGTCGCCGCTGTCCCCTTTCAATTCTGGATTCCAGACGTTTACCAGGGAGCACCAACCCCCACGATGGCATTTCTTTCTGTCGGATCAAAAGCCGCCGGCTTTGTTGTCCTGCTCCGCGTGCTCGAACCCTTCTTCGCCGTTCCCGCACTTAGCCATAAATTACTCCAGGTCCTTGTCATCCTCGCAGCAGCAACCATGATTCTCGGAAATCTCGCTGCCCTCCCACAAACCAACTTCAAGCGCCTACTCGCCTACTCCAGCATCGCCCACGCGGGCTACCTGCTGATGGGCGTTGCCAGCATCGGCTCCCTGCTCGCCGGCCCGGCTATCGGATTTTACCTGACTGCCTATGCCCTGATGACGCTGCTCTCCCTCGCCGTGCTCATCATCGTCGCCCGCATGATCGGAGGCGACAATATATCTGACTTCAACGGCCTCGGACGCCGCTCTCCTTTCCTCGCCGCACTGATGACTATCTCCGTCCTCGCCCTCGCAGGACTCCCCTTCACGGCAGGTTTCTTCGGGAAATTTTTCATCTTCCTCGCCGCTGCCCAACAGGGCCTTACACTGCTGGTCATTATCGGTATCGTCGCCGTGGGTTGCGGTTTTTATTATTATTTAAAAATCGTGCGTGCCATGTATTGGATGTCGCCAAAGGACATTGAAACAAACGAAATCCACGTCTCGCCGCTGCTATCGCTGACCCTCCTCGTTTTGGTAGCAGCCATCATCGTCCTCGGCATCAACCCCAGCCCGATCCTCTCGATTTTTTACTGATCCGGGATTTTTATCCCCCTGTCAGTCCAGAATGCTCTCGACGACCTTGTTTATAATGTTGTCGATGGAGATTTCATCTGCCTCGCCCTCGAAGTTTAATAAAATGCGGTGCCGCAGCGCGGGCAGGCAGACTTTTTTTAAATCCTCCTTCGCGACATGGAAACGTCCTGCAAGCAGAGCCTCGACCTTAGCACCCAAAAGCAATGCCTGGCCGCCACGCGGACTCACTCCATAACGAACATACTTTTTCACCTCTGCTCCCGCCAACGGACTTTCGGGATGGGTCGCAAGCAAAATCTGTGCCGCACACTTTTCGATCTCGTCGGAAACAATAATCTCCCGAATGAAAGCTGTCCACGGCAGTAAATCCTTTGGCGAACCCAGGAGAGCCTTCGCTTTGTTTTCCTGAGTGCCGGTCGTGGCACTCAGAATTTTACGAACCTCACTTTCTGTCGGAAAGGGAACCAAAATTTTAAACATGAAGCGATCCACCTGTGCCTCGGGCAGCGGATAAGTTCCCTCCATCTCGATCGGATTTTGCGTGGCAAAAACAAGGAAAGGCTTTTCCAGGGACCGTGAAACCCCGCCTGTGCTGATCCGACCTTCCTGCATGGCCTCCAAAAGCGCACTCTGCGTTTTTGGCGTGGCTCGGTTGATCTCGTCTGCCAGCAGCAGATTCGAAAAAACCGGGCCGGGCTGGAATTCAAAATGTCGCTTCCCATCGGCATCTTCCATCAGCAGATTGGTGCCCGTGATATCCGCCGGCATCAGGTCCGGAGTAAACTGAATCCGCGAAAAATCACCGCCTGTGCAATCGGCGATACTCCGGACCATAAGCGTTTTTCCAAGCCCGGGAACCCCTTCAAGCAAAACATGTCCTCCCGCAAAAAGAGCGATGAGTGCTTCATCCACGACACGATTCTGACCAATGATGCTGAGGTGCAGTTGCTCGCGCATCTGCTCAAATAATGAGCGAAAGGCTTCTGCTTTTTTATTCTCCTCAGTTTCTGACATACCCGCTTTATATCAGAATGAAAACTTTGGGAAACAACGGCTTTCCTGAAATTTGCTTCAGACGGTAATTTCCGAAATCTGAACTTCTCTTTTTTCCAGATAGGATTTTGTAGCGGCAAGACAAACGCGTGTTGCCAGCACGGCTTCAGCAACCGGACGGACCGGAGAACGCTCACCACGAATTTCACGGACAAATTCTGTCAGCATTCGCTGGTGCCCCTTGTCGGGTTCGGCGGCAAATTGTTTCGTCATGTCGCCCGACTCGGCAGCTTCCTGGCAG
>JBKEBM010000039.1:0-5884 GCA_047973165.1 Chthoniobacterales bacterium
CTTCGCTGGCGTCGTTGAGTGGGGTGCCGGTGCCGTGGGCATTGATGTAATCGATGCTGCTGGCCGTCCAGTTTGCACTGTGAAGAGCGTGCTGCATGGAGGCGATGGAGCCGAGTCCACCGGGGTCGGGCTGGGTGAGGTGGTGGTTGTCGTTCACTGCTCCGTAGCCATTGATAGTTCCTAAAATCGGTGCTTTGCGATCGAGAGCATGGGTCATTTTTTCCAGGACGAGCACGGCGGCGCCTTCGCCGAGCATGAGGCCGCTGCGGTTTTGGTCGAAGGGTCGGCAGGAGTCGGGGGAAGAGGCTTGCAGGCAATCGAAGCCGGCGAAGACGAGTTGAGAGAGTGTATCGTAGCCTCCGCAGACGATGAGGTTTTCCTGGCCGAGAGCGATGAGGCGGGCGGCGTGGCCGATGGCGTTGCCACCGGATGCGCAGGCGTTTGAGATGAGGATGGTTTCGCAGTCCCAACCGAAGTGATTGGCGACGAGGTGGAGCGGCGTCTGGGGGAGGTAGGCCTGGACGGTCCGGCGGTTTTTGTGGGAGGGGGGAGATTTTAAAGTGAAGCGGGAGAAGTCTTCACCTGCGCTCATGCCGCCACTTGTGCTGCCGACGATCCAGCGGGAGGGGAGAGATTTTTGATTGAGTTTGGCCGTGGAGCAGGCTTCGTGTGTTGCGGCCAGGAGCATTCGTGTGCTGCGGTGCCAGTATTTGGCACGGGGCGAGATTTTGTCTGCCTGAGAGACATCGGGGTCGGGGAGCTGGGCGGCTTTCTGGCAACGGCAGTTTTTAGTGGAAAAAAGTGTGACGGGTGCGGCTGCATCGTGGCCTTTTTGCAGTGAGAGGAGATTTTCTTCCAGGTCCATTCCAAGCGGACTTACGCACCCAAGGCCTGTGACAGCTACAGGTTCGGGCCAGATACCTGGAAGGGAGGAAGGCATTTTTTTTATGACTGGTTTTGTCGAATCTGGACGACTGGCAGCGGAAAACGCAGAGAAACCTGCCCCTCCAGTCGCACTTCGATGTGATAAATACCAAATTTTTGAAACTGGAGCCCACCGAAGACATGAACGTTGGTAGCATGGGTATTCAGGTTCTGAAGTGTAAAGCGGACTTCGGAGGTGGCCAGAGGGGTTTCGTCATCGGCACTGAGGATGCTGGATTCCTGAAGAAAGGTTCCCGTTCCGCCGCACCAGCGTGTCCAGAGGCAAAGCTTCATGAAGCCGATAGGCAGATGAGGGGCGGGGATGGCTCCAATGACGCCGATAAGGGATTGTTGTCCGCTGGCTTCGGTTCGTACGTCTTCGCAAAGAAGGCAGGCCTGAAGGTCGGGAAGGATATCAGAAGTTTCACTCATGATTTTGGAGGTGGTTCTGTGGAATTATTTTTTTGGGTCTTTTTTAGCAGTTTTTTTGGAACCGCCGGGTTTCCAGTAAAACATGATGGCGATTCCCGCGCAGATGGCCAGGGAACCCAACCACTTTAAAAGCCAACCTGGATCGTAAAGGACCTGGAGGGTGGTTTCGTTGAGGTTCTGCGGATTCCACTCGGCCTGGGAAAATTTATAATTGAGGCCGGTTGTGATGGGCCAGAAACCGCCTGGCCAACTGGCAGGAGAGTTCATTTTTGCAATATCGGTTTTGGTTTTTCCCGTGGCGAGATCGGTGAATTCGACGGTCGAAATGAAATCGGATGGGCTTTCTGTGCCTTCGTAGAGAGGGACTTCAAAGCTGAGCAGACGAATGGAAAAAGGAACGGGATGAAGCTCAAGTCCGTAGCCGATGCGGAGGTGTCGGTAGTCGAGTGGCAGTGTTGTGATGTCGCCGCTGCGGACCCAGGTGTCGGGCCCGGGTTCCACGCCCGGGATTTCCAGGCGAGCCAGGAAACCGGGGATGCCGCTTGCCTCACCCGGCAGGTCGGGGTTGGCGGGGCGGATATTACTACTGATTTTTGCGGCGGGCAGGATGTTGATGACTTCGGCCTGCCAGTCGTTCCAGCCGGTGGCAAACTTGTCGCCGATACCGACAGTGCCGGTGGCAGTTGTCTGACCTTCGCGGGAGATTACGAAGTCGATTTTTGGTGCTTCGGCCTGGATGGCCATGTCGAGTGAGAGAGCAGAATCGTCTGAGATTGTGGCCTGCGAGCGGCTGAAAATAACTCGTGCGAGCAGTGCGGGGTTGTTGTTCGATTCGGAAGCGTTGACGGGTTTTCCGTTTTCGAGTTTGAAATCGGACCAGGTTTCCAGGACCTGGAGGGTGGCCGGACCGCTGTCGGAGTTGACGGGGATGCTGGTGCCTGGAAGTTCGCTTACTTTATAGGTTGCCGAGCTGCCGTCGGGGGACTGGACACTCAGGTTTTTTCCGTCTTCGCTGAGTTTGAGACTGATACCGGATGTGGCGAGTTCTTTGTTTGCTTGTTGCGGCGCTGCGGGTTCCTGGGATTGATTTTGCTCTTCGACCCGGATGACTGGAGCAAATTTGCTGAAAATCATATGGACTTCGCTGAAGCGTTTTTCAGATATTTCCGGGAGGGCGTCCCGGAGTCGAATTTGTGCCATTCCGAACAGGTCAGATGCTGCGGCTGCAGGTGCCTGGGGGTCCAAAAGTAAAACGGCGTCGAAGGGTTGAGCCGCAGTGGCACTGGTGAGGCGAAGGTGAATACCGGGAACACCCTCCGGCTGAGCTTTAAGAACGGCTTCTTCGAAGAGGTTTTCACTCGTGTCGGTGATTATAATTTTCCAGTCTGTTTCGGGAACAGTGAATTTTTTAGGTCGTGAAGCTGTCGGGCGAATGATGCTGGCATCAAAGGGGATAATAAAGAGTCCGGCGTCGGTTGGGCTTGCAATCTGGAGAATGCTGCGGCTGGTGGTGATGCGGTTGAGCGGTGCTTCGGTGGTATTGAGTTTTACATTTCCCTCGAAACCGAGCTTGGACCCGACAACGGCACCTGCGAGGAGGAGGATGATTCCGTAGTGGGTGATAATGAATCCTGTATGTTTTTTCTGCCAGGGCCAGCGGGTGAGGGTAACGGCAAAGAGGTTTATACAAAGGACGGCGAGCCAGAAAATGAACCAGGGTGCTTTGTAGATATATGCCTGAGCAACCGAGCTGTCGAAACGGGATTCATAAATGGTGGCAACGGTGCAGGCGATGGCAATGGTGGCCAGGAGGAGGAGTGCGAGTTGCAGCGATCCAAGAAGATGGATTACTTTCCAGGCGAGAGATTTTTTCTGGCGTTCGGCAATAAGTTTTCGACGTTCGGCTTCGGTGAGTCTGCTCATAATCAGGTGCTGACTCTGGGGGGATTGGTTTTTTTATTAAGAGTGAAAATTGGGTTAGCCGATTCCGGCTGACGGGGTTTTCTGTCGCGTGGAGTTTTTGGAACGGGCGATTTTATTTTGTCATCAGAAAATTCTTTCTCCACTCCGCGAAGGGCACTCCAGGTGACGGTGAAGCTCGATGCCAGCATAAGAATAGCTGCGAGAATCGGGTGGATAATGCCGATCGCTGCCAAGGTGATACCAATGGTGTTGTAGGCGGCTGCAAAAAGAAGGTTGCGGCGAATGGCCCGGACGGTGCGGCGTGAACAGGCAAGTGCCTGAGGGAGCACAGCGAGGGCACTGCCGGAAATTTCGGCGGAGGCTGCGTGGGTTGCAAGTGGGCTGCCGTTGCTGATGGCGATGGCGGCTGTGGCCAGGCTCATGGCCGGGGCGTCGTTAGTGCCGTCACCGATAAACAGGACATGGTGGCCTTCGGTCTCCAGGGTTTTGATGCGGTGGGCTTTGTCTTCGGGGGAGAGATTGCTTTCCACCCGTTCAAGACCATGAACAGCGGCTGCCTCGGCGCGGTCTCCTGTGAGGATGAGGCAGGCGAAACCCTGGTTTTGCAGGGTTTTAATCGCACTGAGGGCACCTTCGCGGAGGTGCTCTCTTAGAAGGCCGAGGCCGACAAGTTGACCGTTGCGACAGATAAAAACTTCCTGGCAGGAGGCAGGGGAGTGAGCAGCGAGGCGGTTACGAAGTTCTCCAGCCTGAGTGGATTGCTTATGGAGGTCGACGAGGGACTCGTTGCCGATTTCCCAGAGAGTAAAACTTTTTGTTGAGGTCGTTTTATCATCGGAATAAATTTTTCCCTGGAGGCCGCAGCCGGCGAGAATCTGAACTTCTTTGGCAATACGGGTAATATTTTTTTGACGAAATGCCCGGGCGATGGGATGGGAGCTTGCGTTTTCAACCGTTGCGACAGCTTCGAGAATTTCCTGGCGCGAGGCAGAGTTGTTATTTTCTTCGGAGACGACAAAATCGACAATGCTCAGATGTTCCTCTCCGAGGGTTCCGGTTTTATCAAAGACGACGGTGTCGATAGTTGAGAGTTTTTCAATGAGATCACTGTCTTTGGCGATGATCCCTTTGCGTGCCAGTGCACCGAGCGCACCCCAAATGCCGATGGGTGTGGCGAGTCCCATCGAGCAGGGGCAGGCGACGACCAGAACAGCAAGAGCATTAAAAAGTCCCAGCAGCCAGGAGTCGCGAAGAGTCCAGTATAAAAAAGTCCCGGCAGCCACGAAAAGAACGATAGGCAGAAACCAGCGGACGAGTTTGTCGGCTTCGCGCTGGAGACGAGAGGGAGCACTCTGAGCTTCGCGAACCTGATCAAGCAGGCGATCGAGAATGCGGTTATTGACAGGTTGTGTCGCTTCAATGATGAGCGGATGATCCACGACGTAACTTCCGGCAAAGACCGTATCGCCCGGACGTTTGACGACAGGAAAACTCTCGCCGGTAAGAGCGGACTCCTGAACAAAAGCACTGCCTTCGCAAATGACACCGTCGATGGGGATACCGCCGCCTTCAGTGACCCGGACACGGTCGTGCAGTTGAAGTTCGAAGACTTTTCTTTTGTTCCAGGTGCCGTCGGAGGAAATGGTTTCGCAGGTTTGAAATTCTTCGCCGAGGCGTCTGGCGCAGGCGATTGCAGCGGCCCGGCGATTGTTGCTGATGAGTTTTCCAAAGGTGTAAATGGCAACCAGGATGGCAACGACCTCGTAGTAAACATCACCGTTTCCGGTGAGAGTGGAATGCAGAGAGGCAAAAAAAGCACCGATAATTCCGGCGAGAAATAATTGCTCGATAACGATTTTTTTAGATCGAAAAGCAGACCAGGACTCACGAAGAATGGGTAACCCGACAAGCAGGAAAACCGCTATTGCAGAAAGGGCAAGCAGACCATGAATGACCCAGCGAGCCGTTCCGGTTGGCGGAGACATACTCGCCGCCAGACCGAAAATCATAGACTGCCCGGCAATGAGGACAGCAAAAATCATTCGCATCCATATCCCTGTGGCAGAAGAGTCCGAACCGGAATCCTGCGTTTTAACTTCGCTTTGACACTGACAACAACCTGCCATCGCGGGGAAGACTAGTGCATTTTCCAGGCATTTCAATACCAGGATTCAGGAGGGAAGCTAAAAAGGGCATACCCGAAAACCTCATTTTCAACACAGAATTATTCAAAATCCCGGAGACGGTGTTGAAAAGATACCCGTTGGGACAAGGCCGGTGGCTATTGTTTTGCCTTGTCTCCAAAATTTTATCTGGCCTCTCTGCCGAAAAGCAGGTTTCCGGGTGTGCCCAAAACTCGGTTCATCCGGGAAGTTCGTGTATATGGAGAGAAAGGGTGAGCTTAAAAGAGGATGAGGCAAAGACTGAAACTGGTAGGGTCGTTTTGACAAAACGACCCTACCGGAGCGAAAAAAACAGACTCTAAAGAGGGCCAATACCAGAAAATTTTTTTAAATTTTACTTCAGCACATCTTCGGTCTGTGCATTGGTGATGACAAATTTTTCGCGCGGGAAGCTCGGGTCGGATCGGAAGCTGAGACGGCCC
>JBKEBM010000146.1:0-14610 GCA_047973165.1 Chthoniobacterales bacterium
AGCGCAACCCTGGAGTCAGTCCTCTCATCACACATCCTCCTCCGGCTCCTGAGCCACTTTTTGATAAGCAGAGCAAAATTTCGGTATGTGAGAAGGCCTCACCCGCTACCCCTGTTTCTGCAATTTCCCTGTCGCACTCTTATAAGCTGTATCGATTTCCTGAAAGCCGGAGACGCTCATACCCAGGTCGCGCAGAAGACCGTCTTTTAAGCCATATATCCAGCCGTGAAGGGAGAGGGTTTGCCCACTGGTCCAGGCATCTCGCACGACGGTTGTCAGGCAGAGGTTCAGGACTTGCTCAATAACGTTCAGCTCGCAGAGGCGGTCGATTTTTTCTTCTTCCCCGGGCAGTTTTTTCAGACAGCACGAGTGCTTTAAGCTGACATCGTGAACGTGGCGGAGCCAGTTGTCCGCCAGTCCCACACGCTGCTGCTGCACGGTGGCCCGCACGCCTCCGCAGCCGTAGTGGCCGACGACCATGATGTGTTTTACCTTTAAAACATCAACCGCAAACTGGATGACCGAGAGGCAATTCAAATCGGTGTGGACGACGACATTGGCGACATTTCGATGAACAAAAACTTCACCGGGCTGGAGATCGACGATTTCATTTGCGGGCACGCGGCTGTCTGAGCATCCGATCCAGAGATACTCCGGCGATTGCTGGTGGGCTAAGTTTTTAAAAAAATTTTCGTCGTGCTCGCACATGCGTTTGGCCCATGTGCGGTTTGCATTGAAAAGGTTAATCAGCGGGGTGTCGGGAGCGGGGTTTTCGGCGTCCATGAATTTGAAAATTTACTTTTTATTTGATCGGCTGTTGCGAAGTGGAACCTGATTGATGCTGCTGGCCAGTTGGCTGCGGGCTTCGATAATGTCATGGTCGTTTTTCACAGCGCGTGAAAGAGCTTTTTCGATTTTTGTGATTCCCATGCCTGGTTTTCCGAGGTGGCAGACGGGCTCTCCGGGTTTTACCAGCGGCAGAGTGGTCATGCCTAAAATAATGCCGGAGTTTGGGGCGAGCAGGAGATTCTGTTGCTCTCCGAGCAGGGTGTAGTTTGAGGCGATGGCCTGCCCGGCGCGAACGACCTGCCCTGGCACGACGTGAAATCGCAAAATCCCACCCACCGTCGCTCGTATCCAGGTCGAGCTTTTGATGCGGGTCTGGTAGGGCGGCAGGGCGGGTTTGCCGGCCAGCATCCCGAGTTCGATGAGGACGTTGCGAACGCCCTGGACACCGAATTGCACCATTGCGGGCTCCATTTTCCAGGGTTCTCCGGCCTCGACACAGATTGTCGGGCAACCCGCCAGCGAGGCTTCACGGCGAAAGGATCCTGCCGGACCCGCTCCGTTTAAGATAACTTCCGAGCCGAATGCCTCGGCGATGCGTGCAACCTGCGGATCGCTCAGGCGTCCGCGGACGTTGGGGTAGTTTGTGCGCTGAATGGCTGCCGTGTGCAGATCGATTCCGTAGTCGCAGTGGCGTACGACATTTTCAAAAAGCGTATGGGCGAGTCGTGCGGCCAGGCTGCCGTTCGCTGAGCCGGGAAAGGATCGGTTCAGGTCACGGCGATCGGGCAGGTAGCGTTCGTTGCTCTCGAAACCGAAGACGTTTGCAACCGGAATCAGCACGAGTGCTCCGCATTTTAGTTTGAGATTGTCGCTGAAAAGCAGGTCGTGGACAACGCCGACGCCGTTGAGTTCGTCGCCGTGAATGGCAGCCATTACAAAAACAACCGGCCCCGGGCGTCGCGCTCTGATCACACGCAGATGGATGGCGACATCGTCTCCGAAATAAGTTTCCGAAACTTTCAGGCGCACATCGACACTGCTCCCTGGTGGGATACGGGTGTTGGCGATGCAAAGTCCGCGTCGTGGCGGTTTCGTGGCGGTCATTTTGTTTCAGACTCGACTTGCTTGCCCGCGTCTTTGGGGAGTTTTTTAATTTTTCGCTTACGCTCGGGGCGAGGCCGGGCATTGAGTGCCGGGAGCAGATTGCGGAGTGCGGTTTGCACGCCGTAGCAAAGTAAAACGTCACCGGCCAGAATCGGACGATCCACACGCGGGTTGGGAATTACAATTCCGGCACGATGAATGCTGAGCACGACGATGTCGCGCTGACGGAGACCGGACTCGCCAATCGTTTTTCCTACTAACTCCGACTCGGCACCGACGGGCAGCTCTGCGACCTGGTAGCCTCGGGCAAGCGTCAGCCGCTGGCGAATATCGAAGTCGTCAAAGAGCACGCATTCCTCAAGGTGCTCGATGATCTGTCCGGCAATATCGAGCTTAGTGGCACCCTCGATCCCCTCCAGACCGGGGGAGGAGTTGACCTCCATGATCTGCGGGCCGTCGTGGCCTTCGAGCATATCAACTCCGGCGACGCGCAGGCCGAGGATTTGCGCAGCTTTTACGGCGGTTGCTTCGTATTCGGGTTCGAGCTGGATGACTTCTGCGGTGCCGCCGCGATGGATGTTGCTGCGAAATTCTGTTCCCGCCGCGCTGCGCCGGATGGCTGCCACCACGCGATCACCGACCACAAAAGCACGCACGTCTTTTCCCTTACTCTCGGCGACAAACTTTTGGATGATGACGTTTTGTTTCGAGCTTTGAAGGGCTTCGACAATGGCTTCAGCAATTTTTGTCGTGTCGGCAAGGATAACTCCTATGCCTTGTGTGCCTTCGAGCATTTTAATGATGACGGGCGCGCCGCCTACGTTTTCGATAGCATCGAGAATTCCTTTTCGATCGTGAACGAAAGCCGTCGCAGGCATCCCGAGTTTGTGTCGGCTGAGCACCTGCAGGGAGCGCAGTTTGTCTCGCGAGACCGAAATGGCATGTGAGGGATTCAGCGTAAACGTTCCGATCTGCTCGAATTGCCGCACCACCGCCGTTCCGTAAAAAGTGACCGAGGAACCGATGCGCGGAATGACTGCATCGTAATTGCTAAGCGGTTTTCCTTTCATCACAATGGACGGGCCGGACTTATCGATTTCCAGACCCATTTTCATCACATTGAGAGCGACGATTTTGTGGCCGCGGGCGAGGGCGGCTTCTTTTAGTCGGCGCGAGGAGTAATTGTTTGGTTCGCGGGTGAGCAGAGCTATTTTCATGTATTTAAATTTTTTTGGTTTTTAAAAGAGTCTCGGTGGCGGTTTGGCGTTTTTTAATTTTTGGTTTACGGGTGAGGTAGCGCTTTGAGACGTCCACTATATAATGAGGTGAAAGTGCCGTGCGCCCAATCAGCATCCGGCACAGCATATTGGCTCGTCGCACGAGTGTGAACTCTACCTCGCGGGCAAAACCGCCGAGCAGCAAAGTCGTGGAGACAACATAGCGAATCTCGCGAGTGCCATTGCTGGAGCGTACCACGGTCTGCCTCACAAGATCGGCGGTGATCCAGTGCGTCCGATGGCGGTGGTTGTTGTTTTTTACAACATCAAAACGAACCTGTCCTCCTGGCAGCGGCTCGACTTTATTAACGTCGATTGCCGAGGTATTTGCACCCGTATCGATTTTTGCCCGGATGCCGGAAATATGCCAGTCCGGCAGACAGACAAACTCCCGCCAGCCAACTATGATTTTAGGGGATACGAGCATTTGTAAAGTAGACGCATGCTAGTCGTTCATTATTCATTTCGCAAGTAGCATTCATGCTGTGTGATCAGCGTCGACTTTATTAACGTCGATTGCCAGGGTATTTGCGCCCGTATCTTTTTACCCGGCCTGCCCGACAATAATCTGACCGCCGGATTTTTGGAGAATTTTAACGGGTTGTCCTTTTTCAATAAAATCTCCCTGCGTGACGACATCGAAGGGTTGTTTATCAAATTCCGCCCGGCCCGAGGGATGAAGTGCGGTGAGACTGCGGCCCAGACTTCCAATCTCCACGCTGGAAGGTTCGGCATTCAGGGAATTCTCCGAACGGGAAACACGCACCGCTGTGCCCGCACTCGTCGCTCCGAGATAAATCCTGTTAAACAGCGGCAGCGTTGGAAAATAGCGGGCAATCAGAGAGGCAAGTAAAATACCCGCGCTGCCGGCGATGGCCAGATTCAGCATTCCGGGAACAAAGCTTTCGAATGAAGGCAGTATCTCACGCGATGGCCAGTAATCTACCATCGCAAAGAGAAGTGCTCCCATCATCAGAGCCAGCCCGATCAGCGCTGCGACAAAAGTCCCTGGAAATAGAAAAACTTCCAGCACCAGAAAGAGCAATCCTATTGCGAAAACAACCGCCACTTCAAAACCCGTCAGCCCCGCAATGAAGTGCCCCGCAAAAAACAACAGGAAGCAAAGGCCGGAAATAAACCCGGCCACTCCGAAACCCGGTGCTTTAAACTCGATGTAGGCACCCACAATTCCACCAATCAGAAAGAGCGGAGCCAGGGTCGTGATAATAAGCGCGAGCCGCTCGAAACCGCTGGGTTCTATCATCACAATCGAGCTGTCCGCAAAGCCCGCTTTTTTGGCGAGGTCTTCCACGGAGTCTGCAATTCCTACGGCAAGAAGGGGCTTCCCGTCATATTCCTTAACGGCTTCCTGGGCGCTCAGGGTCAGGAGATCGCCCTTTTTATTTATCTCTTCAAATCCGATTGTTACTCCCGCGTCTTTATTAATAAAAGCCTCCGCGATATCGGGATTGTAACCATTGGCCTCAGCAGCACTTCGAAAATAGGCCGAGTAATAAGAAATAATTTTAAGGTTCATTGTCTCGGGCGCATCCTTACCACCGGACATAACCGGCGCGGCAGCACCGATTGCGCTGACCGGTGCCATATAAATGTAATCCGTTGCCAAAGCAATCAGAGCGCCTGCTGAACCAGCGTTGGAATCAATGTAAGTGTAAGTAGGTATCTGAGCGTCGAGAAGCAGATTAAGAATTTTAACTGCTGCATCCAAACGTCCCCCCGGCGTATCCATTTTTATAATAAAAGCGGCTGCGCCCTGGCTCTCCGCATCCTTCAAAATACGACGTAAAAAAATAAACTGTGCTTCAGAAACCTCCCCGTCCAGCGGGACAACAACCAGATCCCCTTCGTGAATCGAAGTATTGGCCTGCGACTCCGTAATAGTTGATTCGGAAGGTGCCGGAGCCACGTCCTCCGCAAACAGACTTCCGGCTGCACACAGCAGTCCCAGGAGAATATATCTCAGTCGATTCATGGGGCTAGTCTGCCCCGTTTTTCGGATAAATGGAATTTATAACGGAAGGTTTATTCCGCTTTTTTCTCTTCACTGTCGCGCTCGGCGATCAGGCGATTCATGATTTTGACAACGATGAAAACGCTCCAGGCTACGATAAGAAATTCGATGACGTTATTGATAAATGCTCCGTATTGAATAGCGACAGCCGCTGTCTCGCCCTGGGCTTCTTTGAGAACCAGCTTCAGATTTTCAAAATTTGTTCCACCGATCAGAAGGCCGATGGGGGGCATAAGAAGATCGGAAACGATGGAATTTACGACTTTTGTAAAGGCAGCACCAAGAATGATGCCAACCGCCATGTCAACGGCATTTCCCTTAACTGCAAACGTTTTGAATTCTTCAAGTAGTGAGGCCATGGATCGGAGCTATAAGATGACTCGCATCAAATAGCGAGGTTAAATTTCATGTTTTTGAGGAGGTGCTGATGAGCTGCGAATGACGGCGGGTTATTGTAATGCCTGCTTCAACTCCGGAATTTTTCCGCGAATCACCACGACAAAGCACACTCCGTTACGTTCTATCAAAGCTACGGACTCCTTTGGGCTTTTTGCATAATACCATTTGTTTTCATCGGGTGCTTCGATCCCAAGAGGTTTCCCCTGGAAAATATAAACAAGCATTTGCTGCCTGGGGAGCAGTGCAGAGGCAACCTGATTGCCGCGATAGTTGAAAGTGCGTACGGCGAGAACTTTTTCCGGTAAAAATTTTTCGGGAATCCACAGCCTGGAAACTCCATTCATCGTGAACCAGTCGTCGAGTTCGCCGAGGGTGGAATCCACCTCATCGAATTGCTGAATCTCCTCGGTAGCACCCGCTTTTACAAGGTCCAGAAGTTTTTCTTCTCCATGTATGCGGTCCAGGGAGCCGAGTAGAAACCAGAAGAAAAATCCTACGAGCAAAAGAACCGCAAAGACGACTCCAAGGACGGTGGGATCACGAAGAGAGAGGTGAATTTTACGACCTTTTTCGGTGAAAAGTTCTCGCGTGCTGACGAGGCTTTCGAACTCGCCGGGCTGCAGGCAGATTTCTCCGCAGGCGTCAGCGACGGGAGTATCTGTCTGTGTTTGTAAATCAAACTCAGCCTTCCAGTCCGCATCGTTTCCGGCGGATGCGAGAGCCTTTCGCACCTCGGGACTGGAGAGCTGATCAGGGTGCATGAACTTTAGAAAACGCCTGGCGGTTTTTGTATTCATTGCGTGCGTGTAGCCTCCGTGCGCAGGGTTTGGCGGACCAGGTCCATTTCCGCAGCAACCTGATTTTCCGAGAGGGAAAGGATATGTGCGATTTCGGAGACGGGTTGTTTGGCCGCATAAAAAAGGGCTGCCACACTGCGAGCAGGATCGGGAAGTGCGCGGAGCAGAGCTACAGTCTGATCGGAGGGAAGTGCCGAAAGTGCTGTCGAGTCACCCGGAAGTTTTTTTTCATCCCTCAGAATTTTTTGTGAAATTTTGTTTTGGGCAAGGCACTGACGCCGAATTTCAAAAAGCAGAAAACGCAGGGCTCGCTGCGGATTAGATTTTTCACTGTAACGCGCCAGTTTATTGAGAGCCGTTTTTAGAATATTGAGAGCTGCCTCACGATCCTCGCACAGCAAAAAGGACAGGCGAAACGCTTCGTTTAAATGCTCATCATCTTGTATCCATTCGGACGACATCGAGAGCACTCTATGCGATCCACAGTCCCCCTCACAAGGAAGATCGCCTCCGAAGATTCAGCAAAAAAAATTAAAGAGCACATCCGAAAAACAGGTTTCCGGGTGTACCCTAAAAAAGTTGTTTCTGTTCGGAGCTGCCTTTTGGCGCGGGAAGCCCGAGCTTGTCATAGGCACGCGGCATGGCAACACGCCCCTGCGCTGTCCGGCTGATGTATCCTTGCATAATAAGATAGGGTTCGTGAACTTCTTCCAAAGTCCCGGCGTCTTCGCCAATCGCAACCGCCAACGAATTTAGTCCCACCGGGCCGCCGTTAAATTTCTGAATCAGGCTGGAGATGATCCGCTTATCCATTTCGTCAAAACCCTCCGCATCGATTTCGAGGAGAGACAGTGCCCGGGCAGCCACGTCTGCATTGATCGTACCCGAGGCACGCACCTGAGCAAAATCGCGAACCCAGCGCAGGAGATTATTAGCAATGCGGGGGGTGCCTCGTGAGCGACGGGCGATTTCCAGTGCTCCACCGGAATCGATTTCGACTTCGAGCAGGCTGGCACTGCGATCAACGATAATTTTCAAAGCCTCGGTTTCATAATAGTCCAGACGACATGTCATCCCAAAGCGCGAGCGCAAAGGCGCACTGATCATCCCCGAGCGTGTGGTCGCTCCGACCATTGTAAACTTTGCCAGGTTGAGCTGAACGCTTCGTGCGCTCGGCCCCTGATCGATCATGATATCGAGTTTGAAATCCTCCATCGCCGGGTAAAGATACTCCTCGATGGCGGGTTGCAGGCGATGAATTTCGTCAATGAATAAAATGGACCCACGTTCCAGGTTGGTGAGCAAACCTGCCAGGTCGCCGGCCTTTTCGATGGTCGGTCCGCTGGTGCTACGCACCTCAGCGTTCATCGCATTTCCGAGAATGTGAGCAAGCGTCGTCTTTCCAAGCCCGGGAGGGCCGCACAGCAGAATATGCTGTAGCACATCGCCGCGCTGCTGAGCCGCTTCGACCATAAGCTGAAGACGCTCGACGGATTTTTCCTGTCCGGAAAATTCGGCAAAGGCCGGAGGTCGCAGCGAAATATCGTAAACATTTTCCTCCGCCTGTGTTTCCGGTGAGCCTGGTTGTTTGGGATCCTGGTTCATGATGTCAGTGCCTGGCTGAAATCCTGCAAGGCCACTTCGATACCACGAGGGTCGCGCAGCAGCGATGTGCCCACCAGCCCTGCGTGAAAATCCCTGGTCAGATCGCGCACGTTATCCGCATCGAGTCCGCTTTCTGCAATTCTCAGTGCCTGGTCGGGTAGTTTTTTTACCAGATCAAAGGTGGATAAATTTACGCTGAAGTCCTGCGACGAGTTTTCTCCGTTTAAAACAAAACCGTCCCGACTTTTAAATTTCCGGCTGTTGATTCCGATGATCTCCGCATCGTGCGGCAGGAGCGAAAGCTCTTCTTCCGTGTGAACTTCAAACAAAGCGTTCATTCCCAGCTCGCGAGCGAGATCATAAAATCCTCGCAGCCGCGCCGCGTCCAGGACATTTGCCATCAGCAAAATCGCATCTGCCCCGAAAGCTCTCGCTTCCGAAACCTGATATTCCTCGACGATGAAATCCTTTCGCAAGAGCGGCTTCGTTATTTCCGGACGAGCTTTTTCCAGAAAATCGATGGACTGACCAAAGTGTCTTTCGTTTGTCAGAATCGAGACCGCCGAAACCACAGGGCAGCTTTCATACACTGGCAGGGCGGCCTTCAGGTTTTCCGGACGCATCTCTCCGACACTCGGCGACTTTGCTTTGACCTCAGCAATCAGTGAAAAGGTATTTTGGCGAAGTGCTTCAGTAAAGGAACGAACCGGCGGCACGTCGAGCAGACGGGCCTTTATTTCGCGGAGTGGACGTTTTGTTTTTGTCTCATTAAGAGCGGCGCGCACATCGTCAAGAATGCGATCGAGAACGGTATTTCCATCGTTCGTTTTTTGGGGCTGCTCAGATAATTTCACGCCCAAGTCATGCCGCAGAGTGTAATAAAAACACAGAACAAAATCGCATTTTTAAAAACCTCCTCCGTGTGTTCATCGGGCGCACATGGCTTTCAGCCACTCGGCATAGCGTTCCGAAATATGGCAAACTTCAAAGGCCATAAATTCCGGCACCTCGTATTTGTGGAGTTCGTGCAGACGTTTTTCAAGAGCGGGCAGATTGTGCTCCACGGTTTTCATTAAAACCAGAACCTCGTTTTCTTCCTCCGATTTTCCCTCCCAGCGATAGATGGATTTTGCATTGGGCAAAATAGTCCCGCAGGCAATCAGACTTTCCTCAACCAGAGTTTTGACGGTCTGGTTTGCATCCTCTTCAGAAGCAAAAGTCGATATGCCCACAACGATCATGCAGCAACTCCCACCTCGTGACGACAAATCCATCCGCCGCCGAGCACCTTGTCTCCGACATAAACTACTGCCGCCTGCCCGGGCGTCACGGCCCGCTGTGGAACGTGGAGACTCACCCGCGCACGAGTTTCCGAAAGCGGGTGGATCGTTGCATCCGCACCCGGATGGGCATAGCGAATTTTGACCGCTCCCTGGATCGGCTCCTCCGGCAGGCCCTCCAGCCAGTTCACATTATCGATCTCAAACTCTTCCTTCACCAGGTCCTCCTCGAAACCCACGATTACGCGCGAGGCATCCGGATCGATATCGATCACATAGCGCGGGCGTGGAGAGCCGCCGGGCAGACCTTTTCGCTGACCGACCGTATAGAGTTCGATCCCGTCGTGTGGCGCGATATAATTTCCCTCCAGATCATAAATACCGCCGGGGTGAAATTCGTCCTCACCCAGGTGCGAACGCAGGAAGGCTTTATAATCATTACCCGGCACAAAACAAATCTCCTGGCTGTCCACCTTGTCGGCAACACGCAGCCCGAGCTTGCGGGCGATCTCCCGGATTTCCGGTTTCGTCATTTCACCCAGAGGAGTCAGTGCGCGGCGAAGCTGTTCCTGACGCAGGCTAAAAAGAAAATACGACTGGTCTTTACCCGCATCGACACCTTTTCGCAGAGTCGAGCTTTCCGGCCCGTGTTCAATGATCGCATAGTGTCCGGTCGCGATGAAATCCGCGCCGAGAGCCTTTGCTTTGTTCCAGAGATTTCCAAATTTCAGCTTCTCATTGCACAGCACGCAGGGGTTGGGCGTGCGACCCGCTTTGTATTCACTTGCGAAATAATCGATGACTGTTTTTTCAAATTCATCCGCCTCATCGACGACATAATGCGGCACGTCCAAAGCGTGAGCCACTCCGCGAGCGTCCGCGATTGCAGAGGGACCGCAGCACTTATCTTCGGCTCGCGAAATACAGTCCTGCGGCCACACTTTCATCGTGATGCCGATTACATTCCAACCCTGTTCCTTGAGCATGTAAGCAGTTACGCTGGAGTCCACTCCACCGCTCATGCCGACTAATACTCGCCTTCCATTTCCATTCATCCCGGAACTATAGAGTGAGGTAGTCGCTTTCGTCAAATCGTGGCGAAGAAATTTCGGACCTGAAAGTTACGAATTTGGTATAAATCGTATAAGGGGCGCAGGGATCATATAGTTGACTCACCTGCCTCCGGTTTCCTGCGTTGCTTCCGCCATGTCAGCGGGCTGGCGCCGGTTTGTTCGCGGAACCAGCGTGCGAAATAATTCTGGTCCTGAAAACCACAGGCCTCGGCTGCATCGGCTACACGAGGAAACCTGCGAAGTGAATCCTGGGCACGGCGGAGACGGATTGTCGAGCGCATCTGCGTGAGAGTGAGGCCGGTTTCAGATTTGACGCGGCGGGTGAGGCTGTCCCGCTGCAAACCCACTTCGTCGCAAAGAATATCGAGCTTTAATAAATCATTAGCCGGATTCTGCAGCCACATCTCCACTTGTCGCAACAGACCCGACTTCTTCTTTTTCGCTGCGGATTTAATGACTCCTGCTGCACTAAGCAGTTGTTGCAAAAGCCGCAGAGCCACACTGCCCTGCCACAAACACCGGGCAAATTTATCATCCACAAAATCCTGCGTGATCTCCGACAGGGAACGTTTGATTTCTGAAAGCTCACTCGTTGACAACTGCGTCACAATCGGCTTTTTAAGAATCCTGCGACTCGCGGAAAATCCCAGTACCAGGCAAAGGGCAGGTATGCCTCCCTCCCGCGTGTAGGCGTGGTGCACCCCGGCGGGAACAAGCACCAGCATTCCCGAATGCACGGCCCGGTTCAGGCTGGCCAGCTTTTGTTGGCCACGTCCGCTCAAGTAGACAAGGCACTGATGGAATTTGTGCGAGTGCATTGCGAGGCGTTCGAGTCGTGCGGTATGCCGGTGCAGCTCCAGCTTGTGAATTTGGAATCCTCCGACCTCCACGTCGAGACGTTGCCAGATAATTGGACGATAATTTTTCATTCGCACACTAACGATGGCGGTTTTGTGCTAAAATTACAGCGTTTTGTCACGATGTAATTTTTTTGAAAATGCTTAGACTGCATTCGTTTCAAAAGCAAATGATCGCAATCCAACCCCAACTCAGCTCAAACGACCTTCAGAAAAAAATTGATCGTCTCTGGCAGGCCTCCGCTGCAAAAATTCTTTCCATCGATGCCGACGAAAAGCCTGGCAGTGCGACGCCCGTCTTCACAATCAAAGGCAAATATACTGCCCGCGGCTGGACAGAGTGGACGCAGGGCTTTGTTTACGGATCGGCGATTTTTCAATACGACGCCACGGGTGACGAAAAATTCCTTGAGCTGGGCTGCCGACGTACGATTGAAAAAATGGCCCATCACATTACGCACGTCGGCGTTCACGATCATGGTTTTAACAACGTAAGCACCTACGGCAATCTCCTGCGTTTGATGAGCGAGAAAAAAATTGCCGTCGATGCACGCGAACGGGAGTTTTACGAGCTGGCGCTGAAGTGCAGCGGAGCTGTGCAGGCCGCACGCTGGACCCCGATTTCCACCGGCGACGGATATATTTATTCCTTCAACGGACCACATTCGCTTTTCGCCGATACGATTCGTTCTTTGCGGGCATTGTCGGTCTCTCACTCGCTGGGACACGTTCTCATGGCCGAGAAAGATTTAAAAATTTCGCTGCTTCAGCGACTTATTCAACACGCCCGGGCGACGTCACAATTTGCAGTTTTCTTTGGTGAGGGACGTGATGGTTACGACATTAGCGGGCGCGTCGCACACGAGAGTATTTTTAATACCAACGACGGTAATTTTCGCTGTTGCAATTCCCAACAGGGCTACTCTCCCTTCACCACCTGGACCCGTGGGCTTTCGTGGATCGCCTGCGGCTATCCCGAGCAACTCGAATGGCTCGCAACCCTCAGCGACGCAGAGCTGGAGCCCTTCGGCGGACGCGCGGAAGTCGAAGCACTCTTTTTAAAAACAGCCCGTGCTGTATGCGATTTTTACATCGAGCAAACACCGAGCGACGGAATTCCCTATTGGGACACAGGTGCTCCGCAGCTTCATAAACTTGGTGACTATCTCGACTGTCCCGCTCAAATCGAAAATGATTACGAGCCGGTTGACAGCTCTGCTGCAGCAATCACCGCACAGGGGCTGCTGCGTCTCGGACATTATTTAAAAACGCGCGGTGAAGCCGATGGCGATAAATACTGGCAGGCCGGCCTCAGCGTTAGCGATACCGTTTTGGGAGAAAACTACATCAGCGACGATCCTCATCATCAAGGTCTTCTTCTGCACTCGATTTATCATCACCCAAATGCCTGGGACTACATTCCCGAAGGCAGCAAAATACCTCACGGCGAAGCCTGCATGTGGGGAGACTACCATGCCCGCGAACTCGCACTCTACCTTCAACGCATCAACAACAACGAAACTTACTACACCTTTTTCGGAGGAATAAAATCATGATTATCTCAGACCTTAGCAACATCGAGGGCCGTCGCTATCCGGCCCGTCGTCGAACCCAAAATCTCGTTGGAGGTGTCGCTCCCATTCAATGTAAAAACTTCGCTATGGGCAACGTGACCCTCGATCCAAACGGCGGCCAGGTTCCCTGGCACAATCAGGAGCAGGAGGAAGTCTATTTTATCATCGAGGGCACTGCTGAAATGTGTCTTGGGGAGGAACGACAAACCGTCAGCAGCGGGCAGGCGGTTTTGATTCCATCCGGAGTTTTTCATCAGATCACGAACATCGGCGACACGCCGCTGCACATGATATACTGCTACGGACCAGCCGGAGATGTCGCCCACTGGCGGCAGGAACTCGACGGCACCCTTCCAAAAGAAGGAGTCGATGTGCCCGCACTCCCCGCCGGCGCACAACCCCAGTGCACAGACAAACCCAACTAAAAACTCAACGATCAAATAGTATGAAAAAAAGAACAGTCGGTATCATCATGAACGGCGTCACGGGCCGCATGGGGTCCAATCAACATTACATCCGTTCCATCCTGGCCATCCGCGAACAGGGCGGCGTAAAAATCAGCGACGACGAAGTCATTTGGCCTGAACCCGTCCTCGTTGGACGCAGCGAAGCAAAACTCCAAAAGCTCGCTGCAATGGACAAGCACGGGGTGCACTACACAACGGACCTGGACGCAGAACTCGCAAAAAAAGAAAACACAATTTACTTCGACGCGCAAACCACAGGTCGCCGTGCCGATGCAGTCAAAAAAGCAGTTGCTCTTGGCAAGCACGTTTACTGCGAAAAACCCACGGCAGTCTCGACTGAAGTTGCCCTGGAAATTTACGAAGCGGCAAAAAAAGCCGGAGTTAAAAATGGCGTCGTGCAGGACAAACTCTGGCTCCCCGGAATGTTGAAGCTCAAACGCCTCAAAGAACAAGGCTTCTTTGGCGACATCCTCAGCGTGCGCGGAGAATTCGGATATTGGGTTTTTGAAGGCACGAGTATCCCGGCCCAGCGCCCCTCGTGGAATTACCGCAAAGACGACGACGGCGGTATCATCGTCGATATGCTCTGCCACTGGCGTTACGTCCTCGACAACCTTTTTGGAAACGTAAAATCCGTGAGCTGCCTCGGTGCCACGCACATCCCCGAGCGAATCGATGAGGCGGGTAAACCTTACAAATGCACCGCCGACGACGCAGCCTACGCGACCTTTGAGCTCGACGGCGGCGTAATTGCTCACTTCAACTCCTCATGGACTGTCCGCGTTCGCCGCGACGACCTTCTCACTTTGCAGGTCGATGGCACCAAAGGCTCCGCTGTCGCCGGTCTGCGCGAATGCCGAATTCAACATTACGGAAATACGCCGAAACCTACCTGGAATCCCGATATCGCTCAGCCTATTGATTTTTACGAGGGATGGGCAAAAGTCCCCGAGCAGGAAGCTGCCGACAACGCCTTCAAAGTGCAGTGGGAACTATTCTTGCGCCACATTGTGCTCGACGAACCCTTTCCGTGGACGCTTCTCGAGGGAGCCAAAGGTGTGCAACTCGCCGAAAAAGGCCTTGAAAGCTGGGACAAACGAGCCTGGGTAGATATCCCCAAACTTGCCTGACGGCAATTTCCCAGGGGCGAAAATCACAGATTCTGTGATTCAAGAAAGTCTCTTATTCTTCGACGAATAAAATCCGGATTACGAGTCTCGCATTCCCAGAGGATGAGGACGGACCAGCCGAGTTTTTTGAGTTGCCGGATATTTTTTTTATCTCTTGCAGCGGTGTCGCCTCGTTTTTTTTCCCAGAATTCGGAGCGTGTCGCGGGCTTCACTTTTCCGTTGGCAC
>JBKEBM010000160.1:0-17027 GCA_047973165.1 Chthoniobacterales bacterium
TGTGGTGGCGGAGGATACGTCCTGGTAAATGCGGAACGTATTATTTTTACCTCATGGATGAGGATCTTGGTTTGATGTATGTGCGTGTGCCGACGTGGCTGGCGGGGAGGTTGCGGGCTGAGGGGATTGATTTTGAGATAGAGGATAATGCTTTTGCGAGGATTGGTGATTGGGGGGCGTACTCAGGAGTTGGCCAGTGGTTTTTCGCTTGAGCAGTGGGAGAGGAAATTTCAGGCTCCGGAGGAGGCTCAGAGTGATTTTAAAACGCTTATGGAGGGGACGCGCATTAAGCATGTCCTCGGTAAGCAGTCTGTTAAAATATATGATAAAGGGGGGCGGGTGCTGCGCATTGAGGCCACCAGCAGTGATATTACTTTTCGCAAGCGGCGGGGAACTTACCCAAATTGCGATTAAAAATAGTTGATAACAGTCGGGCTACTCGAAGCCCGGTAAATCAACGGTTTGCAGAGAGGCTCGAAAGGCCCACCCGGAAAAAAATGCCCCGCGATGCCGTTAAGACATAAGACCCGTTCCTTAATATGGAAAGGGCGGATAACCCCTCCGGCACCGCAGACTTCCAATAAAGGCCTGTCTTTAGTAACCGAAGTTCAGTCTCCTAAGAATATATTCTTACGGTCCGGGGCATAATGCCACAATCGCGAACACCGCAGGGCAAACTCTATAAAAAATTTTCCAGGTAATGTGTGAGAGCTATTTCCGAATGGTCGCCTGAATGCCGGAATCTTCTGCCAGGTGGCTGGTCACTTTTTCCATCATCTGATCGACCTCAGATGCAGTCAGTGTGCGACTAAAATCCTGGAAAGTCAAGGCCACGGCCAGAGATTTACAATCCGCCGGAAGGCGTTTCCCTTCGGGATCACGAAAAAGGTCAAAAGCATCCACCGAACGCAGCGAAGGTAGACGCAAACTCTGAATCGCATCGACAACACTCCGGTAAGTAACCTCGTTTTTCAAAACCAGTGCCAGATCGCGACGCGCCGAGGGAAATTTATCCAGCTCAGCAACCTGCTTCACTTTTCCATGCTGCACAAGTGCGTGGGTGAAATCGAGCTCAGCTACCAACAGCTCTTTGGGAGCATCTATCTCTGCTGCCCGAGCCGGAGTCACGATTCCCATGAAGCCGATTTTTTTCTTTCCGATTTGCAGATCAGCCGCGACGACACAGTCCTCGCGCTCCACCGGAATCAGACTCAGCGAGGAGCCGAAGAGACGAGCCAGGAGCCCCTTCAAGGCAAAAAAATCGTAAGCCTGTTTGGACGTCGCTCCCGCATCCGCCCAGTAGGGAGGTGCCAAAATACCGGAAACCACAAGGCCCAGACGATACGATTCCTCGGGCTGCTCCGCTAAATAAATACGCCCGATTTCGAAAAGGCGCAGCGCATTTTCTCCATAGTGAAAATTACGTTCCGCCGCAGTCAGGAGACCAGGAATCAAGCTGGGACGCAAATGCGACTGTTCTTCTCCCAGCGGATTTCTCAGAGGTAGTGCCGGAGCGTCGCCTACACTGTTTTTTGAAACCAAAGTGCTCGTGTGCGCCTCACAAAATCCAGCCTGCACGAGTGCCTGGCGCAGCTCCCAGGCAAAGTCATAAAAGGCATCCGCCTTCGTCGCCTCAGCCGGTACCGCCAGCAAACGCGAGGGGATATTTTCAATCCCAACACTGCGACTCAACTCCTCGATCAGATCGACCTCACGCAGCAGGTCCAGCCGCCAGGAGGGAATCCGCCAGACCGAAGCTTCGTTCGAAGTATTTTTTGCAGTGAGACGCTCGCAACCAAAACTCTCCAGCGATTTGTAAATTTCCTCGTCAGACAAATTTACCCCAAGCAGTTTGGCCGCCCTCGCGTGACGCAAGGTAATATCGAGCGGCTCATATTTTTTCTCTCCGGCAAAAATAATTTCCGGCTCCACCGTGCCACCCGCAAGCTGCACGATCAATTCGGTCGCCCGGATCGAAGCACGCTCGGCCAGAGTCGGATCGATCCCCCGCTCGAAGCGATAGGATGAGTCTGTATGCAGCAAAAGGCGCTTGGAGGTGCGACGTATCGCGGAGGGATCAAAGGATGCACTTTCGAGTAAAATATCCGTCGTCGCACCCGTCACACCACTCTCGAGTCCACCCATGATTCCGGCCAGCGCGAGTGATCCTGCAGCATCCGCGATGAGAGTGTCAGCCGTCGTCAGCTTGTATTCAGCTTCGTCCAGAGCTTTAAAAATTTCTCCCTCCTCGGCCAGGCGCACCGTGATTTTTTCGTCTGCAATCTTACTCGCATCAAAGGCATGCAGCGGCTGCCCCAGCTCCAGCATCACGTAGTTTGTGATATCGACGACGTTATTGATCGGACGCAGACCGCAGGCTTCCAGACGTTTGCACAGCCAGTCCGGACTCGGCTCGATCCGCACACCGCGTATCTTTCTCAAAGCATAAAAAGAGCAGGCCGCATCCGCTGAAATCGTGACCTCTCCTCCTGCCGCCGACTTACTCATCACGCCAGGGATCATCGGCTGACGAAGCTGTGCCGTCCCCCTCGGATCAAAAGCCGCAAGCTCACGAGCCACGCCGACATGCCCGAGCCAGTCCGCACGGTTTGGCGTAATCTCAAGGTCCAAAACCGTCGCACTCGGAAAAAGCGTCGCCATCCCCTGCCCCACTTCGGCCTCTTCGGGTAAAATCAGCAGACCTGCGGAGTCGCTCGTCAAGCCGAGTTCTTTGCCACTGCACATCATCCCCTCGGATTTCACACCGCGCAGTTTGCCGGGCTTGATTTTAAAATTTCCCGGCAAAACAGCGCCCGGCAGTGCCAGCGGCACCTTGTCACCCACCTTGTAATTTTTTGCCCCACAAACGATCTGTCGTGGCTCCCCTGATCCGTCTTCGACCAGGCAAACACTCAGCCGGTCAGCATTCGGATGCGCTTCGGATTCCAGGATTTTTGCTACGACAACCCCAGGAATATCTCCGCCTGTCTGCTGCACATCCTCCACGCTGAGGCCGGCGCGGGTCAGTCGCTCGACGATCTCCTCCAGCGAACAGTCAAGGTCGATATATTCTTTCAGCCATTCCAGTGAAACTAACATGGGTCTTTCAATTTGTTTTTTTAAGCAAGCTGACGCAGGAAACGCACGTCGTTGTCAACCAGCATTCGGATATCGGGAATCGCGTGCAGATTCATCGCCAGGCGCTCCAGCCCAAAGCCAAAAGCAAAGCCGCTCACGACATCGGGATCATAGGCCCGATCTCCGCGCCGCTCATTGATCGACTCCAGTACGCTCGGGTCCACCATGCCGCAGCCCGCCAGCTCCATCCACTTGCCATTGAGAGCCTCCGCACGAATATCGATCTCAAAACTCGGTTCGGTGAACGGAAAAAAATGCGGGCGAAAACGGCACTCTGTTCCGGCACCAAAAAGTTCACGAAAGAAAAACTCGAGCGTCCCTTTTAAATCACTGAGAGAAACATCCGGCGCGACATACAGCCCCTCCATTTGCGTGAACTGAGCGAGATGTGTCGCATCGACCTCATCACGCCGGTAAGCCGCACCAGGCGCAATGATGCGGACCGGCGGGGGCTGATTTTCCATCACCCGGATTTGCACCGTCGAAGTGTGCGAGCGCAGAAGCCGCCCGTCGGGCAGATAAAAAGTATCCTGCTCATTGCGTGCGGGATGGTCCTCCGGTGTATTCAGCGCATCAAAGCAATGCCACTCTGTCTCGATGTCCGGCCCCTCCGCCAGGGCGAAACCCATACGGCGAAAAATCTGAACCGCCCGGTCCTGCAAACGCGTGAGCGGATGGATCGCCCCCGCCACATGCGGCTGCCCGGGAAGAGTGACATCGAAGCCCTCGTACTTTTTTCGCTCGGCCTCAGCAGCCAGCGCGAGAACTTTTGTCTCAAGAGCCTCGGTGATGCTTTTGCGAACTTCATTGAGCACACCGCCCAGGCGCGGACGGTCCTCCTTTGGCACATCGCGCATGCCCTGGCTTAGAAGCGTGAGCTCTCCGCTTTTTCCCAAAAACGAAACACGCAAGGCCTCCAGTGCCCGCTCCTCATCGGCACCCGCAATCGCAGCGAGTGCGCGTTCGCGAATCTCGGCGAGTTTTAGCTCCATCGCGGCAGCAGAAACGATAATTTACCCACGGGTTAAAAAAAACCTCGCGGATTAAGCTTTGGCCGCAGCCTGCTTTTCGAGAGCCTCAGACGCCTGCTTCACAACCTGCTCAAAGGCCGCTGCATCCACAATCGCCAGATCAGACAAAACTTTGCGATCGAGCAAAATGTTTGCGGCTTTTAAACCAGCAATGAAACGGCTGTAGGTAATACCCTGGGCACGGACGGCAGCATTCAGACGCTGAATCCACAAAGCACGGAAATTGCGCTTACGGGTTTTACGGTCGCGATAGGCCCAGTATTTGGCCTTCATCCGGGCGTCCTTCGCGTAGCGGAAAAGTTTCGAACGATTGCCGCGATAGCCGCTGGCGGATTTTATAACTTTTTTACGTCGAGCCCGACTTGCGGGCGCATTAGTGGCTCTTGCCATATTTTTTATAATCCCCTTTCGAGGACCTCCGTGGAACGAACTGTTTCTGTTTTATGGATGACGGGCTCATTCGCTCCGTTAGGCTCCGATTTTATCGAAACCAGCCCGGTCATCGCGTGTGCAAGCTTAGTTAAAAGGAAGGCTCTCTTTAATACGAGCAACCACGGTATCAGATACCTCGGTCGTGCTTCCCAGACGCCGCTTACGTTTGGCGGATTTTGTCAGCAACAAGTGCCGTGCTCCGCTGCGCATACGCATCACCTTACCGGACCCCGTGATTTTAAAACGACGGGCCACCGATTTACGGGTTTTGCTTTTTGCTGTGGATTTTGGCATAAGGCAGGGGATTGTATCGACTTTCTGTGATTTAGGAAGCGAAATTTTTTGGAAATTTTTATTTTTGCAGGTCCGACTGTAACAGCGGGTGGCAGGCACCGTCGATGAGGCTCACCGGCACTTTACCTCGCATCCGGATCGCTTTCAGAAAAGCCTGAACCTGGCACTGACAGACATCGGCATCCATCTCAGGCGGTTTCATGAATTTCAAACCCGTAATGCTCTTTGACCTTCTGCGCTGCTTGCGCGAACGAATGATCCGCCCCGAAGTCGCTCATCACCCGTCGCAACGCACGGCTTTTTCCTCGCGAAGTGACTCCTATTCGTTTGCTCAATACTCGCAGATAATTTTCCTGCGTGCGGCTGCAATCGCCGGAGCGGTGACTTTTTTTTCCTGAGCACGTAGTGCGGCTGCGATTCCGGCAGCCTCACCTGTCACGAAGCAGGTTCCGATCACGCGGACAGAGGCCTGGGCTTCGTGGGTTGCAGATACACAACGGCCAGCCATGAAGAGTGATTCTTTTTCCTGCGACTGCAACATGCGCAGGGGCAGGTCGCAGCCTCCGATTTTTTTCGGATACTTCAGCTCCACAGTATGCGCTTTTTCGCGCAGCTCCATCGGCCAGGTTGCTCGTCCAATTCCATCCTCGAAACGCCTCCCACAATCCAGGTCCTCCGCCGTTAATTGATAGCGTCCCCTCACCCGACGGCTTTCACGCACTCCCAGGCACTCCGGAAATGCCGCCAGGCGACAGTCCGAAAATCCTTTGAGATTCTCACGTAAAAATCCAATCAGCTTTTGCGCAAACATACGTCCCTCTGCATTCAGTAATGAGTGCTGCGAGGCATCAAGCGGGTTGTAAGCAGATTCCGCAGCGGAAAAGTCTGCGGATAAATTCATTGTGAAAAATATTTCCCCTGCGCGATGGGCGGCCCGCGCTGTGATTCCGAAAGCACTTGTCGGCAGAGCGCCCGATTTCACGGCGTCTCCCAGCACTTTTGCGAGCCGCAAACGGCCCGGCGTATTCACCACTTCGGCAGGCACCCCGGCAACTGAAAAAATAAAAGCGGGGCGTTGAAGGTATTCGGAGGAGGCCATTTCGCAGGTTGCTCCGCAGAGGCTGGCCAAGGCAGCATCGCCTGTCGCATCAACCCAGGAGGAGGCCACAATTTTCTGTCGTTCATTTTTGAAAATCAGTTCGGCGGATGACAGATCGGCAGCGGCAGAAAGAACTTTCGTCTGCGGCAGGTAAGTCAGGTTTTGAAAGGAGCCGATAAGCCCTTCGGCCACTTTTGCAAAAACCTTCGGGTCATGAAATAAAACGTCCACCCGCCCCAGCCGCTGCGGGCGCCCGGCTCCTCCTGCGGCAATCAGTCGCTCGGCAAAAAATTTTGCGAAGCCGGAATTTGCATATTGGGCCTCGGCCTCAGCAGTCTGTGGAAGTTCGTAAAGCCCGCAAATCGAGTGGACCAGGGCCTGCGATGCCATGCCCCCCAGGCAGCTCCTTCGTTCGATCAGACAGGTCTGTGCTCCCTGGGCGGCGGCGGAAAAGGCTGCAGCAATTCCGGCACTTCCGCCTCCGGCAACCAGAACGTCATACTTCATGAAAGCGGCGGGAATGATTTAAATAATTTCACGTTGCGACTAAGTGAGGTGCCTGACATTTAGGACACTTCTTTCAAAAAAATCAAACCGTCGCGAAAAATTATATCAAACCGCTTGCAAAGTCGCCGTCTGCATGCAATCTTCATCGCTCTTTTCAAAAGTTTCGGCTGGATAGCTCAGTTGGTAGAGCGGAGGACTGAAAATCCTTGTGTCGTGGGTTCGATTCCCTCTCCAGCCACCTCCCTGAAAAATCAGCACTTTCGATGAGTTTCCCTCATACCGAGAAAGGTTCGACAGGTTCTTAAAGACTATAAAAGAGCAGGCAAGGGAGATCACAGAAAATTGCGGCATCCCGATTTTCCTGGATCGATCATTCTCGATGGCAAAGAAGAAGCCGACTGTAAGCCTTATCAGGAAAAAGATCTCAAACAATAAGACCATGAAAAAAACTACAGATCGCTATTTCCGATGGGCTGCCTGGTTGGAAGATCAGTTTTGAGATTCGACTGTTTACCTCGTTTTGCTTTTATCTTCTCATGCTTGAAATTGTAGTTCTTGGAAGTGGTAGTTCCGGCAATGCGATTCTTGTTCGCGATTCCCGTGAGGCGATTTTGATTGATGTAGGATTCAGTGCCAAACAAATCACCCGGCGTCTGTCTGAGGCCGGAACTTCCTGGGAAAATATCTCTGCAATTCTGCTGACGCACGAGCACAGCGATCACACGCGCGGTTTGCGCGTGCTTTGCAGTCAGCGAGAGATTCCTGTCTATGCGAACCCACTTACTGCTGAGGCGATTCGTTTTCAGCAACCCGAGTTGAAAGCTGCATGGTGCTATTTTTCCACCGGTTCTGATTTTAAAATTGGTGGTTACAGCATTGAGAGTTTTTCGGTTTCGCACGATGCGTCGGACCCGGTTGGTTTTACGATCCGCCATGCGAAGGGGAGCATCGGAATCGCAACGGACCTTGGTTTTCCCACGCGGGTTGTCGCGGAGCGGCTTCGGGATGTAAACACTCTTTTTCTGGAATCCAATTATGATGAAAAACTTCTGGAGCAGGATGAGCGAAGGCCCTGGAGCACAAAGCAGCGGATCAGTTCGCGTCACGGTCACCTCTCCAATCGCTCTGCTGCAGCTCTCGTAGCGGATATTATGCACCCGCAGCTTTCGACCATTATCCTCGGGCACTTTAGTAAGGACTGTAACTGCACGGATGTCGCGACTCAGACTTTCCGGGAAGTTTTCAGTGAGCGAAATTTGCAGCTTCCCCGGATCGTTTGTGCGAGTCAGGACTGTCCGACTCCGGTCATTGAAGTGACAGCGCAGCTCGAAATCCAGCCACGGCTGCTCTGATTTTTTTAAAGCGAGTATTGATAATACGATTTGGCAATTCTTATCGCTAGATCGTGCCAATGAAGGGGGGGTATCCCGATGTGTCGCCTGGCCGGCCTTCTCCGGTAGGATCGTTTGGACAAAACGACTGATGGGCACACCCGGAAACCTGCTTTTCAGAAGAGAGGCCGGACAAAATTTTGGAGACAAGGCGAAAAGATACCTGCTGGGTTTGTCCTGCTCGCCCAACGCAGACCAAGCGAAAAAGACAGGCTCTTACTAAATCGTATAAAATAAATAGGCCCAGTTCAAAAGGAGCGCCAAAACAACAATCAGGCGAATCGTATTTGCCAGCCGTTTGTCCATCCAGTAAAGCCGCAGATGCGGAAGGCGGAAAATTTTAACAATGAGACAGTAAATCCAGGCTGCTGCAAGCATGACAGCCGTCAGAAAAATAAGCGGATTCGCCTGAAAGGCTGCCGAAAAATTTAATTCAGCAAGAGCACTGGCACAGCGCGTGCCGCCACAGGTCAGGCAGGGAAGACCAAGCCCCAGCATCAGCGGGCATTTCGGCAAAGGAATCCCATAGTGCATCCACGCAAAGGCCGGGATCGCCAATACCGGCAACAAAAGCAAAAATAGCCCTTCGAGGTCTGTCTCCCGACTGCCGGCAGGGCCGAAAACAAAGGGTTTAGCGGGACGCGGCGGCGGCAGAGTATGCTTTGATAAATTCATCAAGACCTCCCGCCATGTTGATGATGACAGCTATGAAAGCCATGAAACACAGGCAGAAGAAGACGTAAGGCAGCAGGACTGCTGTCAGAGAACGCCACACCGAAACCTTGTGTGCTTTGCTCAGGCCAATGGTGGTCGTAACGACACTCCAGATAAGACCAATAAACCAGCCGCACCACGGAATCATGTAAAAAACAGAGGTTCCACCATAGGCATAACACAGAGTTCTAAAAGTAGTTTCATAAGACTGTTTTGCTCCGCCCACCAGCATCAGGCAAATATGAGTAATGGCGGTAGATATAAAAATCCCGATGGCTAAAAAGAGAGGAATGAAAAAAAGCGCGTAAGCAGCTCCGAAGGCAAAAATATACCAGAGGGGAAACTCCATTTGAAAAACCTTAAAGAGCTCCTCAGGGTTTAGAGCATAAAGAATGCACTGAAAAAAAAGTGCCACCCCCGTGGAAAACCAACTCGTCACAAAAAAGAAGAGGAAGGGATTTCCCAGGCCGCCGGTTTTAGGCATCCGGGTAAAGGTGTTTGAAGGTGCATTCAGAACATCTTTGATCGTCTCAATCAGTGCACCGAGAAAGGACCGCTCCGCACGACGTTCCCACGCGGGTTCGACTTCACCGGAGGCGGAAACTGCCGGAGGCAATGTGTCGGGCTCGCTCATGAAAGGCTCGCCAAGTGGCGGCGAGGCCGACTGAAATTCGGCAAAGCTTGAGAGTGGCTGCCAGCCCTCCATGCCCTCTTTCCAGGCAAGGTCCGTTGGAAAAAAACGTCCGTTTGCCAGGCCGGTGCGTATTTCTTCCGGCGAATAATCCCCCAGATTCTGACGAGCTCTGCTGATGTGAATTTTTTCCATGCGCCCTGCCTATCTGATGAGACGGCAGGCGTCAAACCAGCATCCCGGTTTCAGTAAAAAAGAAGCAACCCGGCATTGCCTCCGAAGGGCAGAAATGGCAGGCTTCGCCCATGGCCGCTGAATCCAATATGTCCCTGCCGTTGGGAACCGAAATGCCGTCCTTTGAACTTCCCGATGTGGTCGATGGGACGCTGCAGACGCAGTCGTTTTTTGACGGCTCGTCGGCTCGTGTCGTCGTTTTTCTCTGTCGTCACTGTCCCTACGTTGTGCATGTGCGCGATGCCCTGATCCGGCTCGCAGGAGAATACGAAACTGCAGATGCAAAGTTTCTCTCGATCTCATCAAATGACGCTTCTCGATATCCTGACGATGCACCGGCACAACTCAAAGAAATGGCCCTGGAGGAGAAGTTTCCCTTTCCTGTTTTATACGATGAAAATCAGAGCGTGGCGAAAGCTTTCTCTGCGGCCTGCACACCCGATTTTTTTATTTTTAATGCCGAAAACAAGCTGGCCTACCGGGGGCGTTTTGATGACAGTAATCCGGGTAACGGACGGCCTGTGACCGGAAAAGACCTGCGCGAGGCCCTCGATGCGATCCGGGTCGGCAAGCCTGCGACCGGGGAGCAGCTCCCGAGCCTCGGCTGCAGCATCAAGTGGAAGTAGTCTGTTTTTTTGTTCCGGTAGGGTCGTTTTATCAAAACGACCCTACCGGTTTCAGCTTTCGCCTCATCCTCTTTTAATCTTATACCAAATCTGAAAAATAATTGGATTTTAGGTTCGCCGGATTTTTGGCCGTATGAGAAGGAGGGCAAAGCTCCTTTTATCCTATGGATACACGGAGCGAGAGGAACGAACTCAGACAGCAAAAGACCAGAAGATAGTCCAGGTATTTCTCAGATTGGATATTACCCTTTCTCTCCACACACACGAACTTCCCGGATGAACCCTTTTTTTGCCAGAGCTGCGACGGATTTATACCTGAAACATTCTTTTGTGTGGTCATTGACCATGCCAACAGCCTGCATGAAAGCGTAACAAATCGTCGGCCCAACAAAAGTGAAGCCATTTTTTTTGAGAGCTTTGCTCATGCTTCGGCTCTCGGCAGTCTCTGCCGGAATATCTGAAAACTTTTTGGCTTTCGACTGAATCGGGACGCCATCGACAAAGCTCCAGAGGAAATCAGAAAAGGCATCGAGGTCTCCGCCGAAGACTGCCTGCACAGCTTTGGCATTGCGAATTACTCCCCTCACCTTGAGACGGTTTCGGACGATTCGCTCGTCTTTAAGAGCAGCCAGAATTTTTGTTTCGGACCAGCGAGTGAGTTTTTGCACATCAAAGTCGGCGAAGACTTTGTAGTAACCCTCCCGTTTCGCAAGAATCGTTCGCCAGTTCAGGCCGGCCTGAGCTCCTTCGAGATTAAGCATTGCAAAAAGCCTGGCTCCATCCCGCTCGGGCACCCCCCACTCCTCGTCATGATAAATTTCGTAGAGTGTATCTCCTGGCGGACACCAGGGGCAACGGACTTTTTTTACGGTTTGTGCGGACATAGCTGTTCAGCAGGCCATCATACCATCTTCCGTGCTCGGAGGACAAGCTGCCGGACTGTTTACTATCAACTCCTCGCCAGGCTTTCCCGGATACGACGCAGTTCGAGGACAATTTTGGAATCCTCCCGGCTCAGCGAGACTCCTCCCAGGGGGAGTTCCAATTGCTGATAAACGGGGGTGGCAGGGCGGCGAAGTTTCTTAATCAAGGTATTAAATGTTTGTATTTTCATCGCTGTTGACAATGACGCAGGGCATAGGACATAAACTGTCCTATGCCTAAAAAAGTTAAAAAAAGTTTTACTGCGAAAAAAGCTTCTCAAAAAAGCGATCTCCATTCGCGTCCTCCGCTGCTTCGGATGTTGCGGATTCATGAGGAGCTCAGCCGGGACGATAAGCCAAACTGTCGCACGCTTGGAGAAAAGCTGGAGGTTAGTTACAAGACCATCCAGAGGGATATTGATTTCATGCGAGACCAGCTTGAGCTTCCCATCGAATACGAGCAGAACCTGCATGGGTTTTATTACTCCGAGGCCGTTAGTTCTTTTCCCATGGTGAATGTTTCTGAGGGTGAGCTGGTCGCTTTGCTGGTCGCACAAAAGGCCATCGAGCAATACCGCGGGACTCCTTTTGAGAAGCCGATTGCCTCGGCATTTCAAAAACTGGCTGGCAGCCTGGATGCCGAGCGCGGAATTTCTCTTCATCAGCTCAGCGAGGCTTTTTCTTTTAAACCTGCCAGTCTTGCCAAACGCGATCTGAAGGAGTTCCAAACCCTGGCAGAGGCTGTGATGAAACATAATCCAGTGACTTTTTCATACACCTCCCTTCAAAGCAACGAATCGGAAATCCGGCGTGTCGCGCCTTACCACCTGGGCTGTATTGCTGATCAGTGGTATGTCATCGGCATGGATATGGATCGGAGCGCAGTGAGGACCTTTGCCCTGCCTCGCTTGAGTAATTTAAAACGCTTGAAGGAGAATTTCAAATTGCCAAAAAATTTTAATATTCAACAAATTCTGAAGGATAGTTTTTCGGCATTTCAGGCAAAAAAAATCGAGACGATAAAAATAAAACTCGACCCGCTGATCGCCCAGCTAGCCAGGGAGCGCAAGTGGCATGCCAGCCAGAAACTAAGTAAAATGCGGGATGGAAGCACCCTCCTGACCCTGCGTGTGGGGCTGGCACCAGATTTGGAAAACTGGATTCTTTCCTGGGGAGCACATGCCAAAGTCCTTGCGCCAAAGTCACTGCAAACACGCATTGCCAAGCAGCTCAGGCAAGCGGCAGAGGCTTATGCAGGAAATTAAAACAGGTCAGGTTATAAAGGGCTCACCCGAAAAATAATCCGGCTCTGTCTTGTATCGCAACAATCCTCTGCTATGTGTCGCACATGTCCGCAGCTTCACACAAACGCATTCGCACTATCGCACTCATTGAGGGAGTATCTTTTCTACTGCTCCTCTTCATTGCCATGCCGCTGAAATATTTTGCCGGCTTCTCGCATGCCGTAAAATATGTGGGCTGGGCACACGGGGTTCTTTTTGTGCTGCTCTGCTTCCTGCTGGCGCAGGCTCTCGCTTTTGGAACGCTGCGTTTTGGACGTGCCGTTTTGATTTTTATCGCATCGCTCCTGCCCTTTGGGCCTTTTGTGATCGAGAAAAAACTGCGTGAACCGAAGACCGGCGTCGCATCTGAGTAAATTTACCAGATGCCGTTGTCGCCTTTTTTTAGCGAACGCGCAAAGGCTACAAGAAGCCGGACTGTATTTTCGATATCCTGCAGATCGACCATCTCGCTCGGCGTGTGCATGTAACGCAGCGGGATCGAAAGCAAGCCGGTCGCAACTCCGCTCCTCGCAATCTGAATAGCGCGTGCATCCGTACCCGTCGGACGCGGGTCGGCCTCGATCTGATATGGGATTTTTTCGCCTTCAGCACACTCCACGATTCGCTCAAAAACAAAGGGGTTTATATTCGGGCCGCGACAAACAATCGGGCCGCCGCCCTGCGTGAAACGACCATACTTGCGAGGATCGCAATCCGGCGAATCGGTGGCATGTCCGACATCGACGGCAATGGCGATTTGCGGGTTGACGGAATGCGCCGCAGTCATAGCTCCGCGAGTGCCGATTTCCTCCTGGGTTGTGGCGGCAGCGGTGACTTTTGCTGCGAGTTTTTTCTTATTTTCGGCAAGGCGAGAGACAGCTTCGATTACAGCGTAGGCACCGGCTTTATCATCAAAAGCGCGAGCCACACCGACACTTCCGCGCACGAGTTCAAAGCTTTGATCGTAAACAGCGGTGTCGCCGATTCGCACGAGAGCTTCGGCCTCTTCCTTACTTTTCACTCCGATATCGATCCATATTTCGTGAGTCTCCGGAACCTTTTTTCGGTCGTCCGGATTCATCAAGTGGATCGCCCGCTTTCCGGTGACTCCTTTTATAATACCTTTCTTTGTCTGAATAACTACGCGCCGTCCGGAAATCATCACCCGGTCGTGTCCGCCGAGGGTATCGAAATAGAGAAAGCCGTTGTCATCAATGTAAGTAATAATAAGGCCCAGCTCGTCGATGTGTCCGGTAAAAAGCAGGCTCGGATCGCCCTCGGGATTGATGCATGCGAAGCGGTTGCCCATCGTGTCTTTGCGGTAATGATCGACGCGATCGCCGATAAATGCATCGACTACGGCCTGGGCCTCATATTCCGCACCGGTTGGAGAACGTGCATCGAGCAAATCGACGAGGAAATCGGGAGCTTTGTAAGACTTTGTTTTTTTGGGAGAGCTTTTGCGTGAAGACTTCTTTTTAGCTGACATGGAAAATACGATTGTCGCATTCCCGATAAAACGCAAAGCCAATTACACCGAAGCACACAAAAAAGCCTTTCCTGAAAAATACAAAAATCTAAACTGCCGCGAAACTTAGCAAAGTGAGACTTATGAACATCCAAAAATACACCATCGGCATGGGCGACCGCTTCGCTCATCAGGGAAAAGCGCAGCTTCAGGCCGTTATCAAGGCCCAGGAGGCCGGTATTGCTGTTTTTCCAACCTGGAACAAATCCTTCCGCGAACACAGCATCGTAAAAAGCCAGCCGCAGGACCTTCGGGACGAGGCAGACGCTGCAATAAAAGCCGCCAACTGGACGGGTGATTACTATGTGGACGCCGACCACATCGGTTTAAAAACGGTGGATGCTTTTCTAAACGGCAGCAACTTTTACACCCTCGACGTGGCCGACTTCGTTGGCAAAACACCGGACCCGGACGAGGTCGAAGCCTTCCTGACTGCGAATAAAAAATACGTCGGTGCCCTTGAAATACCCGGGCTTGCCGCCCCGCTGAGCATCAGCGAAGAAACTCTGCGTGAAGTCGCCGGTAAATTCCTCGCGGCAATCAAAGCAGCCGGAAAAATTTACGAACACATCGTCGCAGCAAAAGGCGAGGAAAATTTTATCACTGAAATTTCCGTGGATGAAACCGACCTGCCTCAAACTCCCGGCGACCTCTTTTTAATCCTCTCCATGATCGCCGCAGAAAAAATTCCGGCACAAACCATCGCCCCGAAATTTACAGGACGTTTCAACAAAGGGGTTGATTATGTCGGCGACTTGCAGCAGTTCGAAAAAGAGTTCGACGAAGACCTCGCCATCATCGCCTTTGCAATTAAGGAGTTTTCCCTGCCGCCGACTCTGAAACTCAGCGTCCACTCCGGCTCCGATAAATTTTCCATCTATCCCATTATCAAAAAACTCATTGCAAAATACGATGCCGGACTGCATGTCAAAACCGCCGGCACGACCTGGCTGGAGGAAGTCATCGGCCTCGCGGAGTCCGGCGGAGATGCCCTGCAAATCGCCAAAGAAATCTATGCCGGTGCCTTTGAACGCTTTGACGAGCTCACCGGTCCCTATGCGACCGTGATCGATATCGATAAAAGTGAACTCCCCTCGCCCGACGAAGTTGCCGGATGGAATTCTGAACAATACGTGAATGCTCTCCGCCATGTGCAAAGCAACCCCGCCTACAATTCAAACTTCCGCCAGCTTCTGCATGTTGGTTTCAAAGTCGCGGCAGAGATGAAAGAACGCTATACCGATGCGCTGAAAACCAACGAAGCCACCATCGCCCGAAACGTAACAGAAAACCTCCACGACCGACACATCCTGCCGATCTTTGGATAATACGATTTGATTTTCGCCTTCCGATCATTCAGACTGTAATCAGCCCATGCGAAAATTACTCTGCTTTCTGTTTGGACTATTCGTCCTGACCGCTGCCCTGTCATCCGCCCGGGCAGTCCCTCAGGTCGAACACATTATCCTCACCGGCGGCCCCGCACTGCAATACTGGGAAAAATACAAAGCCCAGCCCCACGACATCTGGTGGGGCAACTTTGTCCGCGCCTCGCGTGTCCGCATTCAGCAGCTCCGCAAAGAATACGGCCCCAACGCCCGTATCACCTGGCTTATTTATAAACGCGGCTACGAAAGGCGTGGACGCATGCAGGACAACCGCGACCTCATCGCTCTGATTCGCTCCGTCGAGCAAACCTACAATGTCCGCCTCATCTGGTTTGAATCCGGCCAGGAAGTCATCAACTACCTCAATCGCGGCCTCCCCAGGAATCAGGTAAAAATTGCCAACTTCGATTTCTACGGTCACTCAAACAGCCGCGCCTTCCTCTTCGACTACAGCAACGAGGTGGACAGCTCCTCCAAATCCTGGCTGCACGAAAACGATCTGAAAAAAATCAACCGCTCCAGCTTTGCCAAAAACGCCAAAGTAAAAAGCTGGGGCTGCCACACCGCCGAAAGCATGAGCCAAAAGTGGCGCCAGGCCACCGGCACAAAAATGGTCGGAGCCATCGGCAAAACCGACTACTCCCACGGTTTCAGATACGACTGGATCCCCCAGCTCAGCCCAGGCGGAAGATGGGGATACTGATTTTTCGGAACCAGGCGCATTTTTCGGTTTCCCTGGTCATGCCGCGTCGGGCATAGTCCCGGCATGTCCAGTTTTTTCGGAACTCTTTTTCGCATTGCCACCTTTGGTGAATCTCACGGTGGTGCCGTCGGTGTTGTCGTCGAGGGCTGCCCGCCGCGCCTGCAGCTCACCCCAGCAGATATTCAAAGCGAACTCGACCGGCGTCGCCCAGGCCAGAGCGACCTCGTCACCCCACGCAAAGAACCCGACACCTGCCGCATCCTGAGCGGCACTTTTGAAGGGCGCACCCTTGGCACTCCCATCGCCATCGTTGTTGAAAATACCGATGCCCGCCCCTCGGCCTACAGTGAAATGAAAACCCTCTTTCGTCCATCGCACGCCGATTTCACCTACCAGGAAAAATACGGCATTCGCAACTGGCAGGGCGGCGGACGAGCCTCCGCCCGCGAAACCATCGCCCGCGTCGCGGCCGGTGCCATCGCAACAAAAATTCTCCGCACACTCTGGCCCGATTTCTCTCTTGTCGCTTACGTGCAATCCATCCACGAAATCGAAACAGACATCGCCTCCGAAACCGTTACTCGCGAAGCCGTCGAGGCAAACCCCGTCCGCTGCCCTGACCCAAAAGCTGCCGAAGAGATGATCAAATGCATCCGCCAGGCACGCTCCGAAGGCGACTCGGTCGGAGGTGTTATCCAGGCACACATTCACGGCGTCCCCACCGGCCTCGGGGCACCGGTTTTTGAAAAGCTCGAAGCCTCTCTCGCCGCTGCGATGCTCAGCATTCCAGCTACGAAAGGATTTGAAATCGGCTCCGGATTTTCCGGCACCCGCCTGCGCGGCTCCGAACACAACGACCCCTTTGTCCCAAAGCCGGAAACCCCCTCCTCCATCGGTACCAGCAGTAATCGCTCGGGTGGCATCCAGGGCGGCATCAGCAACGGCGAACCCATCCATTTTCGAGTCGCCTTTAAACCCACCGCTACAATTTTAAAAGCCCAGCAAACTGTGGATATCCACGGCCAGGCAGCCGAACTCAAAGCCCGCGGTCGCCACGACCCCTGTGTCCTCCCCCGCGCCGTGCCTATCGTCGAGGCCATGACCT
>JBKEBM010000218.1:0-20167 GCA_047973165.1 Chthoniobacterales bacterium
GTATCTTTGGGCTCAGTATATCGCAGATTCAGTCGCAGCCCATACCCCTTCAGGCAGCAACAAGAGAGAGTTGGACATTCTTTATTGTCCGGCTTACCCGCCCTATCGCTATGACCCGGACTATCCGAATTTTAATTGGACCTGGCGAACCTATGGTGCCTGCATGGTCAACACACCGTATGCCAAAGATGAGCCATTCGGGAAGGCCAGGCTCTATAAAATCCGCTTAAGCTCTGTCCCAAATCTCTCCAAGCATCCTCTGCTGATGGACAGCATCCATGCCGCAAGCCACATCCAGCGAATGAATATTCGCTCCCATACTGCCAGTGTGGGAGAGGGCTCCGTTCATCTTCGCCACAACAACAAAGCCCACACAGCATTTCTGGACGGCCACATCTCTGCGCTGGATATCGAGGCACTTAAAGACATCGGCTTCAAAAGTGCCTGCGACCAGAACGGGAATATAACTTCTTTTTAAAGAGCCAACGCGGCAAAGAGCAGATCAGGATTCAGGGGCAACGTAGCCCTGAAAGCCCCCCATTTGTTTGAAGCGTTTATAGGTAACGAAAGCCGCAAAAATACCGGGAAGAGACAGGCACACTCCCGCCGTAAAAGTATAGCAAATCGCACCAAAAACAGCGGTCGCCAGATAAGGTATTTGTGCTGCCAGCGTCATACGAATCGGATAAAAACGATCCACCGCCCAACCAATAAAAAATCAGAAAAACGGGGTAATCAGGCGATACCGCTCCTGCGTGATCCTCCGGACATACAAAATCATTTCTTTGCGAGATTAACTCGCCAAAGCTCCGAACCGGAACCGTAATAAAGCACCCCGTCGGGAGAAAGCCACGCGGCAAAGTTGCCGTGCAGGTCTTCATGAAATCGCTTCATAATGGATGGATGGGTGGCAACGACTCGCGCCTGATAATCCTCCGGGCTGATACCAATAACCGCACCTTCGGTAAGAGCATAAACAGTCCCATCCGGTCCCACAGACCCACGAACCAACCGAGTCCCCCGCCTGGGTTTGACTGGTAAATCACCAGTATGAAGCACCTCCCGCTTAACCGGATCGAACACGAAATAATGATATTGGCTAATACCATAAACCAAACCATCTCTTCCTCGAACCACTCCCCGGTATTCTGTGACATCAGGAACAGGCACTCCCTCCCAAACAACTTTCTCTGTTTTAGGATCCCATATAAAGCACTTTGCCGCCTCCTCGGTCGGAATCGCACTGGTGCCCCCGCGTATCGTCGTGGTTCCAAAAAACAGCCCGCTCTCCTCAAGCAGAACCAGTCCCGTCGGAGCCAGTCCTTTGAGAATGGGACTTACCACACGAATAGAAAGGTCCTCGGGATTGATGCGCACAATCCCGCCGTCGAGGTAGCCCTTGGACGGGCGTGTCGGTCCGTAGATCATTTGATCCGGCCCTTCGATCAGGTGCTGAATCCGCTCCATACCATATTTTTCATTCAGGTTGCCGATGTGCTGAACCTTACGCGTCTCAGGATCCAGGCGATCCAAATGGGCAAAAGAATAACTGCTCAGAAATAATTTCCCCCTATGGTTAAGAGTGTCATACACCTGCGTATTCGGTTTCACAAATTTCCCCCAGTCCTCCATTTTGTTGGTTGCCGGATCGTAGGACCAGGTCCGGGAGGGGATGAAACCACCACCAATTATTTTTCCATTATAAAGCGTGGAAATTGAATAGATCAGAACCGTCCGGGCCCGGGCAGATGTCTTCAATCGGGAAAGCTCTTTGCTGCCCGACTCGCGGCTGACAAGGCAGCCATCCGAATCCAGTTTTAAATATTCCCGCCCCTCGAAGCTACGTCTGGCTTTTGCCATGTCGGCTGCTGCAGGCAGAGCATCGATTAATTCCGTTTTGTCCGGAGAGCATTTGAAAAAAACATTCCCCTTGCGCCCATAGACACCACCGTCTGCAGCACGAATAAGGGTTACGACTCCTTGCTGCGCTGCCAGGGATTTAGGAAGAGAAATCTCCCACTTTTTTTTCGTTGTCGGACTATAGGCCCAAAGCTCAGCGTGGTGGAGTCCCACAGGAATATAGATAGTGCCGTCCGCAGCAGCCACCGGGCCGATAATGTATCTCTGTCGATCCTCCTCGGCGATTTTTCCCACCGAAATTATTTTATCAGTCGCCGTATCGATCCCGACAAAATGCGTCTTCGGATAAGAACCCACGTAGAAAACCCCATCATCGGTAAACGCATGACCCGTGATATAATGCCCGGGACGAGCCGGAACACCGAGATCAACTAATTTATGAGTTTCCGGATCGTATTTGAAAAAGTGGGCCGGCTTTCCTGCGTAGATATAAAGATGTCCGCTTTTGCCTTTGACCAACTGGATGGATGAGGAACGCCTGTATTTTGAGAGGTCTATCAGAATGTCGGCACCCGTTTTTACATTGATACCCAGAATACCGAACCGATCAGGATCGCTGACAGGGCACCATGCGATGGTCTCGCCCGTGGAAGAGTGGGTCACCGCTTCGACCGGAATAGCCTGCGGCGTCAAAGGACGCCCCAGATTTTCAAAAAGATAATCCTCAGAAGCACTCAGGCTGCTCCAGGACATCAGGGTCGCGATGACCTGCAGCAGTAAAATGACAGTGCTGTTGTTCGGCATAGATAAGTAAAATCAGACTATACAGAATATGAAAAAAGATATCTTCTCTACTTACGTTTGAGCGTTTTCAGAGCAATCAATCCGGTTACAAAAAAAGGAATCAAGCTCGCCACAGTCGGCTCAGGAATTGGAAAAACATCATTCCACTGAGTTCCCAGGGTTAAAAAATCAGTATTGAATTGCTCTCCGGAAGCACCCTGGAGTCTGGCAAAAGAACTGGCGTATGCGATATCCTCTACTCCACTGGAAGAAAAAGTGGAGAAACTACCCGTGGGGCTGCTTCCCTCTGAGGTTGGGTTCAGCCAAAAATCGATAGTGCCATTTAGCTGATCCATTTTCCATACAACCAACAGATCATCAGTAGCTGCAACATCTGTTGCTATAGTTGCCGTCTGGGTACTGCTGGAGGTAGCAAAGCGAACCTGGATATCCCAACCGGAACTACCATTAGCAGTAAGACCCACCATCGCACCGGCACCAACAGAAGTAGATCCACTTACACCCGTAAAACCAACAAGCACAACATCACTTGTAGCAGAAGTCAGAGTCGTAAAGTTAATCGAGGTGCTTGCGTAAAGAACGCTTTGTCCGGATATATCACTGACTGCTCCGCTGGAGAGTTGACGCCCCAAAAATCGGACAGTGCCTCCGGTATTAGTTCCAACAGATAAGCTGCTATTAGTTCCATTATCCGTTGGAAGAAAATAACTGCCTCCACTCCATGAACGAGAAGATTCAAAACCAACCATACTTCCTCCCGTAGTATTATTATTAGGAGAGATTGCTATAGCTGTTCCCGATTCATAAATCCCGGAGGCTCCGCCTGTGCCTGAGGCAGAATTATCAAAGCCATCATGAACGATGACAGATCCATAGAGGTGAACTGCAGGCAGGAGCATGGCGGCACCTGCAAGAGTTCGTGCCAAAGCGTTTTTAATCATATTTTTTTTAATCATAAGTCGAAGGTGGGGTTAGTGATTAGGCATTGGTTCAAAGATCGGTTCAGACCTTTCACGGCCCGACGATACTGCCTCGCCGCCCCGGAGCAACCAGGCTGGCGGTCTTACTGTTGAGCAAAGCTGCCCCCAATGCGTGTCTTTTTGCCGGTCTCTGCGCCTTGTTTTTACACCAGATTGCCGGAAACCCAATCCCCCTCCAGCACCGTCCGCGACGGCATATCCGGGATGCCGCGTTCGTCGGAACGAATCATGGCATCAAGCATCGATACGGCAATACTCCCCACCTTTTTTCCAGGTGCCACCATCCGATGCCAGGTCAGCTCGGCAGGAGACCCGCTTGTGCTCAATAAACAAATCTCAGGCTTTTGCGAAAGCTTCGCCTCGGTAAGAAGCCTTTTCCAGGGGTAATATGGCATCGACAGAATGGCCCGTGGTTTTTCCTTCTTCAGCCAGCGAACGATTTTTGCTTCCTCATGCTGCTCCGCATAAAGAACCGGATACGCCTGGCATAATCTGCTGATCCGGGTAGCGCGATGGAAGGCACAGGTATATTGATACTCGACACTCGCATCATGCTTTCGGCTGAGGACCATCCCAATCCGGGTATAGCCACACTTTACCATCTCCTGAATAGCCCGGCTGCAGGTCCCCTGCTGATCAATGCTCACCATCTTCAGCGGAGGTGTCATGCCCCCATAGCCAAGTGCAATAACTGCAAAGCGATCCCAATCAAGCTCTATCTTTTCAGACAATCCCGAACTACTTGTGAGCAAAATCCCCGCAATTCCTCGTGTCAGCAGTATCTCTGAAAGTCGTTTTGGCGACACGCCGGGCTGGAAATACCAAAACTCCTCAATGCCATACCCAAGCTTCCCGGCACTCTCGCAGGCACCTTCGTAATACTCCGACAGCCGCTGACTTTTCTTCCAGCCGTCACTTTCCGGATGACAATTAAGCCAGGCAAAATTTCCTCGAAATCCGGGGTTCTTTTTTCCATGACGATAAGCCATCAGAGCACCAAGCACCGGATCGGGCAGGTAACCCATTTCATGTGCCAGAGCCTGAATGCGTTCCCGAGTCGCCTTAGGAATTCTAACATTGTTGCGCAACGATAACGAAACGGTAGAGAAATGCACGCCCGCCCGTTCTGCAATATGTCGCATTGTCACTCTGCCAGCCATAATATAAGGAATAATAAGATTATTGATGAGGATTGTCAAGCTCATCTATTCACATGCAGCGAGCATTTGTTGCATAATCCAGATTATAAAAATTGCACAAAAATTTAACTTCAAAATACCATTCCTGTGATTCAACAGGCCCCGGCAAATCCAAAAGAAATTGCTCTCGTTCCGAAATGGCTGCAGTATTTTTTCATGATCGATACACACGCGCATCTGGACTTCCCTGAATTTCAAAATGACCTGCCGGAAATTCTCACCCGGGCACGGGAAGCCGGTGTCCGACGCATCATCAGCATCGGTACGACCCTCGCTTCGAGCCGGGCCGCTGTCGCGCTGGCCGAAAAACACGAAGAAGTCTTCGCCACCGTCGGCATCCACCCCAACAACGCCGCCGAATCATCCGGCGAGGACATTGAAGCTCTGGAAACGCTTTGCAGTCATCCCAAAGTCGTCGCAATCGGAGAGATCGGTCTCGACTACTACCGACTCCCCAGCCGCTCCGAGCGCAAAGGCAACGTCTCCGGCGCCCTGCTCGCACAAACTCCCCAGGAACTGGAACTCGCCACGCAGGACGGTGCGGAAATCAACGCCCAAAAAGAAGTCTTCCAGGCCCAGCTCGATCTGGCAGCTCGCAGCGGACTCAATGTCGTCATCCACCAAAGGGACTCCTTTGCCGACACGCTCGAAATAATAGAACCCTACACCAACAAACTACGCGGAGTCTTCCACTGCTTCGGCGGCGACTCAGACGACGCCCAACGAATTTCAGACATGGGACACCTCGTATCCTTTACCGGTATTATTACTTTTAAAAATGCACCCGTTGTTCGTGAAACCGCCGCAAGCATTCCGGACGGCAGTTTCATGATCGAAACCGACTGCCCTTACCTGGCACCTGTGCCACATCGAGGCAAACGCTGCGAACCTGCTTACGTTTCCGAAGTCGCCAAAAAACTGGCCGAAGTTCGCGGCGTTTCCGTCGAGCAAATCACAGAACAAACAACCGCCACAGCAAACGCTTTTTTCCGATTTTAGTTTCTCTGCATTATCTCGTTAGCCTCGCCCTAATACGAGTTTTGATAACGAAAAAAATTGAAAATTTAGCAAGCAGACAATGAAAATGAGGTTTTCAGAGGTGCCCTAAATCAGTCAGACTCATCCCTGCCCAAAAATGCCGATCACTCAACTCCTTCATAGCAACTGGAAATTTCGCGAATCCTCTGCACGCCGCTTGCTCAGTGCCAAAGTTCCGGGATGTGTTCATCTCGACCTGCTCGCTCACAAGTTAATCCCCGATCCCTTCTGGGGAGACAACGAACAGAAGCTCCAATGGATCAGTAATCGCGATTGGGTGTATCGCCTGGAGTTCAAGGTCGATCAAAAAATTCTGAATCAGGAATACGTAGACCTTGTGGCAGATGGTCTGGATACTCTGGCCACCATTCGTGTGAACGATCACGAAATCGCTCGTACCGACAACATGTTTATCGCTTACCGTTTTCCGGTAAAAAAAGTGCTCCGTCCGGGAAAAAACGTTCTGGAAATCACCTTCAGCAATCCGATGGACTACATTCGGGCGCGACAAAAACCAACGGATTTTCGCGAAGAAAACGACCCCGTTGGCGGCTCTTCACATATTCGAAAATGCGGTGCATCCTTCGGCTGGGACTGGGGTCCGCGACTTGCAAGCTGTGGAATTTATAAATCCATTCGCCTCGAAGCCTGGTCGATTGACCGCTTAAAATCCGTTCGCGTGCGGCAGGATTTTCGCAAAGGCGCGGTCGATCTGATTTTCCAACCAAGCTTTGCTAAATCCGGCAAAGGCCAGCTTTGCGGAACCATCAGCATCAATAACAAAGTTGTCGCAGAGGTTAAAAACAACCAAGCCAGCATCAAAAACCCGCAGCTCTGGTGGCCCAACGGCTATGGCAAGCAACCCCTCTACACCATCAAACTCGAATATATCCTCGACGGCAAAATCTTAGATCAGTGGTCCCAACGCCTCGGCATCCGCTCGATCCGACTCGACCGCCACAAAGACCAGTGGGGCGAAAGTTTCCAATTCGAAATCAACGGACGCCCCATTTTTTCCAAAGGTACAAACTGGATTCCTGCACACAGCTTCGTCACCATCCCCAACCGCAACTTTTACGACGGACTTCTTACCAGCGCAGCTGAAGCTCACAATAATATGATCCGCGTCTGGGGCGGCGGCATTTACGAAATGGATGCCTTCTATGATCTTTGCGATGAAAAAGGCCTCCTCGTCTGGCAGGACTTCATGTTCGCATGTGCCCACTACCCGGGAACTGCCGCATTCAAAAAATCCGTCAAAGCCGAAGCCGAATACCAGGTAACTCGTCTGGCAAACCGCACCTGCCTTGCCCTTTGGTGCGGCAACAACGAGATCGAAATGAAGCCGGAAGAAATTCTCAAAACCACCGGACGCAAAAAAGCCTACGACGCTATTTTTTATAAATTACTACCCGAGGCCGTGGAGCAGCACGACGGAGTCACCACCTACTGGCCCTGCTCACCACATAATCCGGCAGGCTATGAAAAAGGACACAACAGCGAACAGGCCGGCGATGCCCATTTTTGGGATGTCTGGCACGACCGCTATCCGGTAAAACGCTACGAAGAAACAAACTTCCGCTTCTGCTCCGAATTCGGAATGCAATCCTTCAGCTCGCCGGAAATTGCCGCAACTTTCTGCCCACCCGAGCAGTTTAATATCTTTGCGCCGGCAATGGAAAATCATCAAAAAAATGATGCGGGTAACCTCATTATTCTCGATTACATTTCCCGCCGTTACCGCATGGCAAAAGACTACGCCTCGCTGGCCTACCTCTCACAGCTCAACCAGGCCTACTGCATGAAGGTGGGCGTTGAGCATTTCCGCCGTGGCATACCCCGCACCATGGGTGCACTCTACTGGCAGCTCAACGACTGCTGGCCGGTTGCCTCCTGGAGCAGCCTCGAATTTGGCGGGAAATGGAAAGCCGCCCACTACGCTTCCAAACGCTTCTTCGCCCCTGTCCTTGTATCCGCTCACGTCCCGGGCGACGAAATAATCGACAAAGGAAATCTGGTAAGAAGCTCTGTCCGCGAAGTCCACCTTCACACAATAAGCGATGTCACAAAACGCCTCAAAGGATGCCTGACCTGGCAAATCTGCCACCTCGACGGCAAGACCCTCGAAAGCGGTAAAAAGAACATCTCTCTGCGCTATCTGGAAGCACGCCGACAAAAAACGCTCGACTGCCAAAAACTTCTTCAAAAATACGGCCCCCGCAATCTCTACCTGCGCATTTGTCTGGAAACCGAAGACGGCCAAATTTCCGAAGACACGGTCTTTTTCACAGCTCCCCGCTTCATCGAATTTTCGGATACGCCAATCAAACTAACTATCAAACCCCACAAGCAGTCAGACTTTGAACTAACTCTCACTTCAAAATCTTTTCACCATCAGGTGCAAATCGATCTACCTGAAATCGCTCACCGCCTTTCAGACAATTTTTTCGATCTTTACCCCGGCGAAGCCCGACACATTCAGCTAAATACCTCTTCAATCACCAACCTCCAAGAAATCAAAAAACTTATAACTACCCGTTCTCTGGTGGATTCCTATTAGGGTTGCCTGGTAATCTTGCTTCCTTTGACATCAGCTCCAGGCAAAGCACGATACCAGAAAAAATAAAGTCCTGCAGAGGTGATGAGTAGCGTGCTCACTCCCAGCCAAAGCCCCCGCTGGTTTTGAAACAGAAACATCACCGCTGTCCAATAAAGGGAAAACTGCCACGGCACTGCAAAACAAGTGGCGATGATATCATTACGATTTTCATTATTGATGCTCCGCTGCCGCTCGGGCGAAAGCTCTTTCCGAAAACGGCTCCACATGCCAAATGGCCGGGTTGTCCGGTAAAAATTTGCGAGCACGTCGTGTGGTGTGGCTTGTGTGAGAAAGGTCGCAAGAACTGCAGCGATACCCGAGCAAAGCAAAATCGCGGGAAAGGCAAACCAAACCGGCATGTCCGGAAAACAAATTCTCTGAAAGATAGCGGCTACCATACCTGCCGCCGTTCCCCCGGCGTATCCCCAGCCGTTGAACCTCCACCACAACCATCGCAGCAGCGAGGGAAGAGCCAGCCCTCCGCCGAGTCCCAGGGTGATCCAGCCCCAGATGTCATTGATAGAGCTTGCATGATACCCGACTACGAACGAGATGGTGACGATCACCACGCAGGTGATGTGCGATACTTTGATCAAGTGGGCATCCGTCGCCCCGGGGCGCAGCCATCGCTGATAAATATCCCGAACAAAATAAGCTGCCGACATGTTTAACTGACTGTCAAACGTGGACATCGCCGCCGCCAGCAAAGCAATAAAAATCAACCCTCGCAGGCCATTGGGGATCGAAAACCGAATCACTGCCGGCAGCACCTGCTCCATATTGATTGATCCATGATAGCCCACAAGCAGGAGCCGCTCCTGCCACCGCTCGCCAAGGAGAGCTTGTAGTTCGGCCTTCATTTCGGGATGAAGCGTGTCGCTGGTTTGGGTGATCCGCGTGAGTGTTTGGTTCCAATTCTGCGCCTGAACTTCGGGTTCGTATTTCTTAACAATCGCCGCCGCATCCCGCACGGTTGTCGTATCGGGAAAAAGTTGTGTCGTCAGGGTGATTCCCAGAACCACCAACCCCGCGATCAGCGGCCACCGGATGACCGAAGTAAGAATCCAGACAAAGGAAAGTGTGCCGCATTCCCGTTCGTTGCGTGCACCGAAATACATCGGCGTCCCGCCCGAGTTGGAAATCCCGATAAAGACCGTGTAGAGCAGATAGTAGCCGATGGCGATGGCAAACATCTCAAAGCCTTTATACGCCTCCGGCATGTCCATACGAAGCGGCACGGCAATGCTGCCCCAGGTGGGATTGCCCGAGACGGATGCCGCCATGCTCTGCAAGGCCGGGGCATCCTGCACCAGACCGACAGCCATCACGGCGATGAGCACGCTTGCGCCCACGATAAAAATGGCCTGAAATAAATCTGTAAAAATCACGCCGTAGAATCCCGTGAGTGTGGTGTAAAGTGTCGCAATGACAACCAGCCCGAGAGCACAAACTTCCGGTGAAAAGGGCAGGAAGAGAGAGAGAAATAAGCCGGAGCCTTTGACAAAATACGCAATCATTCCGACGGTTGCAATCAGGGTAGCCGCTGCCTGGATCAGCCGTGCAATCCGTCCCGAAAGCCCGTTGCCAAAGCGGTATTCCATCCACTCGGCCACCGTCATGCACCCCGATCGACGGTTCCATTTTCCCTGAAAAACCATGGCGAAAGCCATGATCAATGCGAGGCCGCCGCGAATCTCGACAAACATTCCCTGTGGTCCCAGCAGAACAAGTATCGAGACCAGCAGCATCGTGCCCGTCATATCAAGATGCGAAGCCATGCCGGAGATACCCATTGCCCACCAGGGGATGCGTTTGCCTCCAAGAAAGTAGTCGGACATCCCGCCGGAGGCGAGCCGCTTCAAACTCAGAGTCAGAATCAGGAGGCCGACCAGGTAGGCGGCCATCCACAGGTAATCGGCTGTTGAAAACAGCGGGGTCATTCCTCCAACTGCTCGACGAGTTCTTCCAGCGTGATGACTCCGACTCCGTGGCCGGAGAGTTCTTCAGCGAATTTCAAAGTCGGTGTCACGCCACGCACTTTCTCTCTGGCTTTGGATGTCTCGCCCTCCACGAAGTCTGACCAGACATGCAGGATGACCCACTCGGGTTTCTTTGGAGCGGCCATGGCGTCGATGATCTCTGCAAGTTTTCCTGGATTCCCGGCACGGGGGCGTTCGTTGGAATCGGTTTTCCACAGCGCATAGGCGGCGGTGGTCACCGGGATACTTTGTCCGCTTTTCTGCTCGACCCACTCCACCTTGCCTCCACCGTCTTCGTAGGGGTGATAGGCGATGGCAAACATACCCTCCATCGAGGGAGCTTGATTGGCAAAAATCTGATAAGCCTGGGTTGCTCCGCCGGAGTTGATTTCATTAACCAAAAAGGTGAGGTAATGCGTGCCACTCGCCTGAAAGGTCCACTCCGCCCGTTCACCAAGTTCTTTAAGAAGTTGTTTGCGTTCTTCGCTGCTGCGCAGGTCGCCAAAGTTGTCGGGGTAATAATATCCGAGGTGGCACAGGATGGATGTCTGGTCGCCCTGCGTTTCTACGAGGTAATCGTAAATGTCGGGTGCCATTTGAATCAAATCGGCAACGGGCATTCCCCAGGCAATGGGGGTTTCATTTCGGCGGGGATTTCCCCAGTAGAAAGGATTGTGTGTGAAGGTGGTGAGCAGCCACTGCAGGTTGTCGCCGTCGCTCATCACGAGGGAGACGTTGCGGTCGGAAGCTTTGCTGGCGGAGGGTTTGGGACGCCGGAATTTCGCCATTTTTACCTCGCTGAGATTTTTCGGTGCTCCGGCGGATAGTGCTGGCAGGTTGGCAGCCCAGTCGGCGGGGATGAAAATGTGCCCGGCCACAGTTGCCTGCATCACGGCCTCCCGCTCGTCGCCGGAGTTCCATCCAAAGACAGTGCCGATGGGTTCCATCCATTCGTAAATTTCCGGCGTGGGAGAGTCGGTGCCGTAACTCACCATCATGCGATGAGCAATGGCCAGATCCCGGCCGAAGGGCATGTCGGGTGCCTGCACCAGTGTGGCATGACGATTGAGAGCCTTCTGGTTTTTTTCAAAGACTTCCTTTTCGGTTTTGTCCCGTGCATCGAAAAGCAGGGAAAGCCCGGCGGCTTTGGCTTTCGCTTCGAGGCTTTCTTCGATCAGGACACCATTGAGGAGGCCGGCCATGACCGTGGCGACATTGCAGGACTCGTTCATGGGTGCTGCCTCGGCTTTTCCTTCCTCTTCGAGAGCCAGGCGTTCTTCCCGTCCTGTGTCTTCTGCCCGGAACAACACATATCCTTTGACGATGTCTTTTTCCTGAAAATTTTTGACGAGTTGCCAGATGTCGTTTGTCTGGACTTCCTGCATGCCGGTTCGCCTGATCAGCCGCTGACGCCATTCATTGTAGGGTTCTTCCTCGCCCGGGGCGATCCAGAGGAGTTGATCCCCTCGCCCTTCATTGACCGCTCTGGCAGCCAGTCCGGAGAGAGATTCTGCCAGCATGAGGAGCGGTGGGCCGTGCTCACGCTCAGGTTTTTTTTCGGCTTCTGGTCGCTTTAAACTATGAGAATCGATCACGACGAGTTCACGTCCCGCGGCCTGATGCGGCCACCAGCGCTCCTGAGCAGATGCCGGAAGCAGCGCGATGATCCAAAACCCAAAGAGCGAAAAAAACAAAAGAGAGGTTTTTATTTTTGAGAAATGCCTGGCTCCGGAGTGTTGGGGGTTCTTTTCAAAATCAAAGTGATGCGGCGTAACGCGTTGGTTGCTGGTGCGGGGTTGGCTCATGGAACGGATCATAAATATTCAAAATGTAAATTCAATGTAAAATAATTTCTTTACAAGAGTTTTTCTGATTGATTAGGTTCAGAGAATGCAGCGTGCGCTCTTTTTTTTGATTTTTGGTATCACAGCGGGTTTACAGGCGGCAGATTCGGTAATGGCATTAAAAGAACCGAATCCGGCGCATCGAAAACTTGTTCTTTGGCTGCGAGCGGATCAGGGAATTTCTGATATTGGGGACGGCAAAAAAGTTTTGCAGTGGGAAAATATGGCGACATCTTCTGCGGCTGTGGGGGATGCTGTTTCCAATGGCAATGATCCTGTATTTATGGCGTCTTCGGCGATTTATGAAAAAGTACCGGCGATTTATTTTAATGGCAGCGATCAGGGGATGGATATCAGAGAGGCCGACAAACTGTTATCTGCCGGAGAGGTAACCGTTTTTATTGTGGCTGCGAATGGAGGATTTTCAGGAGACGGGGATGCGGATGTCTTGCTGGCTGAGGGAGCCAGCATCTTATTTGCGAGTTCAAATAGTGCGAATACGGCGCGGCTTGCTTTTCAAAGAGGAAAAAAACCTTTTGAAACGCTGCGTGCCGATTGGGATTCGGTGGAGGCGGGACGCGGCTATATATTCACCCTCCGAAGGTCGGGGGCAGAAGCAGGCAAGACCTCTCTGGCGATCAACGGGACGAAGGATGATGATGGCGTCGCGATCCCGAATTTGACACCGGAAACCAGCGCGACTCTCGGATACCAGCTTAAGTTTGAATCTCAAAGGTTCTGGGATGGAGAGATTGCGGAGGTTCTGGTTTATCACACGGTGCTTTCTCCGAAGGAGCAGCGGGATGTGGAGAAATATCTTAGCCGGAAATACAGTATTGCGTTGGAGCACTGAGTTGCAAAAGAGCATGTCTATCTGATCCGATACATGATGACCCGACGTGAGAGTCTAAAGGTTTTGGGGGCAGGTTTGCTCGCGAGTGCGTGTTCGCCTTTGCGTTCAGACGGGCGGGAGGAGATAACCTTTTGCGGCTTTGGGAATCTTGGCGAAGTGAAAGCTTTGCGTGAGGTCTTTGCACTGTTTGAGGAGGTGAATCCAAAATTTCGGGTTCGTTTCATTCATATTCCGCAGAGTTATGATTCTGTGTTGGTGACGATGATGGCGGGAAAAAAAGCACCGGATGTTTTTTATATTAGTCCGTGGATTCTGAGTTCGCTGCTGGCAAAAAAAGCGTTGCTTCCGATTGATGATTATCTGCGGAGCAGCAGTGTATTGAATATCGATGAATTTTTTCCTGCGACGGTGAGTCCGTATCGCTTCGATGGAGAGAGCTTTGGCCGGGGGCAGACGTATGGATTGTGCAAGGACTGGTCGCCTGACTCGCTGGTGTTTTTCAACCAGAGGCATTTTGATGAAGCGGGGCTTCCTTATCCAAACGGGCAATGGAACCAGGAGGAGTTTGTGGAAACAGCCCGTGCTTTGACTCAAAGAGATTCCAAAAATCGGGTGTCGCAGTTTGGTGTTTTTAATAACTGCTGGCCCGGGCAGTGGGTGCAGCGTGCGGGGGGACAGATTTTTTCAAACTCCGGTGATAAGTGCGTGATTGATTCCGGTTCGGCGATTGATGGGCTTGAATACTCGGCGGATCTGTCTCTCAAGTGGGCTGTGGCACCTGGGTATGGTGAGCAGCAACAGGGAACTCCCAGCGTGATGTTTGAAGCGGGGCGTGCGGCGATGTGTTTTTATGGAATGTGGATGGTGCATAATTTTCAGCGGACGATGCCCCATGCGGAGTGGAGTGTCGTGCTGCCTCCGCGCCAAAAAAAGGACGTTTATATTTCGAGCAGCATGATCGGGTATGGCATTTCGTCGGCAACACGGCGACCGGATAATGCCTGGCGGCTTTTTGAGTTTTTGCTGAGTCCCGAAGTGCAGTCCCGTTTTGCCAGACTGGGCTGGAATATACCATCCAATCGCAGGGTGGCATACGGGGCGGATTTTGCGGGAGCGAAAAGCCTCCCCTCACCGGTGGTAAAAACCTTTTTGGATGCTGCGGAAAAAACACAGCTTTTTCAGCGTAGTCCCTATATCGAACCGGAGACCTTTTATCGGATTTTTCGTTCGAGTTGGGATAATGTGTTGCTTGGCAAATCGCCCGTGCGGAATGCACTCGTCGAGACGGCAGTTGCAGCAAACCAGCGGATTGCAATGAACAGAGAGGGAGGCAGGAAGTGATAAAAAAATCCACCATTGAGGGTTTTCTTTTCATCACGCCGTGGCTGGTGGGGAGTCTGCTTTTTTTCTTTGGGCCGATCCTTGCGTGTTTTGTTCTCGCATTTTTCCAATGGGATTTTTTCAACCCACCGGAGTTTGCGGGTGGGGAGAATTTTTTGCGACTTGTAGGCGATGAGCTTGTGCTGAAGGCTGCGTGGAACACCTTTATTTATACGGTGTTTTCCGTGCCGCTGGTTATTCTTGTGGGTCTTGGTATGGCATTGCTGATCAATCAGAAACTGCGTGGTATCACGATGTTTCGGACGATCTTTTTTCTGCCCAATGTGCTGTCGGGGGTGGCGGTATTGCTGCTGTGGAAATGGATGCTGGATCCGGACTTTGGTCTGGTAAATTCGGTGCTTGAGTGGATTGGCGTGATCCCTTTGATGGGGCTGCTCGGGTTTGATGCTCCGGGCTGGCTTTCTTCACCAGACTGGGCAATGTCCGGACTTGTCTTAATGAGTCTTTGGGGTGCCGGCGGCAGCATGATGATTTTGCTTGCGGGCTTGCAGGCAGTCCCTGTCGAACTGGAGGAGGCTGCGCGTATTGACGGTGCCGGAGCGATTGGAAATTTTTTTTATGTAACACTGCCCTTACTGACGCCTCAGTTATTTTTTCTGACGGTGATTGGCACCATCGCTGCCGTGCAGACCTTTAATCAACCGCTTGTGATGACGGAGGGCGGCCCGGCCAATGCGACGCTTTTTTACGCACTTTATTTGTTCCAAAATGTCTTCCAGAGTTTTGACATGGGGTATGGCTGCGCACTGGCACTGGTGCTTTTCGGTGTGACTCTGCTGCTGACGATGTTGCAGTTCTGGGTATCCCGCTTCTTTGTTCACTATTAATCTGAAACTTCTTATTTTCGATGTCCAGGTCTCATCCATCTCCATCAGCAACTTCTACTTTCCTCGGGTATTTTGTGTTGCTGCTCATCTCTGTTATATTCCTGTTGCCGCTGGGGTGGATGTTGGTCACAGCCTTAAAGGATCCTTCGGAAATTTTTAGCAGAGCATGGCCGGAGGATTTCAAATGGGGAAATTTTTCTTCCGTTTTCCAACAGCCTACCCTGCCATTTGGCTTGTTTATCTGGAACAGCATTGTCATCGCGGGAGGGTGCACGATTCTAAGCTTAGTGGTTTCCTCGGTTACGGCTTTTGCCTTTGCACGGCTGCATTTTCCGGGGCGTGATATTTTGTTTATTGGAGTGCTGTCCACGATGATGGTGCCGGCTATTGTCACGATGATTCCGAGCTTTGTGCTCTTTGCTCATCTGGGCTGGATCGATACTTTTCTGCCGTTTTTTGCACCGGCGCTTGCGGGAAGTGCATTTCAGATTTTCTTTCTGCGACAAAGTTTTTTATCCATGCCCAACGAGTTGCTGGAGGCGGCTCGCATTGATGGATGTTCAAATTTTCGAATCTGCGTCCAGATATTTATTCCACTGGCAAAACCGACTCTCGCGACACTTGGGGTGCTAACATTTCTTGGATACTGGAATGATTTTATGGGACCACTCGTGTATCTTCACAGTAATGAAAACAAGACGCTGCCTGTCGGGTTGATGAGTTTTTCCGGAATGTTCGGAACGCAGTGGGAGCTGCTCATGGCGGCGTCTCTTATTGCTCTGCTGCCGGTGCTTGTGCTCTTCATGCTTTGTCAGCGTTACTTTGAGCGTGGGTTGAATATGGGAGCTGTAAAAGGCTGAGTCAGCGTTTTTTTGCAGATGGTGAAAAATTTTCTCCGGGAATCAGGCGGGGCGGCACATGAATAATCTCTCCCATCGGGCTGTTCGGTCGTTCCAGTCGGGAGAGGAGTTGTTCGACACCGCGACGTCCGACATCCTCGGAACCAATATCGATCGTCGCGGGTCGGGGATAGAGTCCGGCAAGATAGGCCTTTTCGTTGTTGCAGGAAACAATCTCGACATCGTGCCCCGGACGCAGACCCTGAATTTGCAGTTCCCGATAAAAAAGAGCCGTGGAGAGATCTCCTGCGCAGAAGACTCCGGTCGGGCGGGGTTTCAAACGAACAAAGTCCGACACGACCGAATGGATCACGGTATCCAACTCATCAACACTTGGAAAAGAGGAGCCGCCACTTTTTTGCAGAAGCACTGCTTTTTTGCCGGCTTTTTTAACGGTTGACTGAAAGGCTTTGCCACGCGCGGGATTGTCAGGGTGGTTTGAGGTGAGGTTGATAAAAGCCAGGTGCTCGTGCCCCTGTTCCAAAAGGTGGCTGGCAGCCATCCGCCCAATGGCGGCATTGTCGCAGGTGACATGGTCTCCCCATTCGCTTGCGGTCTGCTCGAACACTCCCAGAAGCCAGACGCAGGGAAAAGCTCTCAGCTTTCGCCGGACCTTTGCGTCCGGCATTTTTCCAAAGAGCAGAAGTCCGTCGAGATGCTTGCGCTCCATGGCGGTCGGAAGGCGTCCGTGCTCGTCGATCTGTGCGACGTTCAGATCGAGGTCGTTTGCTGCCAGCATTTGTTCCACCCCGTAGAGTAGCGAACCAAACACATTCCCGTGCGTCGGCACCTGATCTGTGCCGATCATCAGCAGCGCCACGGTGTTTCGTGTGATGCCAAATTTGGCGCGCATCCTCGGTCCGGGTCTCAATGATGGATGCCGCGGCTCATAGCCAATCTCCTGCATGGCCTTGAAGATACGCTCTCGCATCTTCTCCGAGACATTTGTGCGGCCGTTGATCACCCGTGAAACCGTCGCTGTCGAAGCACCGGCTTTCCGGGCAACTTCCACAATGTTCATGCCGGCTCCTGAGCTGTAATTTTCATTCTATTTTCATAAGAGTTTATACGGACTGTCACAAGGGGTTTTTCAGATAAAGAAAAAATTCCAAAAAATTCAGATGCTGCATATCCATAATATTTATATAACCAACTTATAATAAACAAAATACATAATGTAAATCTAATGTAAAATACTTCTTTACAAAGCTGTTTTCAAATTTAAGATTCTTAAAATGATTAGCAAGCTGACTCAGGTGGGGGTTTTGACCGGTATGCTTTGTCTTTCAGAGACCTCACAAGCAGCGCCGAAAGATGGCGTGTATGATGTGGTGATTTACGGAGCAACACCTCCAGGAATCACTGCGGCCATAGCGGCGAAGAAACAGGGTTGCAGCGTCGCGCTCCTTGAGCCGGGTAAACGAATTGGCGGGCTAACGGCCAGCGGCCTCGGTGCTACAGACGTTAGCAGTGCGCTTGCGAAGAAGGCTGTGGGCGGGCTGGCTCGGGAATTTTACGATAACATATTTCAATATTATCAGGATCCGGAGAAGTGGAAATACGGATCGTTTCAGGAGTATAGTAAGTTTAAGTATTGGGGATACCTGACGGTCGTGGATGGGAAAACGATGTGGACTTTCGAACCGCATGTCGCTCTCAAGGTATTTCAGGCCATGCTTGCAGAGAATGGAATTCAGCCGATTTTAGAAGCGAAGCTGGATCGTAAAAATGGCGTGGAGATGGACGGTCTCAAAATCTCCTCGATTCGCACAAAGGATGGAAAAACCTGGCGCGGAAAAATGTTTATCGATGCCACCTACGAAGGGGATCTTCTGGATGCTGCGGGGGTTTCCTTTTTTATCGGTCGGGAGGGTAATGAGAAATACGGCGAAACGCTGAATGGTGTTCATTACGGAACCAAAAACCAACCGCAGGTCGATGCCTATAAGATCAAAGGAGATCGTGAGAGCGGCCTCCTGCCGCTGGTCTCCGCAGAATCTCCGGGGAAAGCAGGAGCGGCGGATCAAAATGTCATGGCCTATTGCTACCGCCTGTGCCTCACCGATGAACCCGAAAACAAAGTGGATTTTCCAAAGCCGGAAAATTTTCATCCGGAATATTACGAGTTGTTGCTGCGCTATATCGAGACGGGAAGAATCAATGTCTTCGGAAACAATGTTTGGATGCCAAACCGAAAAACGGATATGAACAATGGCGATCCCTGGTTTGCACTGAACCTGATCGGAGCCAGCAAAGATTACCCCCTGGCCAGCGATGAGGAACGCGAGGAGATTATTCAAAAACATAAGGATTATCAGCAGGGTTTTTTATGGTTTTTGGCAAACGATCCGCGAGTGCCCGAAGAGATTCAGTCCGAGGTCAGAAAGTTTGGCCTTTGCAAAGATGAATTTGAAAACACAGGGCATTGGCCGGAGTATCTTTATGTCCGTGAGGCTCGTCGTATGGTAAGCGATTACGTGATGACAGAAAAAAACTGTCGCCTCATGGAGATAGCGAACGACCCAATTGCCATGGCGGGAAACCATATGGATTCTCACCAAACAAGCCGCTTTGTCACTTCGGACGGAAAGGTCGCTGTGGAGGGAAATTTCCTGGTAGGAATCTATCCTTACGCCATCAGCTATCGGGCAATCATTCCGAAAAAGGGAGAATGTGAAAATCTCCTGGTTCCGGTTTGTCTCTCCTCATCGCATGTGGCCTACGGTTCGATCCGCATGGAGCCGGTATTTATGGCTCTTGGCGAGGCCGCCGGTTTGGCAGCGGCTCTGGCCATTCGGACAGACTCCAGCGTGCAGGAAATTCCCTATCCGGAACTCCGCAAGGAACTGGCAGCCGCAGGGCAGATTTTACCAACACCCGGCGAATCCGAAGCAATCATGATTGATGACGAAGAGGCCGAATTTTCAGAAGACTGGGCGAAAGAAAAAAATGGTAACTGTGTGGGAATCGGCTACCGCAAAAGTGATGCCAGCGGAACAGGCTCCGCTCGCTTTCCGCTCAAAGTTCCAAAAGACGGCCTCTACGAAGTTCGACTAATCTACAGAGACGGCCGATCCTTTGCTTCACGCGCTCCGGTGCTGATCGATACAGGAGAAGAACAGAACGAGAAGCGGGTCAACTTTTCAAAATATCCCAAAAATGGAAAAAGTATCTCTCTCGGAACTTATCGCTTTACTCCGGATCGGGAAGGAAGCGTAACTCTGGACTTGAGCCAAGCCGAAGGGATCGTCACTCTGGACGCCGTCACACTCATTCCAACAGAATAAATATGAACTCCAAAATTCGTTCCCCTCGCCTCCGCGGTATGAGTTTGGTGGAAACGCTTGTGGTCGTGGCAATACTGGCAATACTGGCAACCCTGGCTTTGCTTGCGTATGAAGGCGTCGTTTCAAAAAGCAGAGATGTGAAGTGCCTGTCCAACCTGCGCTCTCTTGTGCAGGGCACACAATTGTATATCAGTGACAACGATGGAAGATTGCCTTATTTGGGCACAAATGGCCAGGAACGCTGGTGGCACCGCCGCGTTTACACCTACCTGACGCCGAATGATTACTATCAATTTCCAAAAGATGCGGAGGATATCTTTCTCTGTCCCGAAGACAAATCACCTGTCGGTGGAAAAGTCAGCTACGGCTTCAACAAACGTCTGGCGGGCTTGCGTCAACAGCAGATCGAACACAATGTGATTTTCATTGCTGATGCCGACAGCACGGATTTAACGGGCAACGGAGGAAATGTTTATGACTTCCGTGCAGACCACAATGGGCGAGGCAATGTCGCGATGAAGGATGGCTCCATCGTAAAATACGCAGAAATCCCTCCCCCCTCCGAGCAGATCGACCTTTGGTATTCGCCAAATTGAG
>JBKEBM010000236.1:0-5988 GCA_047973165.1 Chthoniobacterales bacterium
CAAGGTCTTGTCCCCAAACTTGCCCGCAGACATGGCATCGACAAGCAAGCCCGCTCCTTTAGTGCATGGAGTCACCTCGTCTCTCTACTCCACGCACAACTCACCCACGCTATCGGACGGATTGATGTTTGCGATTCCTTGCGTCAGCATGCCCGATGGTTTGGTAGCGTTCGCGGAGCCACCCCTCCGACTCGCAACACCCTTTCTCATGTCAACAAAATGCGCAGGAGCGATTTTATGCAGGAACTCTTTTGGAATGTTTTTCATCAGCTACCGTTTTTTGTCCAGCAGATGGCCTTGGAGTTGACCGTCGGCGATGGGATAAATGAGGCCGCCGTCCACGGTGAGAGTTTGCGCGGTGATACCGCCGGCGGCGTTACTTAGGAAGAAGCAGTCCGGGGCTAGGATGTCGGCGGCGGTGAGTCGACGGGGGACGGTTTGCCACTCGATCAGTTTTTGATTTGCGCCGAGTTCCAGATTCTCTTTTTCCACCTCGATCGCTCCGGGGATCACGCAGTTGACGGTGATGTTGGTTCCTTTCAATTCATGGGCCAGCGAGCGGATGAGGCCGACGACAGCTCCCTTGGTGGCGGCGTAAGCAGAAAGGTAGGCGGTGGGACATCCAATCGTGAATCAGGGAGGTGACCGCGCCGGGGCCATAGGCGGTCTCACCCACGCCTTCGCGACCGTCCTCGGTGCGGATGCGGACAAATACGAGCGACGGCATGAGGCTTTTCGGACTTGAGGTTTCTATCGAGACGATTCGAAGCGGTTTCGGATGCGGGGTGCCGGGGAGGTAGGTGCGGGGTGAGGCGGTTTTTACGGAGAATGATTTCCTGGATGGGAGTGCAATCTAGAAGCTTCATCAGAGCTTGGCAAGGTAGCTTATAAGTCGTCGGTGAGGTGGACCCCGAAATTCGGATCAGCAGATAGGCTATAAAACACAGCCATCCCATAGGATGGTAAAATTTTAAGAGTAGCTGGCGGCCGATCCCACCCAAGATCGGCCTGATGAAAAATAAAAACAAACCAGCCAAGTCAAAACTTCCCGTTCTTGCCTAAGTTTGTCAGCTCATTGCCTAAGCCGAGCAACCGAAACCATGACTGGAATTATCATCGACTTTCCTATGGGTATAACAATTACTTTGGAAATAACGATACGCTGGGCGATTATGGAGGAAGGGGATATTCTCTTCGGATTCGCAAACAGGCCGTCACACACCCATCAACGACGATTTTGTGTGCGCACGGTGACAGCCGCGAACCCACAACCAATTCGTTTCTTGATCGCGAATGGCGCCCCCCCGGAGTCATTCACGATGGCGGCGCAAACGTCCTCTTCATAGACGGACATGTAGAGTGGAAATCGCGCGACGAGGAGGTGTAAAATACAAGGCCTGTCCCTTAGTTTTTTTATCTATCAGCACTTATGACTTTAGGGACACCGTTGTTTTTCCTATAATCTTTTCCATCGGTGTTTGTTCTTTTTTTGATGACTAAATTATAAATGCACCATTTCGGGCAAGACAGCGTTTTTTATGCTTCCTGCCCGAACTCCCCCCCCGCGCATCCCCTCTTCTTTCCTACTTTGCCGGGCTTTCGGCCAGGCTCTGGATACCGAGCAGGGAGTCGAAATTTTCGCAGCAGTATTTCAGCCATTCTCCTTTGCCAAGTATCGCGAGGGCTTGGCCGCAGTCCAGATTGCCAAGAATTTGATCCGCATCGAAATGTTTTTCATATTCCTGAGAGGTGCTACAACTCTGCACGGTTAGTGCCGGGGAAGGGCGTGAAATATAATTTGGGAGGCGAAACATCGGTTTTGGTGCCCGGGCAACATAGGTCCATGCGATATTTGGACGGCGACAGCGGCTCACCATAGTGCGGATGTATGAGCGGGTCGTGGGGCAAGTCGTGTTAAAGAAAAATTTGCTTCGACAGTTGTTGATCAAGTGATTCACAACAGCCTCATTGGGCATCTGTGAGCGAATGGCTTCTATACTTTGTGTGGCCAGTATTGTCATGCAACGAAACTCGCGGCAGCGGTCGAGAAAGAAAGCCTCGTTGCCGCGACCTCCGGGGGTGAGCGTGGTATGAAATTCATCCATCACAAACAGAACAGGCCGTTGCTGATTGATATATCGGATTGCATTACCTTCTTCTTTCACGAGGTGGGCCCGCTGAAGAATGCGTGTGCAAATGGCTCTCTTTACGGCACGCGCAAAGGGTTCTGCCACACTCTGGAAAAGAACGGGACTGAAATTGATGATAAGAATCAACCCTTCATCAATGATTGCTTCGGGGGTAATACGTTTCGCTCCGGGGTGCTCACAGAAAAGCTTGGTGAAGGCGTCCACGTTGAGCCGTGAGAGATAATTGCGGGTCATGTTGGAAATTATTCCCCACGTTTTTGAGTGGAGGCGCAAAATGTCCATTTGGCAGTAGCTGATCACATGCTGATACTCTTTTTCGGTGATGCGGTCCTCGGCAACGCCTTCGGTCAACATTTCTCTGAGTGGAAGCAAACAATTATTTTCATTTTCAAAATTGATCTCTTCTTCACTGTCATTTGGGCGGATGGACGTAATCGTCTGCAAGGCGACCTGCAATCCTGGAATTGAACCGAGGCTGCTTCCGTGGCGTGCTTTTGCGACAATGCAACTGCATACAAGCAAGCGGCGTGCATTTTCTTCCCAAAAAGAGTCATTATTTCCACCTCTGTTTCCAGCACCGTAATAGGATTCAAGCAGATCGAATAAAAACTCAGCGGCTTGATTAGCTGATCCTCGACAGTGATCGAATAAATCGAACCAACAGTTACCGTTTGGACCGAGCGTATAGATGTCGCTCTGACGAGGTGAATTTTTAAAAAGTTCGCTGATATGCTCATTCATATCAGCTTTTGCATCGATGACGATCATGGCTGCCTTTTCATCAGGAGCGTTACCAAATCGCCCGACTACTTTATCGATGAGCGGGAGCACGAGTGAACGAGTTTTTCCGCTGCCGGTTGCTCCCGTTACAAGTGTGCCCGCGAGCAAATCGACGGGTTTGATTTTCAGATTTCCAAGGTGGAGCGGAGTGGTATATGCTTCGTCCTGCCAAGGGTTAAAAGGTGGGGTGATTTGTGTGGGATATTTTTTCATAGATGTGTATATTTAGAGTGGTGTGTATTTAGAGTGAGAATCTCCTAAATCTTCAGACAGGCTCTCAGAGAGTTCAGGATGTATTGTTTCGGCGGGTGTATCGTCCAAACAGGGCAAAAATCTCTCTATTATGCCCATCATTTGTTTGAAATCGTCAGGACCGTTATCGCCATTAAGAACGGCCGTTAATTTTTCCAAAAGGACCTGATTATCGACCTCGTACTTTTTCAGTTCCATTAGAGCCTGTTGGAAGAGAAACCTTGCTTTATTAAAGATGTCTTTCTCCGTATCAGTGTTTGTTTCGATATCCAGTCGCCAAACTGTTGGAGAAGCTTGAGGCGTGGAAACAGCTTGAAGGGCGGCCAGTGCATTTTTTGTCCATTTCAGTGCACGTTGCGTGGCGCGCTCTTTTTTTTGTTTTATATCATCTGAAGCGGAGATTTCTTTGCTGTTTTTTGCAAACTTCTGCCACTTAGCATACCTTTCGTCGGAGTGATCATTTTCCTGCATATTTGAAGGGTTTGGTGAGATTGGGGTGTCGATGGTTTCGATCATTTGGCCTCCTTTTTTTCTTTCCCTTTTTTCTCCTTACGGAGTTCTCCACCGGTCAATTTGTGCCCGAAACGATCAAGTATATGATCCACAAGTCCGAACTTCATAGCTTTGCGTGCACTCATCCAATTATCCGCCTTCACCGCTCGGCGTAAGGCGCGATGACTTTTACCAGTCGCTTCTGAAAGCACTTGGGTGAGCATTTTTTCCAGACGGTTTTGAAATTCAATCGTCGAGCGCAAATCCTCCATCTTACCGAACGCAATACCGCGTGGCTGATGAATCATAATCGAAGTACTCGGGAGCACATAACGGTGATTTTTTTCGCCCGCAGCGAGAATCACCGCTCCCATACTAGCCGCGAATCCGATGGCATAGGTAAAGACTGGTGGCTTGATGTGCCGCATCGTATCAATAATGGCTAATCCCGAGATCACGCATCCGCCGGGCGAGAAAATTTGCAAATGAATCGGCTCGTCAGAGCGATTCGCAAACGTGAGCATCTGATAAATAACCTTCATTGAAGACTCCCGATCAACGCTCCCTTCGAGCTGAATGGTGCGTGTATCATCTTCTTCTGTTTTTGCATCTTTTGGTAATTCCAAAGTAGATGGGGTGTCGGTGTCGGTGTCGGTGTCGGTGAATTGAAAAGGAAATAATTTGTCCATACTCCTACATAGGAATCTCGCCAGTCCCCGCGCCAAAATTTTTAAAAAAAAATTTCCAAACCCAGCGAATTGATCTAAAAAAATCCGAATGGCCCAGTGGTTTTATCAACGCCCCATCGAGCAGTGTGATGAGAATGAATTAAAAGTAGCTAAAATTCTGCGTGGACTCCCGGGGGGCTGGGCCGTGCGTTGGGGATATTATTATTCAGATAAGAAAGGTAAAAATATAACCCAACGCGAAGGGGATTTTCTCATTCACGGTCCCGATGGGCATATGCTTTGTCTGGAAGTAAAAAAACATCTCCGCTTGCACAAGCACTCTGGAAGCTGGACAGGCGAAGGCGACAGCCCTGTTAAGCAGGTTTTCACGCAATACAGCTCCCTGCTGCAACAAATGAAAGAGCATATCAATACCGATCAGAGGAAGCTCTTTTACCTTCCCTATATTCAACCCATGCTGGTCGGTTGTGAAGATCACCGGCAGACCGTACCACCCGCCGGATTAAATCTGGAAAACGTGGTCCTGGGATTAGAAAATTTTAAAAATTTCCCGGAATACTGGACAAAAATTTTTGCTAATGCCACGGCCTGTCCCAATGTAAAAAAATCACGCGCTCTTTTTATCGAACTCTTCGGGGAGAGTGCCGAATCCTCCGGACACTTTCTTTCAGAATCTGACCGTCTTTTGCTCCTGCGCTGCTCAAGCGAATTTGAAATGCTCGATGCCCTCGCGGAAAATCGCGTATTGCTTGTGCGCGGCGGTGCGGGTTCCGGAAAAAGCTGGCTGGCATCCGAATTTGCCGAACGACACGCCCACAACGGAAAGCAGGTGCTTTTTCTTTGCTACAACAAAGACTTTGGCGCGGAATGCACCCGACATTTTGCCAGGCGAAAACGCCCCGCCGAATCCGCAGAAATCACCGTGCGCACCTGGGAAGACCTCACCCGCGAACTCGCGCAAAAAGCCGGAATGAATTGCTCAGGCATTGGATTAAAAACCAGGGCGTCCAGCCCACCGACATCCTCCTCCTCACCAGCCGACGCCCCTTCGAGGGAGAATCTCCCATTTTTAAGCCTGACCGTGTGCTCGGCGGCTGCACGCTCTACCCCGCAGAAGACGAAGCTCCGACAACCACAAACGCCATTTGCTGCACCTCTTTTCACAAATCTAAAGGCCTCGACGCACAGGCTGCCGTCGTCATTTACAGCCTCGCCTCATCCAGCAAGGATTACATCGCCAACCAGATCGAGTGGCTTCTCTCCGCAAACCGCTGGAATGTCGCCATCTCCCGTGCCAAAGCCTGCGCCATCATCGTCGGCGATATCGACGCCCACCTCACCGCCATCCCCAAATCCCTGAACGGCATCACCACTCAGGCAAAAATCCGAAAGTTACTGGAGGATGAAGGCTGGGCTGAAAAGGAGCCGAAGCAGTTTTCCACTTGATATTAATCAGCAGATTCAGGCGGATGCACTCGAATGTGGCTGAAGTTATCGATCTGATCCAATTCAACGAAGGGTATCCCTACTTCCGCAAGTATATCTCGTATGCGTTCAAGGCGGTAGTCCCAGGAGACCGATTATCACGATGTGTCTGGAGCACCTGGAAGGGAAATAAAAATGCA
>JBKEBM010000075.1:0-11933 GCA_047973165.1 Chthoniobacterales bacterium
TCTTCCCGCGAAACGAAGAAGGCCTCCTCACCGGCCAATACTACATCCTCTACCTCCTGCTGGTCACAAAATTCACCGACATGGGTGCCTACTGCTTCGGTGTCCTTTTAGGACGCCACAAATTCGCCCCGCACATCAGTCCCGCCAAAACCTGGGAAGGCATCATCGGTGCCCTCTTCACCGCCGTCGCCGGCAGCTACGGCCTCTACCTCCTGATTCCGGATAAACTCTCCGCACTCTCCTGGTATGACCTCCCCATCCTCGGCATCCTACTCGGCATCGTAGCCGTCGTCGGAGACCTCGCCGAATCCATCATCAAACGCAGCACCAACGCAAAAGACTCCAGCCACGTCCTCCCCGGCATCGGCGGCACCCTCGACCTCATCGACAGCGTTCTCTTCACCGCGCCCGTCTTCTTTTTCTACCTCCGCTTCGTCTCCAAAGTCGGGCTCTGATAAAAAAACGCATGCCCGAAACAGCAAAACGAACCAAACGCATCGTCATCCTCGGCGCATCCGGCTCCATCGGCCAAAGTGCCCAAAAAATCATCCGCCAGCTCTCCCCCCGCTTCCAACTCCTCGGCGCATCCTGCCACAGTAGCACGCAAGTATTGGAAAAAATAACCCACGAGTTTACCCCCGCCGTCGTCTGCCTCTCCGACACCACGGCTCCCAACCCCAGCCTCCCCGCAAACACCCGCCTCCTCCGCGGCTCCGACGGCCTCGAAGAACTCGCCACCCTCCCCGAAGCCGACCTCATCCTCATCTCCATCATCGGCATCGGCGGCCTGCGCCCCGCCCTCGCTGCCATCGAAGCAGGAAAAGACATCGCCGTAGCCAGCAAAGAAATCCTCGTCATGGCCGGTGGCATCGTCATGTCCCGCGCAAAAGAACGCGGCGTAAAAGTCCTCCCCGTTGACAGCGAACACAACGCCATCTTCCAGTGCCTCGACGGTAAAAATAAAGCAACCACCGATATCAGCCGCCTCATCCTAACCTGCTCCGGCGGCCCCTTCCGCCAACTCCCCGCCGAAAAACTCCAACACGTCACCCCCGCCCAGGCACTCAAACACCCCACCTGGAAAATGGGCACAAAAATCACCATCGACTCCGCCACCCTCTTCAACAAAGGCCTCGAAATGCTCGAAGCCCACTGGCTCTTCGACACCCCCATGTCACGTATCGAAGCCATCATCCACCCCCAAAGCATCATCCACTCCCTGGTCGAATTCATCGACGGCTCTCTCCTCGCACAGCTCTCGCACACCGACATGGCCTTCCCCATCCAGTACGCCTTCACCTGGCCCGAACGCATCCCCGGCACCCTCCCCTCCCTCGACCTCGCCAGGCTCGCCACCCTCGAATTCTCCGCCCCACGCCACGACGCCTTCCCCGCCCTTCGCCTCGCTCACGAAGCCGGCACAAAAGGCGGATCCTTTCCCGCCGTCCTCAACGCCGCAAACGAAATCGCCGTAGCCGCCTTCCTCGACAACAAAATTCCCTTCCCCGACATCTGGCGTATCGTCGAAAAAACCCTCCCCCTCACCGCCCACGCCGACGCAAAAACCCTCGACCAACTCATCCGCGACGACCAGGCCGCCCGCAAAGCCGCAAGCGAACTTATTCACTCTACTACCTAATCGAAACAAAATTCAGCCTGCTACATTATTTCAGCAACCAAAAAGATCACCTCCACAGGCAAAACCTGGACGATTATTACTCCAATCTACTTAATTGGGAAGGAATCGAACCCACCCCCCTCGTTCACGCATGGCCACTCCGACTACATAAATCTGTTGAAGCTGATATCGTATCAGCCACTATATCTTCAGGCGTCAAGGGAACAAATTGCCCAATCAAACCGGAAACTTTGGAGATTAAAGCCAGCAGCAATTGAAACCCTGCTGACTCCAACAGGCGAGTTCTCACATCCTCCTCAACCAGGCTAAAAAATCAGTTCACAGCAAAGATTCATCACCTCCTTTTAACTATTCTTTACACACCCTCCACCTCATATGCCGCTACCGATGCTATTCGCCTCGACTTCCTTGAACCCTCGACTAGCGTAAACGTCAGGCTTGGAAGCCTCTGTCAATCATAAGATTCTCTCTACCAGATCGCACCACTCCAAGGTTACCTAATGCAAAAAAACGAAAGTCGAACGATTTTAAACACTTCGGAAAAACTTCATTATGAGCTTCGCTCATTCTTCGAGTTCAATCGTTCTACAGGCACAGAAGAAAGACACTTCGCTGACCTGCGATTACCGATTTACGAAAACGAATTTTGGACATCCAAACAACGAAGTGGACATTCATTGCATGAGATATCGTATCGAGCCTGTTACAAGCCTCAGCTTCCAGGCTTTTTCATCGACCGTTTCTGCGAGATCGGCGATGTCGTTTACGATCCGTTCATGGGCAGAGGAACAACACTCATTGAGGCACAACTAAAAGGATGCCGTGCTATTGGAAATGACGCAAATCCACTTTCCAAAATTCTCACTGCCCCGCGCCTGACCCCTCCAACAATCCAAATGGTTGAACAGCGACTTGAAGATATTCAGCTATCGAAGCCGAAAAAAATTAATACCGATCTTCTCGTCTTCTTTTCTCCTCAAACTCTTAACGAACTTTATGGCTGGCGCACTTACTTTCGTAACCGAAAAGAAGAAGAATTGTTCGATAAGATTGATGAATGGATTCAGATGGTTGCCTGTAACCGTCTGACCGGTCACTCCAAAGGATTTTTCTCAGTTTACACGTTGCCACCAAACCAGGCAGCCTCATTAAAGGCCCAAAAGCGAATAAACGAAAAGAGAAGGCAGGCTCCCGACTACCGCGATACAAAAGCACTCATACTAAAGAAGACGAAGCAGTTGCTACGCCATTCGCTTCCTTCAAATTACGATCATAATAATTTTAAGCTTATTTGCGAATCAGCCGATTCAACGCATTCTATCCCGGCGGGTTCAGTAAAGCTTGTCGTCACGTCGCCACCATTTTTGGATACAGTAGACTATGTCGGAGACAACTGGCTAAGAATGTGGTTTTGCGAAATTGAGATTGATCCAAAACGCATCTGGCAAATTAAATCTCTCGAAGATTGGGTAGCCCGTATGACTGGTGTACTTAGAGAACTGAAAAGAGTTCTTCAACCTGGAGGAATCGTTATTTTTGAGGTCGGCGAGGTACGCAATGGTATTCTTTTTCTGGAAAACGAAATTGTAAAAGCAGGTTTTAAGGCGGGGCTTATTCCTGAATGCATTATGATCAACTCTCAGAATTTTACAAAAACCGCAAACTGTTGGGGGATATCTAACAATAAGAAAGGTACCAACAGTAATCGAATCATCATTCTAAAAAAGAAGAGCTAACCAGAAATAAAAAACAGGTAGTATAATGCTCTCCTGGCAATAACCCCATGATTACAAAGTGCACATACTAAAAAAGGTGACGGTAAGCCTTTGGGATACCTCCATCAGTATTCCGAGCACTAACCCTGGAAAGAAAAAATTACTTTCGACACGAACAACGATTTGCCACAAGCAAAGTCGAAAAAAACACGGGAAACATCAGAAAAGGCCAGTAAGAAAAAATCGGGGAAGACGGCGAAGCCAGCTCCACTGGTAAAATAAATTTTTCCCGACCGGATACTCCATCCACCTCAAGCTCGATTTGCCACAAACCACTTTTTTCCAGACTGACCCACCCGCCATACAACAGGCGATTCGCTGCATGCTCCCGACTAAGTTCAAGCTCGTTTACCTGCTCAATCCGACAACACAGTGGCTTCCAACCCTCCTTTTTTTCATCCTCTTCGCTCGATAAATACCGGAACTTCACAAAGACTTTTGCATCTGAAAGAACTTCTTTTCTCCCACGCTCTTTCAATAAAATACTAACCTCCAAAGGCCCGGCACGCAGCGGAGAAGGCCCCACAAATAAAGATACATCATACAACTCTCCCTGCCTTTTCGCCACAAGCAAACCTCCATCCGCATAAACTCCAGAAATGCCTGCCAGCGATATCATCAACAGCATTACAAAATAAACTGAACACAGCATTCTCATCGCTCCCTAAAATATATCACCTCGTCTCACAAGAGCACACCCGGAAATCTGCTTTTCGACAAAGAGACCGGACAAAATTTCAAATATCAGAGCCGACTGGAAAAAAGAAATTACAATTTTTTGTGCTAACCAATCAAAAATTAACGTTAAAATCATCATTTAACAGCTCTCCTGAAAGCGAACTCCACAACCAATTCAGACAAATAAAAGACTCCAAAAAACTCCCCCTGAAAACCCTTTTGATCTTAGTCCCACAGCACCTTGACTTTACGAAAATTACGCAACTGGTAGCTCGAAGTTTTAACTAAAAAACCACAATATCTTGTGGCTGGAATATTTTTTACTACAATATAGCGTATAGCGTTGACAAAATACGTTTCGTCGAGCAGTCTCGCATTTCGGCTCAAAATTTATTTTGGCTTCCCTGTTTTCAAACACAACGCACAGGATATTTCTGATCGTTTTTTTGAATCTTCAACGAGCACTTTTCAAACCTTAAATTTTACAACTTCTCCAACCATGGCCACAACAGAAATCAAACTCGGCAACCGCACCTTTATTCTCGACAAAACAAAAGCCGAAGAAGCCTTCGCTGCCAAAAAAGTCATCAACGGCAAAGAGACGATGTTTTTCAACATCCTCCCGCTCAAATACCAGTGGGCCTACGACCTCTACAAAACGATGAAGTCCAACCACTGGGAGCCCGAAGAAATCACAATGCAAAAAGACGTCGAACAGTGGCGCTCCACCTCCGACATCACCGACGTCGATCGCTGGATCATCAAAATGGCCATCGGCTACTTCTCTGCTGCCGAAGGCATTGTCGGCGACAACATCATCCACGTCGTTCGCGAACTCGTCACTGCCCCCGAGCTGAAACTCGTCCTCGGGCGTCACGCTCACGAAGAAAACATCCACGCAGACTCACTCGTTTACATGATCTCCTCGCTCGGTATCAACCCGCATGAATGCGAAGCCATGTTCGAAGACATCGAATCCATCAAAAAGAAAACGGCCTACAACGTCTCCAACTCCCGCGAGCTGCGCACCGGTGTGGACATGACCCTCACCGAAAACAAACAAGCCCTCGCCAAAAACATGTTCCTCTTCGGCCAGTGTATGGAAGGCACTCAGTTTTACGGCCTCTTCGGCATGGTTCTCAGCCTTTATCGACAAAACAAATTCCCCGGTATCGGCCAGATGTTCCGTTACACTCTGCGCGACGAATCCAATCACATCGAGCTTCTCCGCAACCTCCTCATGGACCTCGCCGATGAAAACCCCGACATCTGGACCGCCGAATTTAAAGAAGACCTCCGCCAGACCATGGCCGAAGGCATCAGCCTCGAAAAAGAATTCATCCGCGACTGTCTCCCCGTCGCCGGCCTGGGTCTCAACGCCGCCGAATTCGAACAATACATCGACTACATCGCCGACCGCCGCCTCACCTCCTGTGGTCTCACTCCGCTCTGCGAAACCACCCCCTCCAACCCCTTCCCCTGGCTCGCCGAAATGATGGACATCAAAAAAGAGCAAAACTTCTTCGAAGGTCGTGTCACCGAATACCAAAAAGCCTCCGCCCTCGGCGAAGTAAACGACGATGATTTATAACGAAGTTTGTCAGTGTTCAGGTTTGGCCGATAATTTCCCGTCTTTTTAAAGAACGACTTCAATGCTTAAGATTTTTGAAGACCTTGATGTTTGGAAACGAGCCTCTCAGCTCGCCGTCGACATTTGTGTCGCCACGAAACCCATCAGAGATTTCTCTCTCAAAGACCAACTCCGGCGTGCCTCCATCTCCATCCCTTCAAACATTGCCAAAGGCTCCTGCAGCGAATTCCGAACCCAACTCTACATCAGTTGACCGCATAAACCAATCCCTAAACACCCCACCTCTCACCAACTCCCATTAAATGATCCAGGAAACCCGCGAAATCTTCGCCATACTCCAGGACCTGATCCAAAGCATCCAAAAACGGCTACCCAAATAAAAAACCCCCACTGAAAACTGAACACTAAAAACTAACAGACTTTAACCCACCCATGTATTCCAAACTCACACTCGACGAAGATTTTCAACTCAAGCAAGTCATCACCGACCGCTTCACCAGCAACGGAAATGACGACACCTCCTCACGCTACAACTGGCGCGAAGTTCTGCCCACCGACCACCGCCAGCCCATTCCCGACATCGTCGTCCTCCGCGGCAACAAAGAATCAACCTTCTCCCTCGAAGACGTTGCCGACGCCATCGGCAATTCCCTCACCGACCTCCTCATCGCTCGCAAAGAAAAAGAAGACTCCATCTTCTCCGAAGAAAACCGCCGCTTCGTCTCCGACGTCGCCCACGCCGTCGCAGGTTCTCTCACAAAATCTCTCGACGAAGGCGGACGCCTCCGCCTCTCCCAGGCCGACCTTTATTTACTCATCGAAAAAGCCCTCCTCGAAAACGACGCCTACGACGTAGCCAAATCGCTCGCCTTCCGCCGCTCCATGGAGCAGGGCGGCACCATCGCCAGCGGCACCCAGCCCCACGCCCTCCCCGTTCGCCTCATTCGTCGCAACGGCAACGTCGTCCCCTGGTCCGAAACAAAAATCGAAATCGCCGTCCGCAAAGCTTTCCTGACAATCAAAGAAAACCCCGAACCCGCCACCGAAGTCGCACGCGCCGTCACCGACATCATCCGCCACGGAGACCAATCCTTCGTCCACATCGAAGACGTCCAGGACCTCGTCCAGGAAGAACTCATGCGCCAGGGCTTTTTCAAAGCCGCCGCCCACTACATCCGCTACCGCGACGAACGCGCCCGCCTTCGTATCGAAGAAAATGCACCCACCGAAGACATCGCGCAGGACTACTTCATCACCGTAACCACCGAAGACGGTCAATCCCACATGTGGGACGGCAGCGAACTAAAAAAACGTATCGCCTTTGCCTCCATCGGCCTCGACCTCTGCCTCTCCGAAAAAGAAATCGAACAGGAACTCCGCCGCTCCATCGGCGCAGAAATCCGCGAATCCGACCTCCGAAACACCATCATCCTCAACGCAAAATCCCTCATCGAAAAAGACGCCGGCTTTGCAAAATTTGCCGGACGCATCCTCCTCTCCTACATCTACGAAGAAGTTCTCGACTGGTCCATCCACAGCGACGGAATCGAAAAGCTCCGCACCGCCCACCAAACTGCCTTCAAAACTTATTTAAAACACGGCGTCGCCATCAAACGCCTCCACCCCGACCTCCTCGAAAAATACGACCTCGACCGCATCACCGAATCCTTCGATCCCACGGCCGACCTCGATTTCGACTACCTCGGCATCCAAACCCTCTACGACCGCTACCTCATCGTTGACAAAACCAGCACCAAAGCACGCCGCCTCGAAACCCCCCAGTTTTTCTGGATGCGCGTCGCCATGGGCCTCTTCAAAAACGAAAAAACCGACCCCGAAACCTGGGTCATCCGCCTCTACAACCTCTACAAAGGCCGCCGCTTCTGCTCCTCTACACCGACCCTATTCAATAGCGGTACCCTCCACTCCCAGCTCTCCTCCTGCTACCTTTACAAGGTGGACGACTCCATCGAGTCCATCATGCAGCGTGGCATCTCCGAAAATGCCTACCTCTCCAAATGGGCTGGCGGCCTCGGCGGCTCCTGGACCGCCGTCCGCGGCACTGGCTCCTACATCCAGGGCACCAACGGCGAATCCCAGGGCATCATTCCGTTTTTAAAGCTCCACAACGACCAGCTCGTCGCCGTCAACCAGGGTGGTAAACGCCGGGGCTCCGGCTGCGCCTACCTCGAAACCTGGCACAACGACATCGAAGACTTTCTCGAGCTCCGCCGCAACACCGGCGACGACCGCCGCCGCTGCCACGACATGAACACCGCCAACTGGGTCCCCGACCTCTTCATGAAACGCATGGAAAACCGCCAGGCCTGGACCCTCTTCCGCTCCAACCAGGTTCCCGACCTCCACGACCTCTACGGCAAAGCCTTTGAAACCCGCTACGAAGAATACGAGCAAATGGCCGCCGACGGTAAAATCTGGTCCCGCCAGCTCCCCGCTCTCGATCTCTGGAAAAGCATGCTCAAAATGCTCTTCGAGACCGGCCACCCATGGATCACCTTCAAAGACCCCTGCAACCTCCGCTCACCACAGGACCACTGCGGCGTCATCCACTCCAGCAACCTCTGCACCGAAATCACCCTCAACACCTCCGACGAAGAAACCGCCGTCTGCAACCTCGGCTCCGTCGTCCTCGACACCCACATCACCCCCGACGGCACCCTCGACCACGAGATGCTAAAAGAGACCATCACCGTCGCCATCCGTGCACTCGACAACGTCATCGACATCAACTTCTACCCAACCCAGGCCGCCAAAACCGCAAACTCCCGCCACCGCCCCATCGGCCTCGGCGTCATGGGCCTCCAAAACGCTCTCTACAAACGCGGCCTCCCCTTCGCCTCCGAAGCAGCCGTCGAATTCAACGACGAATTCATGGAAGCCATCGCCTACTACGCCTACAGCGCAAGCAGTGATTTAGCAGCCGAACTCGGCACCTACTCCAGCTACAAAGGCTCCAAATGGGACCGCGGCCTCCTCCCGCAGGACACCCTCGACCTCCTCGAAAACGAACGCGACAAAAAAATCGATATCCCCCGCAGCGGAAAAATGGACTGGACCTTCGTCCGTGAAAAAATCGCCACACACGGCATGCGCAACTCCAACGTCCTGGCCATCGCCCCCACCGCAACCATCTCAAACATCATGGGCACCACCCCCTGCATCGAACCCAACTACAAAAACCTCTACGTAAAAAGTAACCTCTCCGGCGACTTCATCGTCCTCAACCGCGAACTCGTCAACGACCTCAAAAAAGAAAACCTCTGGAGCCAGGACATGCTCGACCAGCTAAAATACTTCGACGGCGAACTCGACTCCATCGACTCCATCCCCGAAGCCCTCAAAGAAAAACACAAAACCGTCTTCAGCGTAGGCTACCAATACATGATCGATGCCGCCGCCCGTCGTCAAAAGTGGATCGACCAGGCCCAAAGCGTCAACCTCTACCTCGCCACGCCCGACCTCAAAATCCTGAGTCACATGTATCGACGCGCCTGGGACAAAGGTCTCAAAACCACCTATTACCTGCGCTCCCTGCAAGCCTCCAACATCGAAAAAGCCACCATCGACGTCAAAAAAGAAATAAGAGGCGGCATAGCCAACTCCGGCAAACAGGACTACACCGAAGCCGAGAAAAAAGCCTGCAGCATCCAGGCCATGCAAAACGGTGAAGAATGCGAAGCCTGTCAGTAACGCACCAGCAGAAAAAAGAGATAAGCCTTGCGCATTCTGTTTCAAGGGCACACCCAAAAAACAATTCCTTGATTGAATACGCCCCGATGTTTGCACTAAACTCGGGCAAGTGATTAAAGCCACCTCGATATTCGTTTCTCGCAGATGAGCCTGCGATCTGGCAGGCCATTCACTTTTATTCACCTGGGCTGGAAAGTCCTGCTGAATCAGATTCGCGGAGCACAGCTCAGTCCGCTCCCGATCCTCAAAGCACTTCAGGGCTACAATTCCAGTCTTTTCAAAAAAGACCTCCGGGCCGGTATCAATGTCGCCCTTCTCGCCTTTCCGCAGGCAATCGCTTACGCCATCATCGCCGGCCTCCCTATTAAATACGGCGTTTACTGTGCAGCTGTATCGGGCATTGTCGGTTCCTTTTTTTGCAGTTCACGCCACACCGTAATGGGGCCGACAAACGCCACAGCCGTCATGCTACTCAGCGTTTTTCAAAATTTTCCGCCAGGAGTTGATCGTCTTCAGGCAGTTTCCCTGGTTGTCATCCTGGTTGGTATTTTTTTGTTAATTGCCTCCATTTTCCAGTTTTCAGCGATGCTCAAATTCATCTCACGAAGTGTCATTATCGGATACATCAGCGGCGCCGCTCTGCTCATTATATCCAATCAGCTTCATCAACTCCTGGGCTTTCAGATCAAAACCTCCTCCACCATGCTGGAAGTTCTTTGGCACACGCTCCGGGCACTCAACCAAACTCACTTCAGCACCCTCGCTCTCGGTGTGGCAACCTTCCTAAGCATCTGGGGAATCAAAAAACTTTTACCACGACTGCCGGATGTTGCCATGGGCCTGATACTGGCCAGCTTTGCAGGCGTCGGTCTTGTTTATCTCGGCTTTGAAATACCCACAGCAACGGCGATGCCATCCGGATTTTGGTCGATGACCATCCCACCCGCCAACTACAAACTTTTTTACACCATGGTTGCTCCGGCCCTGGCCATCGCCTTTCTCGCCTCGATGGAAACAAGCATCATGGCAAAAACCATTAGCAGCCGCTCCGGACAAATCGTAAATACAAACCAGGAATTTTTTGGACTCGGTTTTGCAAATATCGCCTCGGGGTTTTTCTCCGGAATGCCTGCATCCGCCTCCCCCACCCGCACAGCACTCAACTATCAAAGCGGTGCCGTTTCCCCTGTATCTGCCCTTGTCTGCGGAAGCGTTTGCCTGCTGGGAGCACTTTTCATCGGTCCTCTCACACATTATATCCCCAAAGCTGCCCTCGCCGCTGTCGTTATCTACGTAGCCATTTCACTCCTGGACTGGAAGCGAATACGTATCGCCTTTCGATCGACAAAATCTGATGCTGCTGTGCTGATCACCACATTCATTGCTTCGATCATTCTGCCACTCGACATCGCTATTTTTCTTGGAGTCACAACCTCCATTGCCCTCTTTTTAAGAAAAGCCAGCAGCCCCAAACTGATCGAATACTCCTTCAACGACGAAGGAAACCTTGCCGAAGTCAATACCCCCGAAAAAGATCATCCCCATATCTCAATCATCCATGTCGAAGGAGAACTCTTCTTTGGAGCTGCCGACCTCTTCCGCGACGAGATACGCCAGGTCTGTCGCGACTCCAACCTGCGGGCCGTCATCCTCCGCATGAGAAATGCACGAAACCTCGATGCCACCAGCATCATGGCGCTCGAAGAACTCATCCTGTATCTCCGCAGCACAGGCCGGCACCTTCTCCTCAGCGGAGCCACCAAAGACGTTTATCGCATCATGCGCGACACCGGAGTCCTCAAAATTCTGGGCCGTGAAAACTTCTTTCTCGGCTCAATAAAAAACCCAAACCTTGCTACGCGCAATGCTCTCAAGCGTGCACAAGTCCTCCTCGGCAACGAAAAAGCCGACGTCAAAATTTTCTTCGACCCGGCCCACGCAGCGAAGAAAAAAGCCTGATAACTTTCTTCAATCACTACCATATCTCCGGAAATTGATTCCCAACAGGTTGGTCCCGCAGACACAAATCAATCAACTTCCAAGTGCCACCAGCAGAGCAGCCGAAGGTTCCGACACAACATCAAATTCCATCATACAAACTCTGCCTGCTCGAAACCGTTGAGGCCTCCAAACGATTCTTCAGCCAGAAATAAATGCAGCCACCGATCGCGGCGCCGCCCGCTTCGTTGGGATACACCGCATTGCCGCTGGGATCATCCGGCGGAATTTTAAAACAATCATTTATTCCGAGAAAAAAAGTCACGAAATCCAGACGTTGTCCCTTCAGCAGGATCTTCTCTGTTTAGGGTAACAACGGAATCGGGGGCAATCACTCATCCACCCGGCAGGCCTATATTATCGCTGTCTTCTTCGAAATCGGGATTCAGGAGTTGTTTGCGTAAATGTGTGTCTGAGCCAGACGACTCCCCCTCCGTCGGCTGCAATATCTCACTTGTTCTTGATAAACTCGGGCTGCCAAACTCCCTCCGCTGCTGGCGAATGAAAGGGAACACCTATGAAAAATTTCGTATCGCCGAAA
>JBKEBM010000078.1:0-4053 GCA_047973165.1 Chthoniobacterales bacterium
GCCTTCGTCCTGGAGTGCTTTCACAAATTCTGCGCGGTCGCAGGTGAGTTCGCCTTCATTCAGACGCATCAGATAGAACCAAAATGTCGGATATGCCCTGGGAGAAAATTCCGGCAAAGCAATTCCGGGCAGGCCTTCGAGTTTTGCGCTGAGGCGCATTCCGAGTTCGTTTCTGCGTTCTGTGATGGAGACCATGCGGTCCATTTGTGCGGCGGCGACGGCACTTTGCGGTTCGCTGATTCGGTAGTTCGGCGCGAGGAAGGCGGGGGCGCGGGTCCCGGTGACGCGATCATAGGCCTTGTCTCCGTATTTTTGTAAAAGCTCTCCGTATTTGGGATTGGAGGAGGCGACGATACCGCCGTCGCCGCAGCCGATGTGTTTGAAATCATTCAGCGAATAGCAGGCGATATCTCCGAGGGTGCCGATGGGTTTGCCGTCGTATTTTGCGCCCCAGGCCTGGGCGCAGTCTTCGATGAGGGCGATGTTGTGTTCGGCAGATATTTTCAGAAGTTCTTCGAGAGGGCAGGGGTTACCGGTCAGGTGAACTGCGATGATGGCGCGGGTCTTCGGCGTAATTTTTTTACGAACATCTTCGGGATCGAGATTATAAGTATGCGCTCCGAGGTCGGCAAAGACGGGGACGGCTTGTTGATAAAGAACTCCGATGACCGTGCCCATGTCGGTGATAGGCGGGACGATAACTTCATCACCGGGTTTGAGATTCAGAGCGGCAACGGCGATGTGAATGGCCGCCGTGCCGGAGGAACAGGGCATCACGTAGTCGAATGGATAGTGCTGCTGAAAACGCTCTGTGAGAAGCTGTGTTTTCGGACCTTTCCAGTAGAACAGGGTTTCCTGTTCCAGCATTTGGATGAGTTGTTCTTTTTCTTCAGCACCCCAGCGATGGGGCATGGCGGGCGGTGTTATTTTACTCATAATTTTAAGTTAAGAATTTTTGACAATGACTTCACTAATGGCTTTTTTCAAGGCCTCTTCACTTTCTGGTGCACAAAAAGAGTCCAGCGGTTCATAATTTTCAGTTTTTTGGGATGTCTAACATGGAATGAATGGTCGCATGGATTTGATCTTCGGTTTCGGGGAGGTAGCGGCCTGTTCGTAAAAATAGTTGATTGGAGTCCACTACTTCGTATCCAAGCTCTGTGAATTGGCGTTTTACCGGGACGTAGCCGATATTGTCATTCGTGTAGGCGACAGGGAAGACGTGGGAGAAGTATGGCTGAAGTTCGTGTTTCAGGCGCAAGGCATGCTCGATGGTCATTTCTCCGCTGAGGCAGGGGATTGCGAGGGAAGAGCCAAAACGGATTGTTTGGATTTCGAGAGGGACTTCACGCTCTTCGGGTAGTCCTTTGTCGAAGCGATTTTTGTGATAGTCTGCCCATCTTTTTTGGCCAGGGGATGCGTCGGGGTTGAGCAGAGCCTCCTGCATTGCCTGCTGATCGACGGGTTCGGTTTGCAGGGGAAGGAAGTTTTGTTGAATTGCTATCGGTCCGGTGATGGGGTCGAGCTTTCCGTTTTGTATGAGATCGACGACGGCTGCTCCGAGTTCGCGACCACGTTCCTGAGTTTCTGCAAGGGTGAGTGGGTAAAAATCTTTACCGTCTGGTGTGCTTGGTTTGGGTCTGATGTCTCCACAGCAGCCCTGCATAAAGGCTGGTTGGACGTTGAAAAGCGTATCCTGGATTTCATCGTAGGCAAAGCCGACATAATCTCCTCCGAATAAGAGGCCACCGCGTGAAGTGGGGTGGCAGGCGTAGCTGAATAATATGCTGCGTATTGTCTGCTGGCTTTCGATTGCGAGCACCGAGACGGTATGATTTGCAAAGCCGTCCGGGTTTGGTGCCATTTTTCGCTGGATGCGCCCTGGATTATCGAGGTCCGGAAATCTGCGGTTTATACCGAATGAGCGGCGGGCAGTGCCGAAGAACAGGCGAGCGGGGCAACGATATTTCCAGGCGCGATGGGCGGTTCCGGTGATGGTTGCTACAGCCTTGTCGAGATAATCGGGGTCGGTTTCACCGGACGATAGGATATGATCTTCACGAAATGCGGGGCCGCAGTGGGTGTGGGTTGCCGCGAGGATGATTTGTGCTTCGGGTAGCCCTGTTGTTTCAGTTATGCTTTTTCGGATACGGTTTGTCAGGTTATAAAAGCCAAGCCATTCCGCACTAATAATCAGGGTAGCGGTATCTCCATCGTCGATGGCTGTCGCGATTGTTCTTAACGGATGGTAAACACCGGTAGATGAGTGAGCTCCGGGAGCGGAAAATCCCGCTAAAGGAAGGCCGACAGGCGGTGTGATATCTCCGGTCGCAATGCCAATGGAGTAAGGCTCGCGCGAGTTACTTTGCATCGCTTTAAAAAAGTTTTTTGATATAGAAACTGATTAAAAGAGAGAGGGTTCAAAACTCGAAAACTATTGTAGTGCAGCAGCATCCTGAATTTGTTCCGGAGTGCGAACATAGTCGTAGATTGCAATATCGGTCATTTCTCCAAAAAAAGGATAAGCATAACCTTTGCGATAAGCGCCAATGGTTGCTATTGGGTCGAGTGGTGTAAGTTCCAGTCCGGTTTCACTTTCTTTGGTTAATTTGCCATTTAGGTAGAGGAGAAATTGAAGTTTTTCTATATCATAGACTACGGTGACGTGTAGCCACTGACCATACACTACAGGGTTTTCCTGAGTATCGTATTTTCGGATGCCCCAAATTAGAGCGTCTACTCCACCATCTCCGGAGACTACGTTTATATGATCTCCATAGGCTGCCTGGTAAAAAATTCCTAAGCCTGGTCCTCTGTCAGAAGCTCTTGCAGAAAAAATTTCATAAACTTTATTTAGAAAAGGTGTAGGTTCGGGTTTTATACGAAACTCAGCTGTTAGACCATCTGGGAAACTTTCAGGAATATTTTCAAAATAAATGCAGGGTAGATTTTCTGATTCCTCTTTTCGGTTGGATTGCGGTTCAAATTTTAGAGCATTTTTGCCGTTCAGATCACTTTTAATAATGGCTACACTTCCTAGACCTTCTTCAAAGACAAATTCACCACCTAAAGAACCTTCATTGGTGATAGCTCTTTTTCCATTATAATCTGTAGACTCTTTAGCGTCTAATTTTGGTTTTAGGATAGGAGGCTTATCGGAGCTGTAAGATAGATGAGTTGTTAGAAAAATGATTAAGTTTATTATTAGTATTCGTTTCATAATATAAGTAATTAGTTTTGGGTTGAAGCTGTTAGTGTTATGGAGGTTTCAGTCGAAAGACCGGCGGTGAGGTCCTTTACGCGAATCGTCCACTTTCCGGCGGGATCATTCCATGCCGGTGTGAATTTATAAGTTCCTGTACCATTCTCTAAGCAAATCCAGTCACTATCTTCATGCGTGTTTCCGTCAGGATCTATTACATCGATGCGGAGAGGTTGAAGTCCTTTAATATTAGCATTGGCAGGATCGTTCATATTGATTGATATGTTACAGGCTTCTACTAAGTTGTTTGTATTTTTAACAGCTGATACACATATTTTATCAATGTTATCAGGATATAGTTCAATGATTTTGCCGCCGAGAGAGTCCAAATCTACAGGGAAAGAAATATAGCCTTCCTTCTGAGAGATTGGGAGTTTTGTTTTGGTTAGCAGATCGTAAACAGCCTTTGGAGCATTCTCTTTATCATGTAAGCGCACGGTGACGGTTTGCGGAACAGATTTTCCCATGATGCCACGAAACTTTCCGACGCGGTCATCATAGGTTCGCTTATCGTTAATTACAAAAAGATAGCGAACGCCATTGCTTTCACAAAGATTGAAAAGGACTGTGGGGGTCTCGCAGTCAACGAGGTGAGGCACTTTTTCACTGACAACTGTTTTCAGTGTCTTAGCAAAGCCTTCCATGATTTCCTGATCTTTATCCGCCGGAATACCGGTGGTTTTTTCCATTTTAATATTTTCCTGAAAAGCAACATGGTCATCCCATTCGGCGTAGGTGATGCCTTTGTTGATGGCACCGGCATTGACTTTGCGTCTGTAGGCAAAATCAAA
>JBKEBM010000132.1:0-2168 GCA_047973165.1 Chthoniobacterales bacterium
GCAGGGCTCGGCCAGGAGGCGACTGGAGAGTCCTTCGCGCAGTGGGTTAGCGGGATTTTCGGTGGATGGCATAAATTTTAAAAAAGTGGTGTGGTGAAAAATTTTTAGCTGCGAAAAAAAGTGAGGTTTTATGTAGCGTAGCAAAAAAATTTTCAAGGGTCTTGTTTTAATCCACTCAAATTCAGGACGGCATGCAGAATGCAGAAAAACAAGTTCATCCGGAGAGAAAGGGTGAGGATAAAAGAAGATGAGGCGAAAATGACCCTACCGGAGCAAAAAAAAACAGACTCTGAAGGGGGCTAATACCAGAAATTTTCAACTTTTGAGGCAGGCTTGCTTTTACAGATACTTTTTTACACTATCGAAAAAAACGAAAAACCTCTTTATTCTTGTCGGAGTGCTGAAGTCCTTTAAGTAGCGGGATGATGAAAGTACAAATTCACCAAGCTACGATTGACTTTATCGACCAGCCATTTCTGAAACCACTGCAGCTCAGTTCGGGTCTGATTACAAAAGCCACCGAGGCGCGTGTGAGCGTAACGTTCCGCGTCGGCGAAAACGAGGCTACCGGCTTCGGTTCTATTTACCTAAGCGACCTGTGGGCCTGGCCTGGTGCCACCCCGGACAGGGTGGAAAAAGATAAAGCTATGCGCGGATTGTGCACAAAACTGGCAGAAAATCTTTTTTCGTTTTGTGGCGACGAGGCGTTGCATCCCCTCGAGCTTGGCCTGCGTCTGCACCACGCGCTGGAAAACCTGGCTCCGGAAATGCCCATCCTGGCGCGTGTGGTTTGCGCGAGTCCTTTCGACGCAGCTATTCACGATGCGGCGGGACGAGCCCTTCAAACTTCGGCATTTCGTTTTTACGATGAAGACGAGGTCTTCCCTTCAGTGGATGCCTACTTTCCAAACGGCGGGGCCTGCGCTGCAATTCGTAAACTCTTTCAGTCGCCCCTCAAAAAACTTGATGCCTGGTGGATCATCGGTGCGGCAGATGATTTGGAAAAAACGGTTTACCCCGCTGTCAAAAAAAGCGGCATTCGTTCCTTCAAAATAAAAACCCTCGGTCGCGACAACAGTGAGGACGCACGGCGAACGGCAGAGATTTTTCAGGCCGCACGCTCCTGGGGCATTGTATCCCCTGTGCTCTCCATCGATGCAAATGAAGCAAATCCAAACAGTGCCGCAGTCGTCGACTACCTGGCACAACTGGAAGCCCTGGACAAAGATGCTTACGCCGCACTTGACTACCTCGAACAACCCACCTCGCGCGACATCGTCGCATACCCGCAGGACTGGCGCGATGTCACCAAACGAAAACCCGTCCTCCTCGATGAGGGGCTGACTTCCCTGGATTTGCTCCCGCTGGTCGAAGAACAGGGCTGGAGTGGCCTGGCTCTCAAGACCTGCAAGGGTCACAGCTTTTCATTGGCCTCCGCTGCATGGGCACACGAACGCGGACTGCAACTCGCCCAGCAGGACTTAACCAATCCGGGTTACTCCGCGATCCACTCCTTTTTATTTGCGGCCCATGTCCCTACGATCAACGGTGTGGAAATCAATTCGCCGCAATACACTCCGGCGGCAAACGAACCCTGGCTTCCCGCACTGAGCGGCCTCTTTCAGCCGCAGGAAGGCTTTCACCAACTTGATAAAACGGATGCCTTTGGTTTCGGCTCCATCCTTTCTCCAAAATTATGAAACCCATGAGCTTTGCAGTCATCGGCTGCGGTATGCTAACCCGCCAGAAACATCTGCCAAACTTAGTCGCATTGCCCGAAACATAACTCCACACCTGTTGCAATATCAACGACGACAACCTGGAGGATTGCTACCGCTTTAATCCCCAAAAAATTTCAAAAGATTTCCGAAGGAGTTGCTCGAAGCCATCGGCCAGGGCGGTGTGGTCGCCTGCGAACACATGCTGGAGGTTCGCACGGGAGGGATCGCCGGAGCACCAGCCGTAACGTGCTACCCGATGCTCGACGACCGCCACCCGGAAATCGGCAAAGAAGGCGGCCTGCACGGATGGCTGGAAAAAAAACGTACGGCCTGCCAGGAAGCTGCCGAGTCGGGCGACATGACGAAACAATTTGCCGCCGAACCCGACAAGGGGCACCAGCGAATGCTGACAGAATTTGTCCGTGAAATTCGTGGTGAGCGTTCTCC
>JBKEBM010000193.1:0-18909 GCA_047973165.1 Chthoniobacterales bacterium
CGAAATAGGTGTCTGAGCTAAAATTTCCAGTGCTTTTTCAACATCCACACCGATTTCTGAATAAGTTTCTTTTGCCTGCACAAATTGCAGTGCCCGTTTTTCTTTGTTCGATTGCATAGGGTTTTTAAAATAAAAAATGGTATCGCATGCGGGATTCGAACCCGTGTTCCAGCCTTGAGAGGGGTGTGTTCCGGACCCTCCGGACGAAGGCGACGTTTAGTGAGAGCTAACCCGCAGGATTAAGCCACAGAATGCAAAGGCATCCCAGGCATTTTTTGCAAATTGCGTAAAAATCGCAAAAAAGCAAAAAAGCAAAAAAATGCTCCATCCGGGAAGTTCGTGTGTATGGAGAGAAAGGGTGAGATTGAAAGATGGTGAGGCAAAAATTGAAACCGGTAGGGTCGTTTTGACAAAACGACCGCGGAATGTTGCGAACGTCACACTACGCGGTCGTTACCAGTCATTTCCCTGAAATGGCTCTTTGCGATTGCCGTGGAGGCAGATATTTTGATCCCCGGAGATTACGACCTTCCGGATGTGGCCAGCCGACTTCCTGTCAGGATTATTTCCCCGCGAGAATTTTACGAGCAATAGTGCCCGGCTTATTCCACGCCCTCCGTGAACTCATGGTTGGATATTTAAATTTTCTGCCTGCACCTCAATCATGCGCTGCGAAAGTGACGGTGGAGGATTTCTGAACTGAAAAGAAGGATAGCGAGAATCAGGAGGAAGGGGGCGAGAGGCGTGCTTTTTTCGTCTTTCTGTTCGCTGTTTATCTGATGGATTTTTTCAGAAATTTCTTCGGGGTTTTTGAAAAAGGTTCCGCCGCTGGCTGTGGTAAGCTTTTGCAGGCGCTGGCGGATTTTTTCATTTGTTGCGGGGAGTTTACGGGTTCGGGCCGGGGTGATGAGCGGGGCATCCTGGCCGGGAAGAAAAAAGAGCTGGCTTTCCTGCGTGTTGGAAAGAGGAATTTCGGCCTGGTAGCGATTTGCAGCAATGAGGCGCAGGGGGAGAGGTTTAGCTGTCGGGTCTGTGGAAAGGAGCTGGAGGTCTTCGTTGGTATTTTCTCCCTGGGTGCTGAGGGTGAGGAGGTAGCCACTTTTATTTTTCAGAAACTGCCAGTTTTCATCAATAATCTGGAGACCCTCTTTTTGTTTGGCAGGAGATATTTCCAGGCTGCGGAGGAGTTGGGTGAGGAAGCGGGGGAAGGCGGCCCAGGTAAACCATTCGTGGGACCAGTGGGCGGTGAGATCGGAGGTGAAGGTGCTGACTTTTCCGATGCCGAAACTCCAGGTGCTCAGGAGTGGGTCTCCGGTATCGGTATTGAGGAGGGGTGTGGCTGTGGGTTTCAGGCTTGTGATCTGGTATCCGGTGAGCGGCGGAGCAGTTGTCCAGTCGATCCCGCGCAGAGGACGCGGGAGTGGGGAGGGGGGGAGTGGGAAGGTAGGTTTTTCGCTGAAGGGACGTTGTTTGACTCGGGTGGTTTCGATGGCAAAGAGTCGGGGCAGGGAATTTGCATCGTTGGTGAGGTAAAAGCGTCCGTGGCCGTGCCGAGCCAGAGTTCTCAGAAACTGGGTATCGATATCGTCGGAGTTGCCGAGGGCGACGACAGAGGTGGTTATTTTTTGTGTGAGCATGCGGGAGACAAGGTCGAGGGCGCTTTCGGCGTCGCGTTTTTTTTCTTTTACGTCGGAAGCGTCGGCGAAAAGTATGAGGTGTTTGGCGGAGGCAGGATTTTTTTGCAGCACCTTGTAAGCGTCGTCGAGGGCGGTGAAAACAGCGATACCGCTACCGCCAGGTGTGGTGCTGAGAGCAAGATCACGAAGTTTTTTTTGTTCGTTTTGGCTGCTGCCTGTGCGTCGGAGGGGGAGGGTGAAGAGGGTTTTAAAATCGACGGCGTGGATTCCGAAGTAGTCGTTGCTGGTGAGGAGTTCGAGTGCACGGGCTGCGGCCTGGTTGGTGAGTTGCATTTTGGTTTTGTCTCCGATACGTGCGTTCATGGAGCCAGAGCGGTCGAGGACACAGAGGAGGGCGAGGGCGGATTGTTTTTTTGTTTCCGGGGGGCGTGAGAGGACGGGGAGGAATTTTTCCAGGGAGCTGCCAAAGTAATCGCCGTTGCTGAAAGAGTGGAGTCCGCCACTGACCAGGAGGCTGCCTCCGGCGTTGTGAATCCAGTGTTCGAGAGTTGTGATTTGGGTAGGCGTCAGTGTTGTGGCAGGCGTGTTGCTGAGAAGGATGAGGGAGTGTTTCGAAAGGGTGCTTGCGTCGGATGGAAGCTCGGAGCTGCGGAGGAGTGTGGTTTTAAATTTGGCTTCGCGCAGAAACTGAGCCAGTGGTTGGAGGCTTTTGAGATCGGGGGAGGCGAGCAGGAGAGAGGGTTCTGCGGTGGTACTGAGGTAGGTTTTAAGAGAGTTGTTTTTGGACCGTGCGGAGCTGTCAGGCCGGAGGATGACTTCGAGAGAGCTTAGCTTTTCGTTGGTTTTCAGGGAGGGGATGCTGAGATTTGTGGTGCCGGTGAAGTCGTAGGGGAGGGTTTGAGAGAGGAGGCCGTTGAGGAATATTTGGCAGGTTCCGGTGGTGTGTTTGTTGGATGCGAGGTGGACTTTTAGTGTGAAAGGTTCGTTGGGGGCGATGGAGTGGGGGAGGGTGAGGGAAGCGATAGCGACGCTGGTGTGTGAGAATTCGTTTTCGGGAAGCAGGACGACGTCGATGGGGCGGTGGGAGTTTATGGAGAGGAGAGTATTTATTTTTTTATTCCAGTCCTCGTCGTTGCTGAGAGCGAGAGAGCTTGTCTTTGTAAAAAAGAGGGTGCGCGAGACCCGGGGGAGGGATGCACTGGCTTTTAGAAGCAGATTTTCGATGGGTGCTTCTGCCGATTGAATACTGACCTGAGCAGTGGGAGGGAGCTTGTTTTGGATTTTTTGGATTGAGGGGAGTGCGTTTTCATAATCCTGTTTTGACACAGCAATGGCGAGCTGGGGCTGTGGTGGAGAGAGTTTCAGAAAAACAGGTGTCGACAGTGCCAGGAGGATACTGCTTGCAGTTAGTCCGTGAAGAAGAAGCGGAAGCAGAAGATGGCGTCTGGTTGACTCCGGGGTGGAGCGGAAAAACCACCCCAGGAAGAGCCAGAGCGGAAGAAGAAGGCCCAGCCAGAGGGGATGAAAAAAAGTGAACACACAGGGTTACTTTTTGCTTTCGGCAGAAACCAGGGCTTCCGCATCGGAGGCGTCATCAGAGAGAGGGAGATTGATGAGCGGAGCTGCCTTTTCTTCTGCTTCTTTTTGTTGCTCGACTTTCAGTTCTTTCTCAAATTTTTCGAGCCAGCTTTCGAGGGGGAAACGGGTGACCCGGTCGATGAGGAGGGTGGCTTTTTGGTTTGTAATTCCGGAATGCAGCGTGAGCTGGTCAGCAAGGAAGCCTCGCTGATAAGCGGCTTTGAGATCGCGAGTATCAATGGGAGCAGCTTTTAAGCGCCACCAGGCTTTGCCTACAAAGTAGAGGGTTTTGTCTTTGGTGACGACGAGCTGACCGAGGGTATTTATGGGAATTTCGTGAACTTTTACGGAGCTTGCATCGAAGGTTTCAGCGACTTGAAATTCGCCGGGGTGGATGCGGTGCAGAAGGGATTCTGCTGCGGAGGAAAGTTTCGGAGGAGTGGTCGCTCTGGTATTCAGGAAGGCCGGAGCGGTGATTTTTCTCCACACAAAGCGGAGGCGCGAACGAATCGCTCGCACAATACGAGGTCCAAAAACCAGGATGAGAATCAGAATGCCCAGCGAGCAAATCAGAGCAACAATGGGATGCAGAAAAGTGACCGCCAGCCCGCCAACGACAAGTCCTTCTCCTGCCAGGCTGGCTCCGATATTTGTGAAGGGTTCGGGTGAGGCGTTGATCAGGAGGCGTGAGCCTGTTTTTACAGCGTGTGTCGAGAGAGCAACGCTGCCTCCGAGCAGGGCGACAATGACATCGAAAACCGGCGATGTGTCACCGAGAACGGAAATGGCCAGAAAGGCCGCACCAATCGGACGTATAAAAGTATGCACGGTGTCCCAGGCCGTATCGACCCAGGGAACTTTATCGGCAAAAAATTCTGCGATGAAGAAGACGCCTGCGATGGTGAGGATCGTGGGGTCACCGAGGATGGAGAGTGCCTCGTATTGCGGGGCAAGCTGGAGCCAGCCCATTCGGATAGCGAGGCCGGTCGCAAAAACGGTGAGGTAGAGATTTATGCCCGCCAGACTTGCCAGGCCGAGGGCTACGCCAAGTAATTCCAGAGTTTCCATCGTAGTGCTTTGTTTGAGCAGTTCTTATAACGATTTTTATGATTTTCTAAAAGAATAATTGATTCAGGACACCTCTGGAACCCCCATTTTTATTGCCTGCTTGTTACCCCAACGGGGTTGCTTTCCGCCTTCTATGAATCCGACCGAGGGCGCAACCCCGTTGGGGAAATTTTTTTAAAAAAACGCGAACTTCCCGGATGAAGCAAAAAGCGGCTTTCCGGTGCTGCCCTTTTTTGAACATGAAACAGCCCCGGTTTCAGAAATGAAACCAGGGCTGATCGTGTCGTATCCTCTCAACAGAAGAAGCTGCTCAGAAAGAAAAATTGACGCTGGCACCACCCCAGAAGGTATTGGGTTTGGTGATAGCGAGATCGTTGAAGGCGCGGCTGTATGCTCCGTAGATGCTGACGCCGACAACCCGTGTGATCTGGAAAGGGACGGCAATACCGATCTGGAGGCTGTTGGCTCCGTTGAAAAAGTGGCCGTTGTTATCTGCATTGTAACGGAAGTTGGTTCCGTAAGCGATCCACGGGTCGATGGAAATTACGCCGTCTTTGTAAACGGGGATGCTGGCATCCACTCGAAGATCGAGGTAGCTCGAAGCAACCGGAGTAAAGCCGCCGTTGGTGGGGCCTGGACCGATATTAAAATAGTAAGTGATGCCAGGAGTCAGAGTCATGAATCCAAGATCAAATTCGTAGGCGGCACCGACATTTAGTTCGTGCGAACTCACTCTGCCCATGCCTGGCCAGATCAGGTAGTAAGTGTATCCGGCTGTCAGGGACAGGTTGCCAATAGTTTTGGTGTAAGAGGCAAAGGCATTAAACTCGTTGTAGTCAACAGATGTGCCAACAGCATACCACACACCAAGTGTAATGGAGTCAGAGCTTGTGAGGTTAAAGGTCACATCGCCGCCAAGCCAGTAGAGAGCGGAGCCGTAGGATTTATTATTTCTGAGGATATTGACTCCCCGGAACATGTAGAGGCTGTCCCAGCCTGTGGATGCGGAAGCGTTGATCCACGGGGTTCTTTCTTCTTCGACGATGATGACTTCTTCTTTGAAGGATTTTCCTTCGCCTGCGAGGGTGCTTGTTGCGAGGCTGAGTGTGAGGGCAAGGCTTATGTATTTGGATAATTTAATCATGTTTTTAACTTGTGTATTTGGTGGCAGAGATTTTTTCTGCACACACGGAACACAAGTAAGCATGAGGCGTGCCAGGATTTTCTGAAAAATGACATGCTGGCTTTAGAGGCTGATAAACAGAGGGGGTATTTAAGTCGAAGAATAATTTACTACCTTGACCAAAGATGTCCGAATTTAAGTGGCAGGTCGAAAATCACCACAATCCGGTTTCGGGTGGATGGATATGCGCAGAGATGAGCTTACCCTGTTTTCAGGACTTCGATGAAGGCTTCCTGAGGGATGTTTATACTGCCGATAGCTTTCATCCGTTTTTTACCCTCTTTTTGTTTTTCGAGGAGTTTTCGTTTTCGCGTGATGTCGCCGCCGTAGCATTTTGCCGTCACATTTTTTCGCAGGGCGGTGACGTTTTCGCGCGCGACAATTTTTCCACCGACTGCCGCCTGGATTGCTACCTGGTAAAGTTGGCGCGGAATGACTTCCTTGAGTTTTGCTGCGAGGGCACGTCCCCGGGAGTCGGCTTTGCTGCGGTGGACAATGCTGGAAAAGGCGTCGACAGGTTCAGAGTTGACAAGCATTTCGAGTTTAACCAGGTCCGCGGCGCGGTAGCCTGCCGGTTCGTAATCCATGGAGCCGTAGCCGCGTGTGACGCTTTTTATTTTGTCGTGAAAATCGACGAGTATTTCGTTCAGCGGGAGGACACTGGTGATCATGACGCGTTTGGTGTCGATGCTTTCGGTGTGCTCGACCGTGGCGCGTTTGTCCATGAGGATTTGCATCATGTCCCCGATGTTTTCGTTTGGGATGAGGACGTAGCACTTGACGGTGGGTTCGCGGATTTCTTCGACGACGCTCATGTCGGGGAGGTTTGAGGGATTGTCCACTTCGAGGATTTCGCCGTTGGTTTTTGCGACTTCGTAAATGACACTTGGGTAGGTCGCGATGATGTCCATGTCGTATTCGCGACGAAGGCGTTCGAGAATGATTTCCATGTGCAGCAGTCCGAGGAATCCGCAGCGGAAACCAAAGCCCAGGGCGACGGAGCTTTCGGCCTGAAAGGAGAAGGCGGCATCGTTTAGCTGGAGTTTGGACATGGCGAGTTTGAGATGTTCGAAGTCGGCAGTGCTGATCGGATAAATACCGCTGAAAACCATGGGGTGGATTTCCTGAAAGCCGGGGAGGGGGGACTTGCTCGGCAGACGGGAGTCGGTGAGCGTGTCACCGATTTTAATTTCGGCAGTCGTTTTAATGTTTGCGATGAAGTATCCGACATCTCCGGCTTTTAACTCGGGCTGTGCAAGTGGCGAGGGGGTAAAGACTCCGACTTCTTTGATTTCGTAATTTCGGCTTGTGGACATGAGGCGGACACCTTGCCCTGCTTTTATGGTACCGCTGGCAATACGTGCGTAGCCGATGACGCCGCGGTAGCCGTCGAAGACGCTGTCAAAAACGAGTGCACGTGTGATGTTGTCCACCTGTGTGGGAGCGGGGATGCGCTCGACGATAGCTTCCAGGATGCCTTCGATGCCGATTCCGGCTTTTGCGCTGCAAAGAATGGCTTCTTCCGCTGGTATGGCCAGAATGTCTTCGAGTTGTTTTTTGACCGTCTCGGGGTCGGCATTTGGGAGGTCAATTTTATTGATGACCGGAATGATGACCAGGTTATGTTTTGCAGCGAGGTTGACGTTTGCAACGGTCTGGGCTTCTACCCCCTGGGCGGCATCGATGACCAGGAGGGCACCCTCACAGGCGGAGAGGCTTCGCGAGACTTCGTAGGCGAAATCGACGTGGCCTGGTGTGTCGAGAAGGTTGAGGCGGTAGTCTTTTCCACTATCCGCATCGGTGTATTTCATCGTGACGGGGTGAGCTTTGATCGTGATGCCGCGTTCACGCTCAAGGTCCATGGAGTCGAGGACCTGGTCCTGTTTATCGCGGTTTGCGATCGTGCCGGTTGATTCCAGCAAACGATCAGAAAGAGTGGTTTTGCCGTGATCAATATGGGCGATAATACAGAAGTTGCGGGTCTGCTCGATGGTCATGTGGAGCCCCATAAGCAACTACAGGAGAGGCGCGGGGTCAATGTCGGAAAAAGCGAATCGTGAATTGTTCGTCCGTATCACGCGCAAAAACATCAAGCAGCTTTAGTCCGTAGCCGGATTGCTGGTTGTCGAATTTTGTGTAAACCGCATCGTATGCGGCGGTTCGTAGTTCGGTTTTGCCATCGGGAACAAGAGCTGCACTTTGATACGCCGTGGAGAGAGCCTGCCAGCCGAGGAAGTTGGGTTTGTCCTGGACGGAGTGCCATTTTCTGAGTTGCCCTTCGCTGGCAAAAAATTTGCCTTTGTAAAAAAGCAGGCGCAGTTTTGGAGTCTTACCCGTATTTGGGTAAACCTGGATCAGCAGATCGCGAGCTTCATTTTCTGAGAAGCTAATTTTTTCCGGCAGCCAGGATTTTTCCCGTGTGTGTCGCTGGAGCTGTCCCTCGAATTTTTGCTTGTCTGCCAGGCTGGCAAATTTTTTTTCGGTTTGCAGGCTGCTGCATCCGATAAAAAAAATTTGCAGGGTAAGAAAAAATATCAGGCTGAGACGGAAAGGGTTTATCAGCTTTGCTTTTCGAGGTGTCCTCCGAACTGGTAGCGCATGGCAGAGCAGACTTTCTCGGCCATGGTGTGCTCCTGGCGAGAGCGGAAGCGGGAGTAAAGTGCTGCGCTGAGAACTTCACAACTTACGGCTTCCTCGATGGCAGCCATAATGGTCCATCGGCCTTCGCCGCTGTCGGAGACGCGTCCGGTAAATTTATCGAGTTTGGGGTCTCCTGCAAAGGCTTCGGCGGTGAGGTCCAGGAGCCAGGAGCTGATGACGCTGCCGCGACGCCAGACTTCGGAAATATCGGCCAGGTTTAAATCGTAATCGAGATCGTTGTGCATGGCGGGAGCGGTTTCCGCGTCGTCGGTTTTTTCACGCTTGCTGATATTGGCATTTGCAAGGATGTCGAGGCCTTCGCCGTAGGCAGCCATGAGGCCGTATTCGATGCCGTTGTGAACCATTTTGACAAAATGTCCTGCACCGGAAGGGCCGCAGTGGAGGTAGCCCTGTTCGGCGGTACCACCGAGTTTTTCGCGTCCTGCGGTGCGAGGGATGTCGCCCACACCTGGTGCGAGAGCTTTGAAAATGGGATCAAGGCGTTCGACTGCGGGTTTGTCTCCGCCGATCATCATGCAGTAGCCGCGTTCGAGTCCCCAGACACCGCCGCTGGTTCCGCAGTCGATGTAGTGGATGCCGCGTGGGCGAAGTTCGGTGGAGCGTCTGCGATCGTCACGGAAGTAGGAATTTCCTCCGTCGATAATGGAGTCGTCTTTTACCAGAAGTTCGGCAAGCTGAGCGACGACTTTGTCAGTGATTGCAGCAGGGATCATGATCCAGACATTACGCGGTGCTTTGAGTTTGGAGACGAGGTCTTCGAGAGAGTCTGCTCCGGTGGCACCTTCGGCTTCGAGAGATTTGACGGTCTCGGGGTTGGTGTCGAAGACGACACATTCGTGACCTTGTTTCATGATGCGCCGAACCATATTGGCACCCATCCGACCGAGACCTATCATTCCAAGTTGCATAAGGGGGGCATTTTTATAAAAACATTCTGAGAAGGGAAGGTTTATCTTTTTAGTATTTTATCGAGTTCTTTGATATCGCTCTGGTGTTGGGCTTTGTTGCGGATTTGGAGGTATCTGATCCAGATAAGGATCGCGATGGTCAGAATGGCTGCGAGGAGCCAGTTTGTTGGAAAGGGTTTTTTGGGAGCGGATGCCAGGCTGGCGATATTAAAAGGGTGAGAGAGAGCTATGGGTTTGCCTTCACTGTTTACTGTGCTGATGCGAAGATTCAGAGGCTGAGCGGGGCGAAGACCGGTGATGTCTGCCATCCACAGCCCGTCTTGTTTATTTAAAAATACGTTTGGGAGGGGCTTCCAGGTTTGGGTGACATTGCCTTCGGGGTCCTGGCCGATTTCTCGTGCAAGGACCTGGTGGCTGAGGCTGGTATCTGTGGAGGCTTTCCAGGCGACTCGGATGGCATTTTGAGTGAGGCCCAGAACCTGAAGTTTTTCGAAGTTTTGCGGGAGTTGAACCTGGCGTCCGGTTGGTTTGACGGGCTTTTTGGAAGTGGTCTTTTTTTCTGTATCGGAAGTATCAGGTTCGGACTGATCGTTCGGACTGATTTTTGTGAGCGGGAGGGCAGACTTTGTTTCGCCTGCCGGCAGAACCTCTGCGGCGAGGGGAATGGTCTTTTGAGATTTTTCGGAGACGAGCTCCAGGCTGTCGGAAAATACACCGATTTTTTGAGATGCAAAGCTGATGTTTTTTTCTTTTTTTTCTCCGACTTCGAGGGTGAGGCGGCTGCCTCCTTCGATTTGGATTTCGTCCGGAAATTTTATGTCAATGGAAATAAGGGTGCCACCTGTATTGGCAAATCTGAGTGTGGCAGAGCGATTTTCCCCTGACGGAAATACTCCGAAATCGATGCCCTTGCCTGGCACAACGGTGTAGGATTCGGGAGCGTGGTAAAGTGTGACGGGAAGGGTGTGTGTGTAGTCGTTGGCTTCGAGAGTAATCAATCCTTCACCACCTTTCATGGCTGAGAACTGAGCGTGCAGTGGAATGAAAATCGTTTTCTTTGCGGGAATTTCTATTTCATTTTCTGCGAGAATGAAGTCAGGGGTATCAAGTTTGAGGGGGAGAGCTTCATCGAGATTATTGATAACTTTAAGGGTTGTTCGGCTTTTGGCTTCGTTTTCAGAGTTTTGACTTAAGGGGTGGGAGAGGTAAATTTTGCCATTTTCGATACTGAATGGTGCGACAGCTTTGGCGGTTACAGGGAGGAGAGTTTCGTCATCGTGTGAGAAAAATACATGCGCTGTGAGATCAGCAGGTTCTTCGGGGAGTATTGCGATTTCGACTTGTTTGCTTTGTCCTGCGGTGAGGCGGTAGTTTGGCGATCCGACTATTTGCCATGGGGCAGCAACTTTTAGCAGACCCGCGACGACTCCACCGCCGCGGTTTGCGATAGTGAAAGTTTTTGTTGTTGTACGACCGCTGATCACTTCGCCAAAATCGATGAGTTTAGGAAGTTCAAAAGCCGGTGGCCTCTCCAGAATATGAATCCGAACTTTCCCGGGAGCGGAGACAGGAGAATCGGAACTCTGAACGGCATAAGTAAAAGAGTCTGTAGTTCCTGGGGCACCGCCCTTTCGGTGTTGGTAATGAACGGTGGCGTGGCCTGGTTTTGTTTTTGAGGGAGTGATTTTTGCGAGATTCCCTGCGGAGGGGTAGCTTCGGAGAAGGAACCTGGCCTGAGTTGAGGATCGACCAAGTGCCTGTAGCGGGATGTCGATGGCCTCGCCGACATATATATTGACGTCGATATTTTTGGCAATGGGAGGGGAGGGGCCTGGCTCGACAAACTCATCCCTGGCGGCAGAGACGCTAAGGAGTGAGATAAAAAGAAATAAAATGGTCAGGCGCATATGGAAAACGGGTGACTTAAAGTAAGTCGTTTTATTTCTTACTTTAAGTTTCAGGATGGAAAATTTAAATACTGGAGTAGCTTTGTCGTGAAGAGATTTTTATTATTTGTATTTTTATTTATTCTGGTGACAGACATTTTTGTTGTTGCGGAAGAAAGCGCAGTGGCTCCTTTTCCTGTTGCTCAGCAGGAGAAGGTAAAAGTCATACCGAGAGTTCTCGAGCGTGCCAAAAAGGAAAATGTAAGCATTGTGATTCTATTGGCAAAGCAGCGGATACTTTTGCTGGTGGATGAGGAAATTGCTGTGGACTCGCCGATTTCCTCTGGCCGGAGTGAGGTGCCGACGCCGAAGGGCGATTTTAAAATTTTACAAAAACATCTCGTGATGAAGTCGCCGCAGTATGGGGAGTTTGTAAATGAACAGGGGCTGGTGATTGCCTCGGGCGTAAATCCGGAATTGGACTCGATTCCGAGTGGTGCGACTTTTCGTGAACTGCCAATGGAGAATTTTTTGGTTTTTAATGAAGCAGGTTTGGGAATGTATGCTGCCGAGCTGCCGGGATACCGATCATCGAATGGTGGTGTACGTTTGCCGGATGAAACGGCTAAATTATTTTTCAAATATGCTGATGTTGGAGCACCGGTAAAAATTAAAGATTAGGGCTTGTTAATATAACGCTCTGAATCGGTCGTAAAAAGCCGCTCTTCAACTCATCGAATTTCCATTCGCCTCGTTTCATCGCCCCATTTTGGATTCAAAAATCCACTTTTTATCCTCTTTTTCATTATCTTAAGAGGCCCGGAAAAAAATTCTCTGTGCAGCTTTTATGTCCTCGGCGATGGCAGCGCGAAGTTCTTCGAGAGTGGCAAATTTTTTTTCGTCGCGCAGACGGGAGAGAAAACGGACCTCAAGGTTTTTTGTGTAAAGGTTGCCGTCAAAATTCAGGAGGTGCACTTCGAGAACGGGAAGAGTTGTTTTGTCGTCGATACTCGGACGTAGCCCGATGTTGGCAACGGCGGGGAGTGGGTGTAGATTTTCCTCACTGGCAACATGGACGGCGTAAACTCCGTTTTTTAACAGGATGTCGATGTCCGTTCGGATGTTGGCTGTTGGAAAATTTAGTTTTTTTCCGAGTCCCTTGCCCTGAGTGACCCGTCCGTAAATGCTCCAGGGGCGTCCGAGACAGGAGTTGGCTTCGTCGAGATTTCCCGTGAGGAGAGCATTGCGAATGCGAGTGCTGCTTATCGTTTTGCCAGCGAGGGAGACGGCGGAAATTTCGTGAACTTTGAAACCGAAATTTGAGGCTTGTTCGCGGAGAGTTTCCAGGGTGCCGGAGCGATCTTTTCCGAAAGTCCAGTCGCTGCCCACGCAGATCGCAGCGAGCGGAGACTTTTTTGTGCAGAGTCGTCTTAAAAATTCGTTTGGAGAAAGTTCTGCAAATTCGTGAGTGAAGGGGAGTTCGAGGAGAGTCTGGATGCCGAGTTTCTCCAGGTGATATTTTTTTAAAAAATCCCCATAGAGCATTTTTGGGGCGCGGTCGGGGCGGAGGATTTGCGCAGGGTGCTGCGAGAAACTCATGACGACGGGTGTGGATCCCGGGATTTCGCTGCTGATTCTTTTTGCTTCGCCAATGACCTGGGCGTGCCCGAGGTGCAGCCCGTCAAAAACACCTGCTGCCAAAACAACGGGAGTATTGAGACTCGATAGTTCTTCGGGTGCCTGGAGAATTTTCATGCAGAGCGAAGCGACTGGTTTGAAAAAAAACTTATGCGCCGCGAAGTCGGGAGACCTCGGGCAGGCTGATGATTTTTGAGTGAAGGAAATCGAGATCCACATCTCCGCGCAGAGCCTTGATGCTGACAGCATCGTCTACATGAAATTTTCCGGAGCGGGTCCGGCGCAGAGTTTTCAGATGGGCACCACAGCCGAGCTCGTTGCCGATATCGAAGGCGTAGGTTCGGACGTAAAATCCTTTACTGCAAGTGACCGTAAAGTCGATGTCGGGCAGGCGAACCTCATTGATTTTATGGCCGTAAACGTGGACGAAGCGGGGTTCTCTTTTTACTTCTTTGCCCTGGCGGGCGAGTTTGTAGAGGGGAACGCCATCTTTTTTGATAGCCGAAACCATGGGAGGAGTCTGATAAAAATCACCCCGGAATTTATTGAAGGCAACCTGGATTTGATCGTTGGAAAATTCGGGGACCGGGAGAGTCTCAACAATATCGCCGTCGGAATCCTGGGAGTCGGTTTTTTCACCGAGGCGCAGGGTGCCGGTGTATTCTTTGTCTTCGCTCATCAGGAGGTCCTGAATTTTTGTGCCGCGACCGATGGTGAGGATGAGCAGACCGGTTGCCAGGGGGTCGAGAGTTCCGCAGTGGCCGATTTTTTTGATTCCGAGTGCACGCCGGAGCATCGCCACGGCGTCGTGGGAAGTCATTGCAGATTCTTTGTCCAGGAGCAGGACGCCGTCAGGAGATTCGTGCGACTTCATTACAAAGGCTTTTCATAAACTGTTCGCGTGCATGAGTGAGGCTGCCCTCGATGCGTGCACCTGCGGCGAGGGTATGTCCGCCACCACTAAATTGCTGACAGATTTTGCAGACATCGATTTTTGGGTCTTTGGAGCGTGCACTGACGCGGACCTGGTTGTCGGGCAGTTCTTCAAAAAAGACGGCAGCGATGACGCTGTCGACAGCTCGGAGGTGATCGATGATCCCTTCGTTGTCTTCGGGAACGAGTTGCAAATCTTCGGAGACAGAAAGCGGGAGGGTAAAGGAAACGACGCGGTCATCCATGGAAAAGACGGCGTCGTTTAATGCGAAGCGCAGGAGATCGAGAACACGCCTGGGTTTGCTTTCGTAAATGGCCTGCGAAAGTTTGGCGACATCGACGCCACTTTCCAGGAGTCGTGCCCCGACGCGAAAGGTGAGGGGAGAGACGGAGCTGTATTGAAAAGAGCCGGTGTCAGTGGAGATACCGGCAAAAAGATTATCGGCAATTTGTGGAGTGATCGGAATTTTGCAGGTCTCGAAAAACTCAAAAAGTATTTGGGCCGTAGCCGGGGAAGCGGAGTCGATGTAGTTCCATTTTCCGTAGGCTTTGTTGCTGACGTGGTGGTCGATATTTACGATGGGAGGTGGGCCGGAGGCTGCTTTGAGAGACTGGCCCAGGCGCGTCAGAACGGCGGTATCGAGTGCTATGAGAAGGTCGAATTCCTGCTCGGCGGAAGGAGCTTTGCCAAGGAGGTTGCCACCGGGATGGAATTTAAATTTTTCCGGTAGTCCGTCGTGGTTCCACGCAGTGACTGCTTTGCCTTCGGCTTCCAGCCAAAGGGCGATGGCGAGGGTGGAGCCAATGGCGTCGGAGTCCGGGCGAAGGTGGCTGGCGACCAGAATGCGGTCAGCCGCGAGAATGGCGTCGTGTATTTCCTGAAAAGAGTTGTTGGACATTGAAATAAAGCTGTTGGTTTACTCGTTTTCGGAGGGAGGCTTTTCTTCATTAAGCAGTCCGAGGTCGGACATGATTTCGAGGACACGGTCGCCGCGCTCGACTGAATCATCAATGTGAAAAGTCAGTTGCGGCGTATTTTTCAGAACAACTCGTTTTGCAAACTCGGACTGGAGAGCAGCCCGTTTTTCGTTGAGTTTAGCGAGGGCGTCTTTGCGCTGCGCAGGAGTTCCCATCGCACTTATAAAGATATGGGCCTGTTTGAGATCGGGTGTGATGTCCACGTCGCTGATCGTGACGAGCGGAGACTCGAAGCGAACAAGGCGGTTGATGGATGTGCCCAGTTCTCGCTTTAAAATTTCACGAACTCGCAGGATGCGTTTTGTCATTGTTAATAAAGAAAGGACCGGTTTGCCGCGATAGGAGAATGGTCGGCTGAGACCAGTCCAGCAGCTATCGGTGTTTCAAAGAAAATTAATCCAAAGTCTGGGCGACTTTTTCCAGGTTGTAGGCTTCGATGATATCGCCGGGTTCGTATTCGTTGAAGTCGCCGAGTTTGATACCGCATTCGAGACCGGCACGAACTTCTTTTACTTCGTCGTGGAAACGGCGAAGTGTGGCAAGCCCGCCGTCGTAAACCGGCTGTCTGCCGCGGAGGACGCGAGCGCGTGAAGTGCGGTTGATGCGTCCGTCGGTGACCATGCAGCCCGCGACTTTGCCTTTGGTGAGGTTAAAGACCTGCTTGACTTCAGCGTGGCCGACGACACTTTCACGTGTCATCGGATCGAGCATTCCGGTCATGGCTTCTTTGACCTGGTCGATGAGTTCGTAAATGATACTGTAAAGCTTGATCTGGACGCCTTCTTTGCGGGCGGTTGTAGTGGCTTTGGATTCCACCTTGACACCAAAACCAATAATAATGGCATCGCTTGCACTGCTGAGCAGGACATCGGAATCAGAAACCGGTCCAACCGCAGAGTGGATAATATGCAGGTTGATTTTTTCACCAGGCAGGTCGTCGAGAGCGGCAATCAGAGCTTCAAGTGAGCCCTGGACGTCTGCTTTGACAACGATACGGAGAGTTTTCTTTTGGTCTGCAGCGATATTATCAAAAAGACTTTCAAGCGTAGCACGCTTTGGAGCTGTGAGTTTACTGATACGCTCATCGTTGATGCGCTCTGTGCTAAGCTGGCGGGCGCTGCGGTCGGAGTCCATCACGACGAGTTCGTCTCCGGCAAGGGGCAGGCCGCTGAATCCGAGAATTTTGACAGGAGTGGCGGGACCGGCTGACCTGATGGGTTTGCCCTGGTCGTTTATGAGTTGTTTAATTTTTCCCCAGTGATTTCCGCAGATGAAGGATGCACCGACTTTGAGGGTGCCCATTTTTACAATGACTGTGCCGGTGGGGCCGCGACCGGGTTCGACCTGGGCTTCGATGACGGTGGCGCGTGCATCGGTTTTCGAGCTGGCTTTGAGTTCGAGAACTTCAGCCTGCAGGGAGACCATTTCAAGCAGGTCTTTGATACCCGTTCCTTTGATCGCGCTGACTTCGGTGGTGATTGTCGAGCCGCCCCATTCTTCGGGTGCCAGATCCTGCTCCTGGAGTTGTTGTTTGACTCGGTCGGTGTTGGCAGTGGGGAGGTCAACTTTGTTGATAGCGACCATGATGGTTGCGCCGGAGGCTTTGGCGTGGTTGATGGCTTCAATGCTTTGCGGCATGAGGCCGTCGTCTGCAGCAACGACAATGATGACAATGTCGGTAACCGTCGCTCCGCGTGCACGCATGGCGGTAAAGGCTGCGTGCCCCGGTGTATCGAGAAAGGTCAGCTTCATCCCCTCGTGCTCTACACTGTAAGCACCGATGTGCTGGGTAATGCCTCCCGCCTCGCCGGAGACGATCCGTGATTTGCGGATATAGTCGAGCAGGGAAGTTTTGCCGTGATCGACATGTCCCATGATGGTGATAATGGGTGGGCGGTTGATGAGCTCTTCTTCCTGAGGAGGCTCAGGCTCGGGCGGAGCTTCAATAACAACTTCCTGTTTGTGAACGCCGCCGCCTTTTTCGCGTTTTTCTTTTTCAAAAACGAAGCCGTGTTTTTCACAGACCTGGCTTGCAACATCGGGTTCGATACCTTGGTTGATCGCTGCAAAAATCTGGAGTTCCATCAGATCGGCAATGACCTGAAAAGGTTTCAGCCCCATGGCTTCGGCCAGGTCTTTTACGATGATTGGCGGTTTGAGATGAATGATTTTTTGTCCGTCTTCTTCCAGGATCACAGGGGGATCGACGGGTTCGGGTTTCTCGACCGGCTTGCTAACAACAACAGGTTTGGAAATTCGGGGAAGAGCAGTCCCGGGAGCGGAAGGTTTTTTGACCTCTTCTCTTCGAGTTACAAGATCGAGCGTTTCGAGAGGCTCTTTCTTTTTGGCCTTTTCGGCTGCTGCTTCTGCTGCGGCTTTGGCTGCTTTAGCTTTGGCGGCGGTTTCCTCTGCCTGTTTTACGCGGGAAATGGGGGGGAGAAGAGGTTTGGATTTGGAGTTTTGTTTAGTGGCAGGTTTAGAGACGGATTCAGGGGATGTTTTTTTTGCCTCGGGAGCGGATGGAGTTGCAGTTTTCGTAGTGGTCGGAGTTTCGGTGGCGGGGGCTTTAGTTGTTGTTGCTTTTGGAGTAGCTGTGGCTTCGGGGGCAGGAGCTTTTGACGCGGCGGCTGGTTTGGTTTCAGTTGCTGCCGTTTTACTTTTGGCAGCAGACACCGGTTTTGACTTTGTAGTGCTGGTTTTAGCAGGAGCCTTCTCGGTGGTTGCAGACTTCGTCTTTGACTTTGCAGTGCTGGTTTTAGCAGGAGTCTTTTTGGTGGCCGAAGCAGCCGTTTTGGCTTTGGTCGCAGTTTTTGTTTTTGACTTTGCGGGAGTCTTACTGGCAGCAGCTTTGGCTTTTGGCTTTGCGGTGCTGGTTTTTGCAGACGGCTTTTTAGCAGCAGCCTTTGTTTTTTCAGGCGCTGCTTTCTTTTTTTCTCCGCTTTTTGCGGTCGTTGTGGTGGCTTTGGATGGCATTTGTAAATTGGTAGTGTTTACGCGCTTTCATAGCTGTTAAGCTGTAAGGGCGTCGGAGGAGGAGGCGCGGGCAGCATCTAAAATACTGCCGGCTTTTGCTTCGTCGCAGCCGAGGATATCGATGATATCTTTGGCCTCGCTGGAAGCAATAACTTCTGCGGAAATCATACCGGCAGAGGTGAGTTGGGCAGCTTCTTCTTCTGTAATTTTAAGTGCCTGAGCGACGGAGTGTGCAGCAGTTGCTTTTTGGGCTTCCATGGCTTTTTCGGCGGAGCGGTCTTCCTGGATGGTAATTTCCCAACCGAGCAGTCGGGCTGTCAGCCGCGCGTTTTGTCCTTTCTTGCCGATGGCCAGAGAGAGGTCTTCTTTGTGAACGGAGACGAGCAGGGTTTTGCTTTCTGTTTTGCTTTCGATATTGATGATTCGGGCCGGTTTAAGGGCTTCTTTAACAAATTCTTTCGGGTCTTCCTGCCAGCGTATGATATCGACTTTTTCGTTGTTGAGTTCGCGAACAATGTTTTTGACGCGTGCTCCTCGCATACCAACACAGGCTCCGACCGGATCGACTTTTTCGTCGGCACTGAATACTGCAACCTTGGTTCGATAACCTGCTTCGCGGGCAATGGCTCGTATTTCGACGGTGTGGTCAGAAATTTCGTTTACTTCCAGCTCGAAGAGACGTTTCACAAAATTCGGATGGGTGCGAGAAAGGATAATTTCGGGGCCGCGGTTGCCGTTTCGAACCTCGACAACGTAGGCGCGAATGCGGTCACCAATCGAGTAATCTTCTGTGGGCACACGTTCTTTGTTGGGCATCAGGCCCTCAAATTTTCCAAGATCGAGAATGACGTCTGCGCGTTCGAAACGACGGACTGTGCCGGTAACAATTTCTCCGGCGCGGTCTTTAAACTCGTCGTAGATCATGTTTTTTTCGATCTGTCGCAGTCGCTGAGTAATGGCCTGGCGGGCGGCCTGAGCGGCGATGCGTCCGAAATCGCGGGGAGTTACTTCGACCTCGATTTCCTGACCTAACTCGATTTTGGGATCGATGAGGCGAGCTTTTTGGAGGAGGATTTCGTCCTGAACGTTGGAAATTTTATCGACGGTGATCAGTGTGGCGAGTGCCCGGACACTTCCTGACTTCGGATCGATGTCGATACGCAGCTCGCGTGTGCCTTTGGTAAAGCTCTTTTTCGAGGCAGCCAGAATGGCTGTGGAAAGGGTTTCAATCAGGGTTTCCCGATCGATACCTTTCTCGCGTTCGAGGTAATCGAGCATCGCAATCAGTTCGTTATTCATAAGATCAGTATAAAAGTGTCACCCGCCGGACCTCGCGCTTTTATGCAAGGGGTCGAACGGCGGGAACTAAATAACCTATCACTCCGGTCGGGGGTGGTCAAGAGAGTAGCGGCATAATTTGCATATCCTGTGTTACCATCGTCGCGCAACTAACTTTGATATTTTTT
>JBKEBM010000196.1:0-3652 GCA_047973165.1 Chthoniobacterales bacterium
TTTTTCGTATCATAGAGTTGATTTTATTTTTTTTAAGAAGTGCCAGCCGAAATTTGCTGACCAAACGAAGTTGAGCAAAATCCGTGCCTACTTTTTGTACAAATATTAGTCAATGCACAAAATCATCTGCTTGTCGTCTGTTATACCAAGTCTGTGAAAAAACAGACTATCTCCTGACCCTGTCGCTGCCTGGAGTCGTCGGTCTCACTTTATGTATCAGGGATACAGTGGAGTTTTACCTTCTTCCAGGTAAGAAAAATTCTGCGGAGTATGAGTCTGTTTTTGCTTTTCAGTACCAGACCACAGGCCGAAGCGTGGGGGAGGAAAGAGGACTAACGTATTTTAAGTTAGTCGGGAGCAAAAGGGTACAATGGCCTTCGGGATTTATCCGGAGGTGATTGTTTACGAATGAAGAGACGCGATGTCGCCTGAAACTACTCCGTATAATGCGAAGTAGTTTAGAAAGTCTTCCGAACGGAAATTTTGGCTTTTATTTTGGAGCAGAATGAGTCCGCTGGGTTAGCCAGGTGACGACGGCATCAATGGCTTTTTGCTTGTGAGCGGGTTTGGTAAAGCTGTGGTCGGCATTGCGTACAACGACCAAATCGACAGCATCAGCTTTGAGGGTTTTGATGAGGTTGCTGTCGTTTGGATTTACGGTTTCATCGGCATTTCCGTGAACCAACAGCCAGGGGATGCTGACACCTTTGGCCTGCGAAACGATATTGCGAATTTTTTTGCAAAGATCGTCCATAAACTGCTGGGAGAGGGGGGCGTTTTCGTCTTCCCACATGAAGCCTTCGTCGGGGATTTCTCCGCCAAATTCTTTTTTGGCAAAACTCTCGGTCTGCACAATTCCTGCCAGCGAGATGAGACAGTTCAGTCTTACATCCTGAGAGGCTCGCAGGACGCCGCTGGCACTTCCCATGCTGTGACCGAGATAGCAGAGGCTGGTGTAATTTTTCGAAGCTGCTGAGACGATGGCTTTGAGGTCGCGGTCTCCTTTTGTGATATTGGAATCGCGGAAATCTCCCTCGGAGTCACCATTGCCGGAGAAGGAAAAGCGAAGCGTATCGAAGCCGGCCTGATTGAGGGCATCGGCCATCTCCGTGATAAGCGGACGGTCTTTATTGCCGGTGAGGCCGTGGCCGAGAATCACAAGCCAGCCTTTGTGGTGAGCAGATTTTTCGCCAGTTGCGAATGTGTAATCTATGTTTTCTCCGGCGGCGTTTTTGATAATTTCCTTCATGTCTGATTTAATACGTAAAATTGTGGGCGGGACTTTCTATAGGTTTATGTCAAAATTAAAAGCTATTTTTAAATTTGTCGTTCGTCTCAATTGCGCCCGGGGAATGTGAGTTCGGCTACGGCGGATTTGTCGAGGTCGCCTTTACCGATGGAAATGAGCCGTTCAAACTGGGAAAGAGCAGCCCTGGCGAGTGGCGTTTGGACCTGGTTTTGATCGGCTAGTGCGAGTGCGATTCCGGAATCTTTTGCGGCGTGCTCGGCGGAAAAAAAACAATCGTGATCGCGGGTAATCATGTCCGGCCCGTCGGTTTCCAGAACGCGGGAGTTGGCTCCGGTCTGTGCAAAAATACCGCTGAGAACTTCGAGGTCGATTCCCAGGGCCTGGCCGAGTCCGAGGCCTTCGGCAAGCCCGGCAGTGTTGATGTTCATGACCATATTAACAAGAGCTTTTACTTCGGCTGCCTTGCCGTTTTCGCCGACATAATGTAATGCTTTGCTGAGGTCTTCGAGCAGGGGTTTGTTGGCATCGAAAACTTTTTTTTCTCCTGCAATCATCAGGAAAAGTTCACCGCTTCTGGCCTGCGGAATGCTTGAGGCCATAGCGGCTTCCAGAGCATTTGCACCAGCTTCTTTACTTGCTGCCTCCACCCGACGGTGCATGTCGGGAGAAAGAGTCGCGCAGTTGATAAAAGTTTTTCCGGCTGCATGGGCGAGGAGTCCGTTTGTGGAGAAAAAAATGCTTTCCATCGCCTGGTCGTTGGTCACGACGGTAAAAATAATGTCAGATTTTTCAGTAACTTCGCTCAGGGACGTGCTAACGGTGCTGTTGAGTTCAGCAGCCAGTTCTTTTGCAGTATCCGGCTGAATGTCGTAAAGAGTCGCGAGATTGTAACCCTTGTCACAAAGGCATCGTGCCATGTTTGCTCCCATGCGACCGAGGCCGACGAATCCGATTTTTTTATTTTTCATGCAGTGTTATGGTAGTGGCACCCATGCGTAATTTCAGAGAGGTCGGTCGGGTGAGGAGGGACAGTGTTAAAAAAAAGTAATCCTGTTTGCAAGGAAAGATGAGTATGCGACTAAATTGGCGGACAGATTTGTGAAACGCAGTTGCGTTTACATTACTCTATTATACCTAAGCAAAAAACTGCGGCATCCTGTCTATTTGGCGTGTGCGAAGTGATCGATGGGGCGAGGATTTATCTCAAAGATTTTTCCGGAAGTACCCATAAGGTTCGATGTCAGCATGTGTGAGCATTTTTTGCGATGGCTTCTGATGTGATGTCGCCTTGCCAGGGGTGAGGGACTTTTGCGAGTTCTTCGAGGACGTTTTTGTGGAGCCGGATGCCGTTTGCCAGATTTTCCAGGGGAAAATTTTCGTTTGGTGAGTGGACATTGCAATCCGGTGAGGCGAGGCCAAGAAGCAGGCAGTCGATACCCAGGATGTCGCGGATGTCCTGCAGGATGGGAATACTGCCGCCTTCACGGAGAAGGCAGGTTTTTTTTCCAAAAGTAGCTTCCAGAGCACGTTGGGCAGCGAGTCCGTCGGGTCCCATCGGATCGATCATGTAGGGGGCGCCGGAGTGTCCGCGTGTCAGTTCGATTCGGACTCCTGGCGGGCAGTGTGTGTGGAGGTGAGCCTCGGCAAGGTCGAGGATTTTTTCCGGAGACTGATTCGGGACGAGGCGAAAGGTGAGTTTGAATTGGGCTGTGGCGGGCAGGACGGTTTTGGTGCCTTCGCCCTGGTAGCCGCCGCCCATACCGTTGACTTCCGCAGTGGGGCGAGCACCGACTCGCTCCTGGGCGGTGTAACCGGGTTCACCGAAGAGAGATTTGACGCCGGTTTGCTTAATGAAATCCTGGTCTTTGATGGGGGAGGTTTTGGCTGCTTTTCGTTCCCAGTCTTTGAGGGCTTGGACATCGTCGTAGAAACCTTTTATGGCGACCCGGCCCGTATCATCGTGCAGGCTGGCAATCAGGCGGGCTGCTGCGGCGAGGGGATTGGCTATCGTGCCACCGAAAATGCCGGAATGTAAGTCCTGCTTCGGACCAAAAACCTGACACTCCAAAGCCGTTACTCCACGCAGTCCGTAGGCCAGCGTGGGGTAGTTGTGGGCGGCCATTCCGGTATCAGAAATGATTGCAATATCAGCTTTAAGTAAATCACGGTTTTTACGTAAAAAATCTGGTAAATTGCTGCTGCCTATCTCTTCTTCTCCCTCAAGTAAGTAGATGATATTGACGGGGAGTTCACCGTTTTCTTTAAGTAGTTCGGCGCTGCCAAGGAGGTGTGCGAAGTTTTGCCCCTTGTTGTCGGTGGAGCCGCGTGCAAAGATTTTGCCCTCGCGAACGGAGGGGGTGAAGGGGGGAGTTTGCCATAAATCGAGAGGGTCCGGAGGCTGGA
>JBKEBM010000214.1:0-1946 GCA_047973165.1 Chthoniobacterales bacterium
CTGCAGAAATAAGGGCTCGTGCCGTGCAGGCTCGCAGGATGGCATAGCCGTAATTCAGAGCAGAATTAAAAAGAGAATTACTTTGCGGGTCGCGTTTGTCCTTTCGTCCGTATTGTTCGGGGAAGCGGGTGGGCCAGTAAATTTTCGCAGCCTGGGCTTCAAAATTTTCGGGATCACCCGGGCGGACTTGTTGAGCAAAACGTCGGAGTTTTCTGGCTGGAATATCATCGACCTGATCGGCCTGAGCCAAAATTTTTGCCTGAATAATGAATTGCCAAAGCCGCTTGCGAGCGGGTTGTTTAGCTGAGAGTTGGGCCATCATACGCGGGACAAGTTCGGTATGTGTCAGGGTTGGTAAAAGAAGACCACTGGGGAGATGATTGTCTCCACAAATAACAACGACAACTCCGGATTGTAAAAGCGCATCGAGCGCAGCAGCACTAATGGAAATACCCGGATGCTGCAAAATGAGCACACCAATGTCTTCGCAGGCAAATTGACGTTCTGTATCGCTTAGAGAGAGAACAAGCTGCTGCTTGCGAAGACTGACTTTTGCGGGACGTTCAGCAATTTCCAGAGTGTGTTTGATCACAATTTAGATTTATCAGATCACGGAGCTTATGGACACAAATGTTTAGGGGCTGTCCGTTACTGATCTGATTTAGATTGATCGAGGCAGACGAGAAACTGCGCAGGTGTGCAGATCAACAATGAGGAGTTCCGAAAGTCGATCATTGCGATCCGAGTCTGCAAAAAATAGATCACGATGGAAAAATATTAAAAATAGTTAAACCGTATTACGGTAGATTTGACCATATTTCGAAAAAAGCTCTGGCCTCAGCTTTGATGAGAGGCAGCAATGAAGGCTCTTTGGCATCGTAAAAATAAGGTTTCCCTCGCTGGATATCAATAAGAGCGAAGTTGCCATCCTGAATATGTGAAAACAATCCATGATGCAGTAGATACAATACAACATTAGCCTGACTTTTTCTGATTTGATCTGCTTTGAAATAAAATTTTGTATGGTATCGAGACCCATCAAAAGCCATTCCAACTTCGGGATTCAGACGGATGGTCAGCCCAGCATAACTCCATACTATTCGTGAGCTTTTAAAATACTCGACGTCTCTGTTTTTCAAAAAATGGCTAAAACCCATCGTAGCTTTCAAGTAGTTTTCTCGTTTTTGTGGATTTTGTAGATTTGCCAACAATTTGTAAGACCAGTCGTCCACATCGCTGGACGTGGGATGTTCTTCAATAATGTTTTCCCGTAACTGCCGCCAATAATCGGATGCCGGATGATAATTTCTTCGGGCTTTTAAGTTTTTTACATGGGTTAATCGTGTCGTGCCGGATTTAAAAATAAAATCGGCAAAATCAGTCAGGGATATTTCGGGATTCTGAAGTTGCATGATTTAACTTTATAATTACACAAGCCTTTTATCAAGAAAATATTTTTGATAATTCAAGTAAGGTTTAAAAAAATTGACATAATTACATCTCATTAATATCCTTTGTCTGTAGCTCGAATTTAATTCAAGTAGCTGCAAATTGATTTCAATCTGTGATTAATTACCAATTGCCACACGGTGCTTTTGTATAAACTACCGTGTGGTAATTTTTTTATTTACTGCTTCTCTGGATCGATCCATCGGGAAGAACATTCACTTTTCTGGCATTAGGAAAATTTTTCTCAAAAGTTCCTGGAGTGCAAGAGCGGCGCAAGGAAGCTCCGGTTTCCGGGTGTTTATGATTTTGAGTTGCATCGGTATGCCAGCAAAACCATACCTGAAGAGAGCTCGTAGCCATTGTATTAAAAACAAATAACTCCTCCACCCCGTCGATGCTTGCCATCATGGAATCGCCGGTGCAGAGGTGAAAGAGGTATTCGGCTTCGGGCGGCAGACTTGCATCGGATTTTTTGACGATGGGTTCTTTTGCCCTGA
>JBKEBM010000037.1:0-13238 GCA_047973165.1 Chthoniobacterales bacterium
TGATAAAGTGCGCGCTGCTGAAAAACTGCGTTCGAGTCTGAATCTCGATTTTCACATTCAGGTTGACGGGGGAATCAATGCTGAAACGGCCCTGCTGTGTCGCGAGGCGGGGGCGGATGTTGTTGTCGCTGGCACTTCGGTATTTCGGGCAGAGAATGCAGCGGCAGCGATTTCCGCAATCCGAGGGGAATAAGAAAACGGTTTATCTGGGAAGTTCGTGTGTATAAGAAAAAAAGGCGTCGGTTTTTACACCACAACGTGGTAATCCCCTAAAGCCTAGGGTTGCAAAGCTACCTCAGGTATTCGACCGATTTCTCTCTACCCCAACGGGGTTGCTTTCCGCCTTCAAAGTCTGTTTTTTTTGCCCCGGTAGGGTCGTTTTGATAAAACGACCCTACCGGTGTTTCAGTTTTCGCTTCATCCTCTTTTAATCTCACCCTTTCTCTCCATACACACGAACTTCCCGGATGAAACAAAAAAACGGCCCTGGAAATTCCCGGGGCCGTTGATCTTTAAAAAAGCTGTGGTCGTCTGTTCCGGCGGAGTTGGTATTACATAATAGAGTCAGTAACCCGGCGATCAGACCTCGAGGTTGTGGAATTTGTCGCCGAGGAGGTCTTTCATTGGATGGAAATCGGCGTCGGCAAATCCCATCGGGGCGTGGCGGATCCAAGCTTCGGCCTGCTCAAATTTTCCGAAATTTTTTGCTACGGCTTTATTGTTTTCCTCCATGGAGTCGAGGTAGGAGTCCATGCCCTGGGTTTTGTCGAGCCACTCTTTCTGGCTGGTGTGGCAGGCGAGCATGTGGCGTTTCATCTTTGTGGTGGAGGCGATGTTGACGATTCCGTGAGCGGTGATTTTTTCGCGGAGCGGGCCCATCAGGCCGTGAGGCATCGCGTGATAAACAGCCGTGGGTTTGTCGTAGGCCGGGGTTGGCGGATCGACCTGGAAATTCATCATTCCACGACCAAAGGCTGCGGTGACAGCGAGGCGGGCTGTATTTTGATGGTCTTCCATGTAGTCGCGAAGCGGATGGGTGAGGATGATGTCGGGTTGGATCGTTCGCATGCGAGCTCCGACGCGGCGGATGCCGGGAGCATCGTAAAAAACATGCAGGTCGTTGAAGAGCGGGGTGTGGAAGGTGGCGTTGGCAAGGAGGGCGGAGGAGCGGGCTTCGCCGATGCGCAGTGCAATCGCGTCCTGGGGCAGGAGGGAGGCTGTGCCGCAGTTGCCGGTGGCGAGGTTCCACATGTGGATTTCGCAGCCTGCGTCGCGGAGGAGCAGGAGAGTGCCGGCCATGCTGAACTCGATGTCATCCGGGTGACAGGCGACGGCCAGGGCAATCATTTTTTTTGATTTCATGGGGGAGAGCTGCCGGGGCTTTAGCTGTGTTTGGTGATGTAGTCGGCAATGGTGTTTACGCTGACAAAGGCTTCGCGTGCGGTTTCGGCGTTGGGGGTGGCTACGCCGAAGTGTTTTTCGATACCGACGGCAAGTTCGAGGGCGTCGATGGAGTCGAGGGCGAGTCCTTCGGGGCTGAAGAGGACGGTGTCGTCGGCGATGTCTTTGGGAGCGGTCCGAAGCATCAGGTGCTCGACCATCATTTCTTTGATACGTGTTTTTAAATCCTGTTCGGACATTGAAAGCAGTGAGTTTTAAGTTTTATTCTGTTTCCTGAAAGCTGTGAGTGAAAAATCTGATAAAAACAAACCTAAAAAATTACGTGTTGATCAACTATTGCTTGTGCGCGGGCTGGTGGCGAGTCGCGAAAAGGCACAGCGGCTGATCATGGCAAATCAGGTGCGTGTGGAGGGGCAGCCGGTTGATAAGTCGGGCCGGCTGGTCTCGGTCGATGCGGAGCTGGAGGTGCTGGAGCCGGAGAAATATGTCGGGCGGGGGGGGCTGAAGCTGGAGGGTGCTTTGGAGAAGTTTGGGGTTGAGGTGGCGGGGAAGCGTTGTCTGGATGTTGGGAGTTCGACGGGAGGATTTACGGATTGTTTGTTGCAGGCGGGTGCGGGGCACGTTTTTGCCGTCGATGTGGGGCAGGGGCAGATGGACTGGAAGTTGCGGCAGCATCCACAGGTAACGCTGCGTGAGGGGGTGAATGCTCGTTATCTTGCAGAGGGGGATTTTGAAAAAGATATGGAGCTGCTTGTTGCCGATGTGAGTTTTATTTCGCTGACGCTGGTTTTGCCTCCGGCTTTTCAGTTTCTGGTGCCGGCGGGAGATGCCGTTGTTTTGATTAAACCTCAGTTTGAGCTGGAGCGGCGTCTTGTCGGTCGTGGTGGTGTGGTGCGGGATGACACTCTGCGTAAACAGGCAGTTGAAAAGATACAAAATTTTGCTAGGGTCCAGGGCTGGAAATGGCGCGGGCTCATGGAATCTCCGATCAGCGGGATGAAGGGCAATCGCGAGTTTCTTGCTCACTTAAGTAAATGATTGGAATTTTCGCTCACTATCAGAAACCTGCCGCCGCACAGTTGGTGCGGAATCTGGCTGAGGAGTTAAACCAGGCCGGAGGGCATTTTTTAATCGAAAATGAGACAGCCAGGGTTGCTGGTTTGTCGGAGGGAGGAAGCCTGGAGGAGATTGTCGGGCAGGTGGAAATACTGGTTGTGTTGGGTGGAGACGGGACAATTTTGAGGCTGATGCAGCGGCTCGGGCCGGATATCCCGCCGGTCTTTGGGATCAATATCGGTGCGCTGGGTTTTCTGACCTGCTACGGGCAGGAGGAGTGTCATGAGGCGGTGAGGAGTATTTTGGCGAAGGATTATGAGGTTCGGCGGCGCACGCTTCTCGATGTGCAGGAGGGTGGAGAGGCTGCCGGGGTGGCTTTGAATGATGTGGTTGTCAGCCGCGGGGCGCGTTCGCAGTTGGTGAAAATTCGTGTTACGGTGAACGGGGAGTATTTGACGGATTACAATGCGGATGGCCTCGTCGTAGCGACTCCGACGGGTTCGACGGCTTATTCGCTGTCTTCCGGCGGGCCGATTCTGATGCCGGATTCGGGCTGTCTTGTGATCACACCGATTTGTCCGCATGTGCTTACCAATCGTTCGGTCGTGGTGAGTGATAAGGCACTCATTGAGATTGAGCGCTTGCATCCGGAGGATACGATTTTCGTGAATGTGGATGGGCGGGAGCTTCCGGTTCCGGAGGCAAATGAGCCGGTGCGGATTACGGCATCATCGAAAAAATTTCCGCTGGTGATGTTGTCAGGGCGGACTTTTTCAGATGTATTGCGCCAGAAACTTAAGTGGGCGGGAGCCGTTATATGATTTTAATAGAAGATATTTTGCATTCTGAAAGCGTACATCTGGAAATGGCTGCTCAGAATAAGGAAGATGCCATCGAGCAGCTTTTGCAGGGCTTTACTGCAGACCCGCGGGTGACCGATATGGGAGCTTTTCGGAAGGCAGTTTTTTTGCGCGGTGCTCCGGTGATGGAGGAAAATAAGACGGGGGTTTGCATTGCTCACGGTCGCACTTCGGCGGTGAAGTCGCTTGTCTTTGGTGCTGCGCGTTTGAAAGACCCGGTTGTTTGCTCGGTGGTAAAGGTGCCGGTGAGTTTGTTTTTTATCGCCGGGATTCCGGCAGCGTTTAATTCGGAGTATCTTCGCGTGGTTGGTGCGGTGGCGCGCATTTGTCGTGATACGGAAACCTTTAAGCAGCTTATGGAGGTTGATAATCCGCAAGGCTTCGTTCAGCTTCTCCAGAAGTTTGAGCAGGAAATCTGAAATAAAATGACGACTGAAAATAACACAGACTCAATGGAGGACAGATCGAAGCCTTTGCTCGACGTTCGCAATCTGCGTGTGTGGTTTCCGGTTCGGGCCGGGGTTTTTCGTTCCGTTGTGGACCATGTGAAAGCAGTGGACGATGTCAGCTTCCAAGTGCCTGCCGGGAAGACGGTCGGTCTTGTGGGCGAAAGCGGGAGCGGAAAGACGACGATTGGCCGTGCTTTGCTTAAGCTGATCCCACCGAGTGCAGGGGAGGTTTATTTTGAGGATCAGGAGATACTTGCTTTATCCGAATCCGCTTTCCGGCCTCTGCGACGCGAAATGCAGATGATTTTTCAGGACCCGTTTGGTTCGCTCAACCCCCGCATGACGGTGGGGAGCATTTTGGAGGAACCGCTTAGTATTCATTTTCCAAAAATGGGTTCTTCTGAGCGTCGCACTCGTGTGAGTGAACTGCTGGATCAGGTTGGGTTACAGGCAAAAATGGCTCTTCGGTATCCGCACGAGTTCAGCGGCGGGCAGAGGCAGCGTGTTGGAATCGCTCGGGCCCTGGCAGTAAAGCCCCGGTTTATTGTTTGCGATGAGCCGGTCAGTGCGCTCGATGTCAGTGTGCAGGCGCAGATTATCAACCTGCTCCAGGACCTCCAAAATGAGTTTCAGATTGCGTATTTATTTATCGCACACGATTTGGCCGTGGTGGAGCATATCAGTGATCAGGTGCTTGTGATGCATCATGGAAAAATTGTGGAGTCTGCTGCAGCCTCGGCGATTTATGAAAGTCCGCAGCACGATTACACAAAATCTCTTTTGGCAGCGGTGCCCACGCTTTAATCACAGAAACTTTACCCCAAACAACGAATTATGCATCCGCTCCTGCGAAAATTTCTGGGTATCAACTGGACCCTCACAATTGTGGTTTTCGCCATGGCGTTTTTTGGGATTTACGCGATCTATAGCGCAACATGGTTCAGGGATGTACCGTTTTGGCGGAATCAGATTTTGTGGATTCTTGTTGGCACTCCGGCCTTCTTTTTTGCTGCGTTACTTGACTATCGCTGGATTCGTTGGGGGGCATTGCCATTATATATAGTGTCTTTGGGTTTGCTTGTTGCTGTGGAGGTCATAGGAGACGAGCGTTTCGGAAGCACTCGCTGGATCGATCTGGGGCCCATGAGCATCCAGCCTTCGCAGCTTGCGATTTTTGCGGGTATTTTGATGGTAGCCTTATTTTTGAGTCGCTTTCAGGAGATACCGGCAATTTTTAAAATTATCGGGACGGCCGCCATCGTAGGTGCTCCCTGTCTTCTCATTCTTAAACAGCCCGACCTGGGTTCTACGATCGTCTGGGGGCCGGTGATCCTCGCGATGTTTTTTGTGGCAGGAATTCCCAAACGCTACTTGATCGTGATGCTTCTTTGCGTGCTGATTGCGATTCCGATAGCCATGAATTTTGTGATCGCACCTTATCAGCGGGATCGCATTATGACTTTTATCGATAATGAGATCGATCCGCGCGGAGCCAGTTGGAATATCAGGCAATCATTGATCGCTGTCGGCAGTGGGGGCCTGGCAGGTAAAGGATTCAAAGCCGAAAATACTCAAAACGAACTCGGATTCCTGCCCGAAACGGTTGTTCACAACGACTTTATCTTTTCTGCTTTTGCAGAGCTGCACGGCTTTATAGGTGGGGTGTTACTTATTGCCGCCTTTGCTTTTTTGATAATACTCTGCCTCCAGGTAGCCATGGCAGCGGAGGATGAACTCGGAAAACTTATTGTCGTCGGCATCACAACCATGATTGTCACGCATGTCTTTATGAATATCGGCATGACGATATCCGTAACTCCGATTACAGGCTTATCTTTACCCCTGGTAAGCTATGGAGGTACCTTCATGGCCAGTATTCTGGCCGCATTCGGACTTATTCAAAGCATCTGGATTCATCGAAAAATGGGCGCCTGATTTCTCAGTAAACTCAAACTTTTTCAACATCCGGGAAAAAAAGCATACCTTTGGTTGACAAATTGTTGTTTCCTAAGAGAGAATCCCCCTTTAAAGAATCCTCTCATTATGTCCGATCAGCCTAAAAAGGAAACAGTCAGAATCGTCCTGCCACCGCGCCGCGACGGTAATCCAACCGGGTCAACCCCACGCGAAAGCGCAATGGTTAACCTGCCGCCGAAACCCGTGCAAGCCGGAGGGACTCCTCCCTCTGCTTCGGCACCACCCAAACCCCCGGGTTCCGTGAGCGTACCCAAGCCACCTTCAAAACCGCCATCGGCACCACCGAAACCTCCCGGGTCGGCAAGTGCACCGAAACCAGCTTCGGTACCCGCTCCGGTTGCACCTGCTCCGCTTAAAGTGGATGCGAAAAAAGAAACAGCCAAAGTCCCATCGACACCTCCTCCGGTCAAAAATGTCCCACAGGCTACGGTTCAGCTCAAAAAGCCCGATCCGGCAAAAGCGGCTTCTGCGAGTGCGATACGCGTACAGTCTGTCAGCAATGTTCCGACAGCTCCGGCAGCTTCCTCTGGTGGTGGCAATCCCATCATAGCCATCGTTGCCTGCATAACCGCCCTGATCGCACTCGGTGTGCAGCTCTGGACTTTGTTCGACTAATAAAACCCTGCGAAAAATATATTTAAAGAATCCTCGAAGGCCGACGTTACGACGTCGGCCTTTTTTTACGTCGAGAATCTTTTGACTGCCGCTGTCTGGCCTTTCTACCATCTGATACCAAATTCAGAACAGGCAGACCGCCCCGTAAACGTAAGTAAATGCCCGCTCGTAATCCTTTTTCATGACGGGTCCGGCCCGGAGGCGATCAGCAGTGTGGAAACTGCGCTTTGTTTTGGTATTTGCAAGGTGACTCTTTACAGTTTTACTGACGGGTGAGTCGGATTTAGCAACTTTTTTCAGAGAAGAAGCGTTTGACAGGTGGGTACCTCTTTGCTAGCGTGCGCGGCAATCAGAGCCGCTGTCACAGGAAGGTCTCTGTCGATACAATCCCCCCGAAAACGAAAATAACCACGCGGAACACAAGCAATATGGACACTCTTCTGGATCGCCCCGTCCTGGTTCTCAATCGCCTCTGGCAGGCAGTCAATACCTGCAGTGCCCGCAGAGCTTTTACGCTCCTCTACCAGGGGCACGCCCAGGTCGTTCACTCCGACTCTCAGAAAAATTTTTATACGCATGATTTCGAAAGCTGGCAGGATTTTTCTCAGTCTAATCCCTGTGCGGAAATGGCCCACAGTATCTCACTGAAAATCAGGATACCGACCGTCATTGTTCTCAGTTTCTTCGATCGCCTTCCTCGCAAAGAAGTCAAATTCACACGTCACAACGTTTTCGAGCGGGATAAAAATACCTGCCAGTATTGCGGCAAAATTTTTGATCGTTCGGAGCTGAATCTCGACCACGTCATCCCCCGAGACAAAGGCGGCCTCACGACCTGGGAAAATATCGTTTGCTCTTGCATTCCCTGCAACTCCCGCAAAGGAAACAAGCTCGTTCACGAAGCGCACATGCACCTGATTCGACAGCCCAAAAAGCCGAGGTGGCGGCCTTTTATCAACATCACTTTTAACGGCAAGCTCCACGAAAGCTGGTGCCACTTCGTCGATGTCGCCTACTGGAATGTCGAACTGAGTGACTGATTAAAAATGCCTTCCGAAAAACTTTCCGTTGGTATTTTTAAAAAAGCCGCTAACTTCGCCGCATGACCATCACTTCCAACAAAGTTGTAAACATAGACTACACACTCACCGACGACGAAAAAAACGTCATCGATAGCTCCAAAGGCCGCGATCCACTAGCCTATCTCCACGGCAAGGGACAAATCATAAAAGGTCTCGAAAAAGCTCTCGAAGGAAAGAAAGAAGGTGACGCCTTTCAGGTCAGCATCTCCCCCGAAGACGGCTATGGAACCAGCAACCCCGACAATTTATTCCAGGTTGATCGGGCGAATCTGAAAGACGTCCCAAACCTGGAAGTCGGCATGCAGTTACAGGCCAGCGGCGATCCCGGTGGACACGCACCCCAGGTCGTTCGTGTAGCAAAAATCGAAGAAGACAAAGTCACCCTCGATGCAAACCATCCTCTGGCAGGCAAAAACCTGCACTTCGACATCACGGTCAAAGAAATCCGCGAAGCCACACCCGAAGAAATCTCCCACGGCCATGTCCACGGCCCGGGCGGACATCATCACTAATCCGCAGAATTTATCAACCGCAGCATCTCAGCGGTTGCGGCTTCAATGCCGCAGACCATGGCGCGTGAAATAATGGAGTGGCCGATGTTCAGCTCCTCCAAATGCGGCAGGTCGCGGACCAATTTTATATTTTCGTAATTGATCCCGTGGCCCGCATTTACGCGGAGGCCGAGGCTGTGTGCGAGTTCGGCACCCTGTCGCAGACGGGCGAGTTCTTTTTGCTGCGCTTCACCCTGAGCATTTGCAAAAGCACCTGTGTGGAGTTCGATAAATTCGGCCTGCAGAGTGGCGGCAGCCCGGATTTGATTCTCGTCGGGATCGATAAAGAGGCTCACGCAACTGCCATTTTCACGCAAAGCGGACACTGTTTTTCTTAGCCCTTCCATCTGACCCGCACAGTCCAGACCACCCTCGGTGGTAACCTCCTCGCGCTCTTCCGGAACAAGGCAAATATCTTCCGGTCGCAGCTTGAGAGCAATTGCCAGAATCTCCGGCGTGTTGCCCATTTCCAGGTTCAGCTTTGAATGAATTTTTGCCTGCAAACGAGGCAGGTCTGCATCCTGAATGTGTCGGCGATCCGCTCGCAAATGAGCAGTGATCCCTGTGGCACCACCGCGCTCGGCAGCGAGAGCCGCAGCAACCGGATCAGGCTCAGCATTGGGTGAGTCGAGCATGTCACGGTAACGCGCCTGACGCAGGGTGGCGACATGGTCGATATTTACTCCGAGACGAATCATAGTGACTCTTTCTAATGTCGGAAGTGACGAACCCCGGTGAAGATCATCGCAACTTCAGCCTCATTGGCAGCATGGATAACTTCTTCGTCGCGCACCGAACCACCGGGCTGGATGGCTGCCGTCGCTCCTGCTTCGGCTGCCGCTTTTAAACCATCGGCAAAAGGAAAAAAAGCATCGCTGCAAACAGCACTTCCTTTGAGAGAAAGGCCAGCCTCCTTTGCTTTCCAGACGGCGATGCGAGAGCTGTCAACCCGTGACATTTGTCCGGCGCCGATACCCAGGGTGCGGTCCTCTCCGGCGTAAACAATCGCATTGGATTTTACGTGTTTGACCACGCGCCAACCGAATTCCATCGCGGCGAGTTCCTTTTTCGTGGGCGGACGGCTTGTCACGACTTTATGCTCCATTTCTTTCAGGAAGGTGCTGTCGCTGTCCTGAACCAGATAGCCGCCAACGACTGAACGCACATCACGCGAGTCAACAGGCAGGGGCTTGAGTGAGCGCATCAGGCGAAGGTTTTTCTTTTTCTGAAGCAAAGAACGAGCGTCAGCCTCAAATTCAGGTGCAATAATGACTTCGCTGAAAATTTCAGAAATCGATTTGGCCAGAGCGAGATTGACCGGACGGTTCGTGATGATGATGCCGCCAAAGGGGGCTTGTTTGTCCGTGGCAAATGCCTTTAGCCAGGCTTCTTTTAAGTCATCATCACTCGCGACACCACAGGGATTTGTATGTTTTAAAATTGCGACAGTGGGTTTCGAAAATTCACTGATGAGCGCGTAGGCCGCAGAGATATCCAGGATATTGTTGAAGGAAAGTTCCTTCCCGTGGAGCTTGTCGAAATAGTCAAAAAACTGTCCGTACAGTTCAGCTTCCTGGTGTGGGTTTTCGCCGTAGCGCAGGCGTCCGACGAGCGGGGACTGGGTGGTGAAGCGGCTGCAGGTTTTTTGTTCTCTGTTGAGGTATTCGTAGATGGCACTGTCGTAGGCAGCGGTCGTGGCAAAGGCTTTTATCGCGAGGCTTTCGCGCAGTTTCAGATCGGTTTCGCCGTCTTCGCTTTCCAAAGCTTCAGCCACGCCGTCGTAATCTTCGGGCGAGGTCACGATGGTGACAGAGCGATAATTTTTTGCAGCACTGCGAATCATGGACGGGCCGCCGATGTCAATTTGCTCGATGGCTTCTTCGAGAGTGACACCCTCGCGAGCAATTGTTTCCACAAAGGGGTAGAGGTTTACAACCACAAGATCGATAGGCGGGATATTGTGTTCTTTTGCCTGTTTTTCATGCTCTTCGTCTCCCCGAACGTAAAGGAGACCGCCGTGGACTTTAGGATGCAGAGTTTTTACCCGGCCATCCAGAATCTCGGGAGACCCCGTGAAATTGGCGATGTCTGTGACAGGAACGTCGGCTTCCCGCAGAGCTTTCGAGGTGCCGCCGGTCGAGAGGATTTCGACACCCAGTTTGTGAAGGCGTTGGGCGAATTCGACCAAGCCGGATTTATCAGAGACGGATATAAGCGCACGCTGAACTTTCATATTTTTTAAATGCAAATCCTACCCGTAAAAACGAGCAGGGGGCAGAAGACTACTCAGCTTCTTCTCCGGTTCAATAGCAAAATAGGGATCATTTTAGTTACTTTCTATTTGAGACTTTCGTCGCCGCTCATCGAGCTTCTCCATCCAGCCCGCGATATGAATACAGCTTTCGTAGAGAATATACATCGGTGCCCCCATTAAAAAGAGCGTGATCATGTCCTGTGTCGGAGTAATCACTGCCGCAAATAAAAAGATAATTACGAGTGCAAAACTTCGTGTTTTTTTCAACGTAGGTGCATCCAGAATTCCCAGTTTGACCAGCAGTAAAACGACCACCGGCAACTCAAATGCTAAACCGAAGGCAATAATAAACTGTGTCGTAAAAGAATAATACTCCCGCACTGTCCAGGTCGGCTTCCAGTTCATTGCCTGGGCATCTTTAAAGAAAAACTCCAGCGTTTGCGGAAGCACCACAAAATAGGCAAAAGTAATTCCAAGCAAAAATAAGCCAAACCCAACACCCGCTGCCGGATACAGCATACGCTTCTCCTTCGGCGTCAGTGCCGGTAAAATGTAACCCGCCAGGAAAAACAGCAGAACCGGAAACGACAGCACCAACCCCGCATAAAAAGCGAGTTGGAAAGAAATCGTCATCGAATCGGCAACACCCAGTGACTGCAAATTCGACGCCCGATCAGGATCAACTGCAATCAAAGGTTGCTGAATAAAGTCCGCAATCGCCGCTCGAAAAACAAAACACAGCACCATTGCCAGCCCAAGAGCGAATACCATGCGCAGCAACACACTGCGCAAATCGTCCAGGTGCGACAAAAACGGTTTTGGCGTATCATCAATCTCTCGAAATTCAAAAAAACGCATAGAGTTTTACAAAAAATAACCCGCGATTAGTCCTGCCGGAGCACACGTTTCCAGTGAGCGATTCGGGCCTTCGTATTTTCAAAAGATGGGCTGCCCGGCGTCGTTCGTCGCTCCAGGGCACGGCTCAGATCAAAGACCGTCCGCCACTCCTCACCCGTCAGACCCGAGATCGATTCAAAGACATCCCCAGGCAATTCCGAAAGCGGTATTTGCATTTTTCCGGACTCTGCCACCATGCGCCCGACCATCTCATGTGCCTTACGAAAGGGGATACCTTCCAACACAAGATAATCCGCCAAATCGGTAGCCAGCAAAAGCGGGTCCCCAACTGCCGCTGCACAATGCTCCGGAGCAGCCTCCGCCTCACCCATCATCTCCGCCAGCAGAGCCAGCGAATTTTTTAATGTGTCGATGCTATCAAAAACCGGCTCCTTATCCTCCTGCATATCACGATTGTAGGTCAGCGGCAGCCCCTTCATCGTCGTCAGAAGCGATATCAGATTCCCATAAAGGCGCCCCGTTTTTCCACGAACGAGTTCGGCGATATCCGGATTTTTTTTCTGAGGCATCAGGCTCGACCCCGTCGTGTGTGCGTCGCTGAGCCGGATGAATCCAAACTCTGCGCTACTCCACAAAATCAGGTCTTCACAAAAGCGCGAGAGGTGCATCCCAAGAATCGCACCGGTCGAAAGGAACTCACATGCAAAATCCCGATCCGCCACGGCGTCCATACTGTTTTGAGTCACCCCGGAAAAATTCAGTTCATCGGCAACCGCCTGGCGATCCAGCGCAATCGTCGAGCCCGCAATTGCCCCGGAACCCAACGGAGAAAAATTACACCGTGCCAGCCCGTCGTTCAGCCGTCCGGCATCCCGTCCCAGCATTTCGATATACGCCAGCAAATGATGCGCCATCGTCACAGGCTGCGCCCGCTGCAAATGCGTATAACCCGGAATCAAAACTTCCTGAGTCCGCTCCGCAAAAACCAGTAGGCTACTCTGCAAGTCAGCAATCAGCTCACCGATCCGCCTTCCCTCCTCCAGTAAATAAAGCCGAAAGTCCGTTGCAACCTGATCATTTCGACTCCGCGCCGTATGCAGTTTTGCCCCTGCCGCCCCGATCCGCTCCGTCAGAACCGCCTCGATATTCATATGAATATCTTCCAACTCCGTCTTAAACTCAAAATTTCCCGCAGCAATTTCCCCCTCGATTTCCCGCAGCCCGGCCTCGATTGCTGCAAATTCCTCATCACTCAAAATCCCGGCCTGCTTCAAAGCTCGTGCATGAGCGATACTTCCGACAATATCCTGACGATACAAACGCCAGTCATACGACACCGACTCTCCAAAAGCCTCCAGCGACTGTGATGTTTTACTTTTAAATCTGCCCTTCCACATAAGATTCTCTCTATAGCTTTAAACTTCCCCCTTCAGCGACAAATCATCCCGCCGCCTGCATTGACCCGACTGTGCCAACTCATCGCAATGCGCCTCGATTTTAATACTCTTGTTAATCGGTGAAAAACCCAGTCGCCGCGTGATGCAATTCTCCAGCAACTCCATATTGGTATCCTCAAACTCCACAATCCGGTCGCAGTCCACGCAAATCAGATGATTGTGTGTGGGGTGCTCCAGAAAGTTCGGATCATAAACTTTCGTCTCGCCCCCAAGGTCCAGCTCCCGTAAAAGCCCGCTCTCCACCAGCAAAGGCAAAGTCCGATAAACCGTCGCCCGCGACACCGAAGCATCAATCCCCTTTGCCAGCTCGAGCAAAGCCTCCGCACTGAAATGCTCCCTCGTCGAAAAAGCTGCCTTTATAATCGCATCTCGCTGCACCGTCCGACGGCATCCCCGCTTTTGTAAATAATCACGCAAGTGCTCCAACACATGCTCGCGCTCAGGGTAATCAACAGGCGTATCAGAAACTTCCATATAAAATTCAGTCAAAGGTCAAACGAGTTATACCCTAAAGCTGCCCCGCTTCAACCCCCAATCCCACTCTTAGCCAAACAAACAAAAAAAATGCCAGAGAGCTACGGCAAAGAAGAGCGGGGTGCCGTTGCTGCATTCCTGCCCTGGCGGGGTTAGCCCGTCCTCAGTCCATAGTCCCTGACGCCCCAAGCAAACCGAAAATTT
>JBKEBM010000168.1:0-25483 GCA_047973165.1 Chthoniobacterales bacterium
TCGCCTCATTTTGGACTCAAAAATCCATCTTTTATCCTCTTTTTTTGTTACCTTAACAGGCCCCAGGGCACACCCGGAAACCTCATTTTCAGCACAGAGTTGTTCGAAATCCCGGAGACGGTGTTGAAAAGATGCCCGTTGGGATAAGGCCAGCGGGTATCCTTTCGCCTTGTCTCCAAAATTTTGTCCGGCCTCTCTGCCGAAAAGCAGGTTTTCCGGGTGTGTGCCTTAATACTTGCGGATGTGTCCGTCGGCGTAGAGGCGATTTCTGCGCCCGCTGTGCACGTTTCCAAAGTCCATGACGATGCTCAGGCGTTTGGGACTGACCGCGACGGCTCCGCGCCGACGCGAGTAAATCATCGGTGCAACGGCTTTTTCGTCGTCAGCAATGGGACACCATTCGTAGCTCAGGCCGTAGGTATCGAAGTGCTTTGGACCGGCTAGGTCAGCAGGGCAGATCAGTGCCTGCTTGCTGAGGCCGTAGGGCTCCAGAGTTTCCAGAAGTCCTTTTGCTTCCACATCTTCGGGATAAATCGGATTGCCCGGATTGGCTTCGATAATCGGGTAGGCGTTGTCGTGTTCGCTGGCGTAGCGCAGGACGCTTTCTCCGATATGCTTCAGGTTGCTTCCGCAGGTGGTGCTGCGTGCTCTGTCAACCAGGCGGGTATATCCGGGAACACTCAGGGTGATGAGGATGGCCAGTATCCCGATGACGACGAGCAGTTCGATCAAAGTGAACGCGTCAGTGTTATTCCTGTTCATTGTTCCTTAAAGGTATGCCTGCTTCTTCGCGCATTTTTAATTTACGATCCACATATCTCTGGCTGCGTCGCATACGTTGCTCGGGCGTTCGTTTGGAATCGCGGCGGTCCCGCATTTCTTCCATGCGAGCCTGAAATTTTGGGTCCTGCATCATTTCTTCAATTTTTTTGCGACGCTCCTCACGGGGTAATTCGCGGAGTTCCTGCCACATATCCCGCATTTTTTTTGCTTCGTCTAAAATTTCCTGGCGTTTTGCTGCGGGAAGGTCACGTGTGATTTGTGCGAGTCTTTCGCTCTCCCAGTTTTCGTTTCGCTCACTGCGTTCCATTGCAAAAACGGCATCGCGCAGGCGTCTTTGGCCTGGGGGACGCTCCTCACGATTCTCTGTATTTTTGCCGCGTCTCTCACGTGGGCCACTCCAGCGGCTTTGCGAGATCAAAATGACCTCACGAAGCTCGGCTCCCGTTGCTTTGGCGAGCTGCCTGGTTACTTTACCAACTGTGTCTGAACGCGGAACTTTGGTGACGTGAGGCGTCCACTCGGGTGCTGCTGCAAAAAATGCGCGAGTCTTTTGCGATCCCTGGTTCAGATAGGCCAGCAGGTCTCCGGTATCGACTTTTTCGACCGTCCATTCATCGAGTTGCGGCTCGCTTATTTCTTCAGTGAAAAAGGCTCCTCCACGATTATTGCCGCCAAAAGCAAGCCAGGCTTTTTCGGGGTTTTTTTGTTCGCGATATGCAATAAATAAGTCGTCAATTTGTGCTTTGTCCGGAGCCAGAACGTAGGTGAGTTGCCAGCTTGCATCCAGGCGAACGGCCAGGGTGTCAATGATTTCGGCCTGGCTGACATTTTTGAGCTGCAGGGTAACGGGGGTGTCCGGAGGCAGATTGCTTTCGATTGGGATGTCCAGTTTTTTGGAGAGTTTTTGCAGGACGGCCTGGAGAGGCATATTTTTATAATCCACACTGATCCCGCCGCCGGAAAAAACAAAGCGCAGCAGGAAAAAGCCAAGTATTACAGCAGCGAGACCGACTACAAGACGAGTTCTGTTTGTCATGAGTGAGCAAACACCCTCCTGTGTGGAAAGTTGCAAATTTTTAAAAATATTTTGGGCCTGTTACGAAGGTTTGGAGAAAATCTCAGCCTTTTGTACGTCCAAATTTTCTGGCCAGTTCAGACCAACCCATTTGCAGCATGGTGGGCTGGCCGGAGGGGGAAGCGTAGGGAAGCTCGCAGACCAGGAGTTTTTTTAAAAAAGCCTCGGCGTCCCGGATGTGAGAGAGGCGGGTTTGGCGTGATCGCACGCGAGAGGTTGCAAGCAGGAGGCGTTCATTTAAAGCACGCTTCAGGCTTTTGCGTTCCCGTGATTCGTATTCCTGGGCCAGGTCGGTCAGCACCTGCACGGGGTCGCTGCTTGAAAAAAATACCGGTACCTCATCGACTTTCACAATACCGTCGCCGAAGGCTTCCACTCGGAAGCCGATGCTGTCTAGTAGTTTGGCATGTTCGAGCAGCCAGGCGGTCAGTGTTTGATTATTTTCGATGAGGCTTGGCAGCAGAAGGTGTTGCGAATCGACTCGGTTGCCAGCCGTCGTCCGACACAGCTCTTCAAAACTGATTCGCTCCATGGCATGGACAATGTCCAGTAAAACCAGGCCGTCCTCGCTCTCAAGAGTCAGGTAACGCTCCCCGAGATTTCCCAGAAAACGGAAGGTTTCGGTATCGGGTTCCCGTTGTGCGGATGGAGGTGAGGTTTTGTTTTTTGAGAGTGGCGGAGGATCAGGAAGTCCGGGCAGATCGGCGGCTTCAGCCTTTGCGGGAGGAGTAAAAATTTTTGGAATCGGCGGTGCTGATGTCGGGGGAGGGGGGGCAGGTGTTGTCGGCTCACTTGTTGTTAGTTTGGCCGGAGGAATGTTTGTACTGGCGGGAGGTGGGGTTTGCAGAGGATCGGGAAATTTTTTGGTGCTTGGAGCCTGCACGCGCTTGGTGCTTCCGGACTGCAGCGCGTCGCGAACAAATTCGTAAATCGCTTCGCGAATACGAGCGGGCTGACGAAAGCGCAGTTCGCGTTTGGCCGGGTGCACATTGCAGTCAAAATCTTTTGTCGCCAGCTCCATACGAAAAATTCCTACAGGGAGTGAGTCGCTCTGGCCGCTGCGTTTTTCAGAAAAGGCATCCCGGATTGCTCGCAGAATTACGGCATCCTGCACGCTGCGTCCGTTGACAAAAATAAATAGTTTGGAGCGTTCCCCTCGCAGAGTTCCGGGCAGAGAGAGCAGACCTTCGAAGCGGAACCCGTCGATTTCTTTTTGAGGAGCATCGACGAGTTGGTTTGCAATTTCACGTCCGAATAAATCCGCAGCTCGCACGCGCTGAGTCGTTGCAGCAGGAAGTCGGCGCAGTATTTTAGCATCACGAATTAACTCAAAATGCACATCGGGTCGCGCCATCGCAGCCGTTTCAAACTGCAAAATCAGATGGGCTGTTTCGGTAGCTTCGCTGCGCAGAAATTTGCGTCGTGCCGGCACATTGAAAAACAAATCGCGCATGCTGATCTGCGTGCCTTTGCGCACGGGAGCATCGTTGACCTCCTTGATTTTTCCGGCTTCTGCGAGTATTTCCACAGCCGGGCGATCTTCGGAAATTCCGCTTACCAGGGAGAAGCGCGAAACGCTGGCAATGCTTGGCAGAGCTTCGCCGCGAAATCCGTGTGTAGCGACCGAAGCCAGGTCCTCCGCTGAGCGAATTTTGCTTGTGGCGTGTCGTTCCAGGGCAAGCAGAGCATCATCCCGGTCCATTCCGCAGCCATCATCTTCCACGGAAATCAGCGACCTTCCACCGCGGGAAAAACGTACCGTGATACGGGTGGCACCGGAGTCCAGGCTGTTTTCCAGCAGCTCTTTTAAAACCGATGCGGGACGCTCGACCACCTCGCCGGCTGCTACCTGACTGGCCACATGATCTTCGAGTAAGTGAATTCGTCCCATAAGTTTCGCCGAGTTGATTAACATCCCGCCAGGGTTATGGAAAGGCTGCAATCAGGAAGCCTGTCAGGAGCTTTGCGACGAGTTGATCCACAGCTTGTTGCGGTAGCAACGGTCCAGGCCGGGAGGTCATAAATTCTTTCCTGGATTTGGCAGCCCATGAGGGATGGATTTTCTGAATACAAAAAAGCCCCGGCTGAAATTGCCGGGGCTTTTTGTTGGTTGTGATGAAACCTTTTTTTAAAAAAATCAGAGTTTCAGATTTACCGGATTGCTGGCCATTGCGGCGTGTTGTTCGTCGCTGCAGGGTGCGTTCATCGGGACATCGGAGGCCTCGCTTTTGGGTTCGACGAGTTTATTTTCCAGCAGCCAGGCTTCGAGTTCTTCGCCGCTGATGTCTGCCAGCATGGTGCCGTTTACCTCAACACAGGGTGAGAGGGGCTGCCCGCTTTTTTGTTCCATCTCGAAACGGAAAGCGGGGTTTTTAATGATGTCTTTCTCCTCGTAGGGGAGGTTGTGTTTGGCCAGGGCGGCGCGGACACCATTGCTCCAGCCACAGGTGGTTTTGAGGTAGGCTGTGATATTAATGTTGTCGGACATAATGTGCTAAATGTTGAAGTTTTATTTGTTGCTTTCGCCGGGACGGAAGTCTTCCTGAGCGAACTGGAAGGCCTGGTCGAGGCCGACCATGTCTTCACCTGGGCGGAGACTGTCCATCGCTTCGGATTCCTTGCGGAGCTGATCTTCGCTGTAGTTGGCAGCTTTGATCGAGAGGCCGACGCGGCGTTCGGTTTGATCGACTTTGATGACGCGGGCTTCGACTTCGTCTCCGATTTTGAGAATATCTTTGACTTTGCTGACGTGATCTTCGCTGATTTGGGAGATGTGCACGAGGCCGTCGATGTCGCCGTCGAGAGCCAGGAAGGCTCCAAAGTTGGCGATTTTGGTGACTTTGCCTTTGACGAGATCGCCGATTTTGAATCGATCCTGAATGTGGGTCCAGGGATCGTCTTCGAGCTGTTTGACTCCGAGGCTGATGCGTTGGTTGGCTTTGTCGATGTCGATGACGACAGCTTCGATTTCGTCTCCTTTTTTGAGAGTGTCGCTTGGGTGGTTAATTTTACGAGTCCAGCTCAGATCGGAGACATGTACCATGCCGTCGATTCCTTCTTCAAGTTCGACAAAGGCACCGTAGGCAGTCATGTTGCGGATTTTGCCTTTGACCTGTTTACCGATGATGTAGCGTTGCTCGATTTCGTCCCATGGGTTGACTTCGAGCTGGCGGATTCCAAGCGAGATTTTGAGCTCTTCTTTGTTGATGCCGAGAATCTGAGCTTCGACTTCCTGACCGATGCTGAGAACGTCGGATGGGCGGGCGATTCGTTTGGTCCAGGAGAGTTCGGAAACGTGAATGAGTCCTTCGACTCCTTCTTCGATCTGAACGAAAGCTCCGTAGGGCATGAGGTTGGTGATTTTGCCCTTGATGGTTCCGCCGATTGGGAAACGTTCCTCGATATTTTCCCATGGGTTGTTTTGCATTTGTTTCAGTCCGAGCGAAATGCGTTCTTTGTCTTTGTTGATGTCGAGGATCATGACTTCGACTTCATCGCCGATATTCAGTGCTTCGCTTGGGTGGTTAATGCGGGCCCAGGAGATGTCAGTGACGTGGAGAAGTCCGTCGATACCGTCGAGGTCGAGGAAGGCTCCGAAGTCGGTGATGTTTTTGACAATACCTTTGACTTTGTCGCCGATGTTGGTGCTTGCGAGGAAGGCCTGGCGTTTTTCCGAGCGCTCCTGTTCGATGATTTCGCGGCGGCTGAGGACGATGTTTTTGCGGTCCTCATTGATTTTTACGATTTTAAATTCGTAGGTATTTCCAACGAACTGGTTGAGTTCTTTTGGAGGGATGACGTCGATCTGAGAAGCTGGGAGGAAGGCTTCGACGCCGACGTTTACGGTGAGGCCGCCTTTTACGACTGCTTTGACGCGGCCTTTGATGAGAGCTTCCTGTTCGAAGACTTTGACAATTTTTTCCCAGTTTTGGCGGTGGGCGGCTTTTTCTTTTGAGAGGACGACCATGCCCTCGTCGTTTTCGAGGCGTTCGAGGAGGACTTCGATTTCGTCGCCGATTTCGACCGCTTCGGGTTCTTCAAATTCATTGGCTGAGATGACGCCTTCGGATTTGTAGCCGATGTCCACGAGGAATTCGTGTGGACGGATTTCAAGGACGTGGCCTTTTACGATGCTACCCTCTTTGTAATTTTTGACCGCGGCTGCGATCATTTCCTGCAATTGAGACATTAAGTTGATGTTTGGTTTGTGGTTATTGTTTCTGCGTATCGTTTTTTTGCGGGGACCCTTGTCTCTGCCGATACGCAGCGGGCTAGCCTTTCTATCGGGAGATGAACGTAATTCAAGAAGAAATACGTATAATAGTGAGATTGTTTCGGGTGTGCCCTTTAGGGGGCGTGTCGCCGTGGTTGGGTGCGGAGGGGATTCTTTATCGGTGTCCGATTTTTAAAAATTGCCTGGTAAAATCCAGGAGCGCATGGAAAAGCTGCCACGGATTGGGGCGGCGGGTGACTTTTACTGGTTCGGGGTAAAGGTCCGGATTTCCGTTGGCAAAGAGGTTGCCGTTTTTGCTGCGGTTTTGAGTGCGTTCGGCCCAGTGCCAGAGTTCTTCCTGGCGAGGTTTTTGTCCTATGTTGAAGGGATGTGTTTGCATGAGAAAAGTCAGGGTTGGTGGGTACGGAGGAGGGCGCGAAAGACGCCCTGGATGAAGAGTTCGCCCTCGGGGTGGAGGTCCGGATATTTGGGATTTTCTGCCTGGAGCCAGGTGCTTTTGGGGCCTTGAATGAGGCGTTTGAGTGTTGTTTCGCCATCGATGAGTGCAGCGACGATGTCGCGGTGTCGAGCCGGACGCTGGTCTAAAATGACCGTGTCTCCGTCGAGGATGCCGGCTCCGGTCATGGAGTCTCCGCGGACGCGGAGGGCATAGGGTTTTTCGTTTATTCGGATGCCGAGGGTGCCTTCGTTGAGTTCGAGAATTTCGTCACAGGATTGCTCGCTGGTCTCGGCAAAGCCTGCTGGGATATTTCCGAAAACCGGAATGCGCAGAGTGAGTGAGGAGGTAAAACCGGGTAAAGTGATATTTCGTGAGCGGCCTTTTTCGCGGTGGATGTAGCCCCGGCGCTCCAGGGCATCAAGGTGGCCGCGAACGGTGTCGGGCGAACTGAAACCAAAGGCTTGCCCGATTTCGCGAACCGTGGGGGTGATTCCGTTTGCGATTTGTTTGCGGAGGTAGTTAAAAATCTCTTGTTGGCGGGCTGTCATATCGCCGTTCATATGAACGGCATTTTAAAAAAACGGCAAGATTATTTTTTAAGAAAAAGCAGGTGTGCCCTTTAGAGAAAGAGAAGACTTTAACTCTTTTTTACTAGCATCCGTTTACGGATACAGAGAAAAATACTTCCCAGGCCAAGGAGAAGGGTTGTCCCAGGTTCAGGAATTAGCGGCAGCGGTGGGAAGTCAAACTCATCTTTACCGGAGAGGTAGAAGCCTCGCTTGTTGCTGCCAACTGTATCACGGTAATTGGAACTTACGAAATCCAGGTAGGATTGTCCGACAATATCCATTTGCACGGATACCGGAATTTGCTGGGTGGCATTTGTGGGATCTCGTTCCCCTGAGGTCGCGGATCCTCTGAAAGTTCGATAACCATCAGAGATACCCATATCTGTAATGGTTGAACCTGTGGGAGCGATACCGAAGGCTGCAACCTGAGCTTGTTTTACCGAGACTTCTTCCCGGACGTTTTCTGAGTTGGGACTATTTGGCGAGTCAATATCCAGAATCGTGAAGACCTGGGTAATTGGGACTGCTGCACCTGTGGTTGAATCGACGAAGGAAAGCCGAAAGCCGAAATGAATCTCCGTATAATTCACGGATTCAAAACCGATTACCAGACCATCATTATATCCTGGCGTTTGTCTGTCACCGGATACATTGTATAAAATATTTCCGCCTGATGATTGTGGAGCATCACGCACAGGAGAATAAATACCCTGACCACTACCAATCCGAAAAGCTCCGGCATCACCCGATAAGGAGGTAATTGTGAGTATCGCGTCAACACCGGCATCCACACCGTAGAATCTCCACGCATCTCCTACTTGCGTATCGCGATAGGTTGTTCCCACGGTACCTCCGACCTGCTCAGCGAGAGAAGCGGTACCTAAACTCGTATCGTTGTAGTAAACGGTTTGAGAAGCATTAAAGTTTATTTCTGCTTTTGTTGACGGTAAGAAGGTAAGTAACAGCCCTGATATAGATAAGAATATACCTAAGCATGAATAATTTTTAATCATATGAGTGTCTCTATTTATGTAGTATTTTTTGGATGCATTATTATTTATCTTTAATCAACGCAATTAAGCATCACATATCGTAAAAATAACTTTGGAAAATCTGTTTGCGATTGATTTTTCCGCGGGAATTTACCGGAAGTGCGGGGAGAAAAAGGATTTCCCGTGGGAGGCTCCAGGCGGGGAGGTGGGGTGTAAGTTCGGAAAGAATTTGTCTTTGAAGCTCGGGATTTTTTTCAGGCGAACTGTTCGCATTTTTTGAGACCAGAAGGGCTGCGATTTGTTCCCGGTCGCTGTTTTTTGGGATGCCGCCGACGACGAGGGCTTCGGCAACTTCTGCACAGTTGAGGAGATATTTTTCAATTTGAAGCGGGCTGATTTTTTTGCCGCCGATGTTGATGAAGTCGGAGTCGCGTCCGAGGATGCGGTAGCCGTTGGGGAGTTTTTCCAGGAGATCATCCGGACGAAAAACATCGCCTGCAACTGCTGGTCCACGCACTTCGATTTTGATTCCCTCTGTGGTGTTCTGCCCGGAAACGGGACGCAGATCGACGCCCGGCAGAGGAGGGCCGACAAAGGCGTCGAGGCCCAGGGCAGAGCGTCCGTCGGGGTCGTAACAGATGCCGCCACATTCGCTCGAGCCATAGAAGGAGTGGAGGAAGAGGCCGGTGTTTTTATAAAAAGTATTTGCCGTAGCAGCATCGAGTGGAGCACCGGCAGAGATACACAGACGCAAGCTGTCAGGCAGGGGAGAATTTAATTTTGCCAGGGCGCGGAAGTGGGCGGGCACTCCGGGGAAAACGCTGGCCGAGCTTTGTAGAATTCCATTCCGAATGGCTTGAGGCATGGCGTCACTGGTGCAGACCAGCGTGCTGCCTTGTATAAAAAGCGGAGAAATCAGGTTGCTGAAACCGTAGGAGTGCGACCAGGGAATGAGGCCGTATTGAATGTCTGTCGCTGTGATCTCCATGCCCTGGATGATGTTTTGGGCGTCGGCAAAAAGCTGCTGTGCACTCATGTGGACAAGGCGAGGCTGAGCGGTGGAGCCGGAGGTTACTTTGATGACGGCTGGGAGAGGGAGGGTGTGAGGTTGAAGGGAGGGGGGGATTTTGTGTAGTTCGAGCTTATCGGAGCGAAGATCGATGGTGATGCGGGCAGCAGCGGAGCTGCGTTTTTCGATTGCTTCGACTTCCTGCGACGGCATGTCTGCGGGGAGGAGAATAAGGCCGCTGCGAATTTTCCATGCGGCCAGAATAATCTCGGGAAACTGTGGAGAGTTGGGCACCTGAAGGCTGAAAAGCTGCTCCTGGAGTCCCTGTTTTTTCCATTTTTCGGCGAGTGAATTTGAGTTATTTTCGATTTCCTGAAAAGAGCGCAGGGGCTGTCCCTGAGTGCTCGGAATGGCAGTTTGGGCAGTGTTTTTTTTGAGTAAATTTCTCCAGGTTTGGAGGAAGGGGTTGTTTTTATCTGAAAACATGGTTGCAGTAATTTTACTTTGCGCTATAGGAGACGGTTCACCCGATTGCAAGGTTATGAACATTTTACAAAAAATCGAGAGCGAACATCTCAAAGAAAAAATTACCGAATTTAACGTGGGCGATACCGTGAAGGTCCACACCCGCGTCATTGAGGGAGATAAGGAACGTATTCAAATTTATTCCGGTATTGTCATCGGACGTAAGGGCACGGGAGTCAATGAGAGCTTCACGGTGCGACGTGTTTCTTATGGTGAGGGTGTGGAGCGTGTTTTTCCTTTGCACAGCAAGCGTATTGCAAAGATCGAAGTCGAGCGTAGGGGCAAAGTTCGTCGCGCTCGTCTCAACTATCTTCGCAATCGCACGGGTAAAGCTGCAACGACGGTCAAAGAAAAAGCCAGGGCTTAATTCCGGGGAAAGAACCGGTTTTCTGCTGCGTCGAGTGAGGCGTAATTGTCGATGGGGGAGTGTAATTTCGAGACCGAACTTTCCCTGAAATCCCGGGGCATTTTTCCCGTTGTCGGGATTGATGAGGCGGGGCGTGGTCCGCTTGCGGGACCGGTTGTTGCCGCTGCGGTGATCATCGAAAATTTCTCACTGGAATTTCCGGGACTCGACGATTCCAAAAAACTAAGCGAAAAAAAACGCGGGGAACTTTTTAAGCTTCTTTCGTGTCACCCTGCGGTGAAGTTTTCTGTTGCCGTGGCGTCGCCGTTAGAGATTGATCGTTTGAATATTCTGCGAGCGACACATCTTGCCATGCGGCGGGCACTGGAGGGACTCCTGGAGCAGGGTTGCAGGCCGCTGCACTGTCTTGTGGACGGGCTTCCGGTGAAGGGTCTCTCTCTTCCGCATGATGCAATCGTGAAGGGGGACGGGAGTAGTCTCAGTATCGCTGCAGCCAGTATTTTCGCAAAAGTTTCCCGGGATTGCATGATGATGGAGTTGGATAAAGAGTTTCCGGAATATGAGTTTGCACGGCATAAAGGCTATCCAACGAAGGCGCATTTGAGTAAGCTGCGCGATCATGGACCCAGCCCCGCTCATCGCGCGAGTTTTGCCCCGGTGGCGCAGCTCCGACTCTTCCCGTAAGGAATTGCTGGCCGCCCTCGAAACGGGGGACTCCAAAGAGCTGGGATGCGCCGGAGAAAATTTTGCGGCAGATTTTCTAAAGGGTTTAAATTTTCGGATTCTGCGAAAAAATTTTAAGCCTCATCATGGCGGAGAGGTGGACTTCGTCTGTCGGGACAAGCGGGGGGCAGATCAAAACGCGCTTGTTTTTACGGAGGTCAAAACGCGTCGCTCTGATGCCTGGGGGCGTCCTGCGCTGGCTGTGAATACGGAAAAGCAAAAGTATATTATAAGAGGGGCACTCGAGTGGCTGAGATTGCTCGACAATCCGGACATACCGTTTCGCTTTGATATCGTCGAAGTTCTCGCCGAGCCGGAACCAAGGGCAACCCTCATCGAAAATGCCTTCCAGCTTCCCGACGGAATGTTGTATTAGAGGCGGAAGTGAGAACCAGGGAATCCCTGAGATTCTTTCTGCTTTGCTTATTAAAAAACCACTGGGCGAGTTTCAGGACAGGAACTGAAAATTCAAACGGTAAAAGTGCTAAAATCCTCGCGAAGTAAGGTATAATCACCCCTCTTTACCTTACTTCAGGGTCTGTGGGATGACCGTGCTATTTCAACCATGGACGGATAAAATCACATTTTTTATAAAAATATCCCACCTATGAAAACGACTCTTAAAATCCTGTTGAAGTTTTGTTTCAAACGGCGACCGCTGGAATGCTTTCGGATTCCGGAACATCGACTTCGGACGCCGGGACTACATCGGCAACTCTGTCTCCGGCAGCCTGAACTTTAAGTTTTAAAAATTATCCCGTGCTTACTCGTAGCGGAGGGCTTTTACCGGGTCCATACGGGCTGCGAACCATGCGGGCAAAAAGGCTGCGATCGAGCAGATGCAAAAGGAACTCAGGCAAATAATCGCAACGTCAGAGGGGACGATCTCGGCGGGGATTTCAGTGAACTGATAAATCGCTGCGGGGAAAACCTCGATGCCGAGGGTCGTGGCCAGCCAGTTGCTGACTTCGTTTCGGAACTGCACAAGGGCGATTCCGAGACTGAGGCCGGTGAGGGTGCCGATGATCCCGACAATGATTCCCTGGGCGACGAAGACACCGATGATCTGGCCGGAGCGGGCACCGAGTGCTTTCATGATTCCGATTTCGCGTGTTTTTTGCACGGTTACGGTAATGAGGGTGTTCATGATCGAAAAGGCGGCGACGATGACGATAAACATGAGGAGAAAGAACATCAGATTTCGTTCCATACGGATGGCATCGAAGAGCTGTTTGTTCATGTCCATCCAGGTAGAGACGATGACGGGCTGCTGGATTTCGCCCAGTAATTTTTCTTTTACTTTGGCAGCGTGGTAGGGGTCATGCGTGCGTGTGGCGATGCCGTGGATCATGTCCGGCAGGTCGTAGATTTCCTGTCCGATGTGCAGCGGGACGAGCAGAAATTCACTGTCGTAAATGTAGCGTCCGCTTTCGAAAATACCGGTTACCTCAAGCTCCATGGGCAGCACCATTGCTCGCAGGGATTCCAGGGATTTCTCTTTTTGATCACTGGCTTCGGCTTTGTCGATTTCTTCGAGAATTTCGGAAAGGTTGCCTGGAGAATAGACGGTGATGGTATCGCCGACCTGGGCATTCAGGAGGGCTGCGAGTTCGGAGCCCAGGATGGTTTTGTCTCCGTCGAGATCATATTTTCCTTCAACGATAAAGTCTTCGATTGAGGTGACGGAGTTTTCCATTTCCGGATCGACCGCACGGATTTTTGGGGCGAGTCGTCGTCCGCCATGTTCGACTAAAACGGGCCCCTGCACGAAGGGGGCGGAGCCGGTGATGGATTTATTTTTCTGAAGTGTGTCGAGCACGCCGCGCCAGTCTTCCATGATGCCGCCACTGCTCACGACAATGTGTGGGTCGAAGCCGAGAACTTTGCGTTGCAATTCACGTTCGAAACCGGTCATGACTGAGATGACTAAAATGAGCACTGTTATTCCCAGGGTCACACCGATGACTGAAATAACGGTGATGATGGAAAGAAAGGTCCGCTTTGGTTTTAAATAACGCGATCCCAGAAATACGCTGAAGCTTTTACTCACATGAGAAAGCAAGCCTTATGCACTGTCGGAAAGCAACAGGAATCGTCAGAAGCGACATGAAAAACCGGGGATGTTTTTTTGCCAGCCGATCATCGTCCGATACCGATGCGTCCGAGGCGTTTGAGGTTGCCGTAGATAGTCATCGCCTCGGCTGTCAGGCTTTTTGCTTTTGCTTCGTGCAGGTATTTTAAGAAAAATTGCAAAAGGGTCGAGATAAGCAATATGGCAGCAAAGTAGAAACCGTGGCGTTTGAAGGAAAAGATGCTGATGTGGAGTTCGTAAACTTCCAGGGTGTCGAGCAGGATACCCCATACGATGGGGGATACGCCAAGTCCGAGGCCGGCAATGACCATGTAGAGTGCGAAGAAATGGCTGCGTCCGAGTTCGGGGATGGTCCCCATCATGAGTCTTGAGTTTGCGACGTTGAAATTGGCACTGGATACGCCGAAAAAAAAGATCAGGCAGGCCACCACGCTGGGGATGGGAGGAATGATTTCGGTGGCGAGCAGAAACCATCCGATGATCACCAGAGACAGCAAAAAAGTGGTTACCCGAAAAACCGGTTTGCTTCCCACTCGGTCGATGATGCTCCCGGTGAAGGGAAGCGAAAGCAGGGCACCGATAAAGCTGAAGGCCGATAATAAAATGATGCTGTCGGGACTGAATTTCGGTACCTCGCGAAGGTATTCGATGGAAAAAACTCCCAGGCTGCCGATGACAAGCGTATAGATCACATTAAAAATGAGCAGTATTCTGAAGGGCGGGTAATTTATAATAGTTTTCCACGGAACCGATTGGAGGGAGCGGCTGTGGGCTTCTCCGGGGGATGCATCCGGTATGCGGAGAATGAAAAGAAGACAGATTGTTCCGGCCAGAGCAGAAATGAAAAAAATGGCGGAGTATTCCAGGCCATTCATGGAATGCTTTAAAACAAAAGCGACAATCAGCAGCGAAGCGAGAGAACCGAGGTGAACGAACATCATATCTCGCGAAAGAAATTTCCCTCTGTGATCAGCGGGAACAATTTCTGTGGTCCAGGGCATGAAGGCGGTTGAAGAGACCCCTCGAATGACACTGATAATAAAAATCAGCACCATGACGGCAAAGAGTTTTTGCTCAGAATCCAAAAATTCCATGAAGGGAACCAGAGCAAGAAAGGAAACAAACAGAGCTCGAATCCCCCAGCCGGTTGTAATGAATTTTCGATAGGAAAAATGGTGCAGATAATATGCGGTTGGAAGTTGTAAAATCGTCATGATCGGAACAAAGGATGCGAGAATGCCAAGCTCCGTCGAAGTTGCACCGAGGTATTTTGCGTAGAGCACAATGGGTGCTCCCAGGAAAATCTGAAAACCTACAGCATTAAAAAGCTGGAAGAGATGGCAGTTCCACAGCGAACGCGGAAGGGAGGAGTCAGCAGCGGCTTCCTGATAATTGGGGGAGAGAGCAGGCTCTGAGTCCGAGTTATTATTCGCCGATGACACAAAGTCGGAACCTTGCGAAGTTTGTCGAATGAGGCAAGTTTTTTTTAGTTTGTTCGATTTTAGGTATAGCCTGAATTGTCACGAGACGTATAAAAGACATCATGAAACGGGGGTATAGCTCAGGTGGTAGAGCGACGCGTTCGCAATGCGTAGGTCAGGGGTTCGATTCCCCTTACCTCCAGTTTTTTCAGGCTTGGCCGATGTCGTTTTTATCAAAAAACTTTGCCGTGGCAGCGTCGGCCTGAAAGGTCTGCGGGTGGAGGAACCCATTTAAAGAATTAAGTATAGATAATTCTTTAATATGCTCTTTACATACATCTTTATATCTATATATTTGAGTGGTAGCATTATATTATTCACATGAAAAAACTGACCCTATCCTTAATCGGTGCCTTAACACTCGGGGCAACTCTCGGCTATGCAGCAGAGGGAGAGACCCTGGCTGAAACCAAAGATATTAAACTCCCGCCTCACATTATAGGAGAAGAAAAAGCGATTCTTACAACTCCACCGGAAGTTCCGCCTGCTATTACGCGGAAACATCCCACCAAAGTCATTGTGGAGCTGGAAGTCATCGAGCAGGTAATGCGTATGGCCGACGGTGTGGACTATACTTTCTGGACTTTTGGCGGAACCGTCCCTGGTAAAATGATCCGTATCCGGGAGGGGGATTACGTTGAGTTTCATCTTCAGAATCGCCAGGACAGCAAGATGCCGCACAATATCGATCTCCACGCCGTCACCGGACCCGGTGGTGGTGCGACATCGTCTCTCACGGCTCCTGGACATGAGTCGGTCTTTTCCTTTCAGGCTCTGAATCCAGGTCTTTACGTCTATCACTGTGCGACAGCTCCGGTTGCCATGCACGTGGCCAATGGTATGTATGGTCTCATTCTCGTTGAGCCGGAAGAAGGGCTGCCCAAAGTGGATAAAGAGTATTATGTTATGCAGGGTGACTTTTACACCAAAGGTAAAAACGGAGCTCAGGGGCTTCAGCCATTTGATATGGAAAAAGCCATCGACGAGCATGCAGACTACGTCGTATTCAACGGATCCGTCGGCTCGCTGACCGGCGACGCTGCTTTGAAAGCGGAAGTCGGCGAGACCATTCGCTTGTATTTTGGTGTGGGTGGACCGAATCTCGTTTCGTCTTTCCACGTCATCGGTGAAATTTTTGACAGAGTTAACATCGAAGCCGGAGATAAAGTGAACCGCAATGTGCAGACCACTCTCGTCCCTGCCGGCGGTGCCGTAATTGCCGAGTTAAAAGTCGAGGCTCCCGGAAACTATATTCTGGTCGACCACTCTCTGACACGAGCCTTTAATAAAGGTGCTCTCGGTATGCTGGTAGTCGAGGGCGAAAACAACCCTCTGGTTTATTCCGGTAAAATCGACGACCGCATCTATCTGGCTGAAGGTGCCGTTGCACTCGTAATGCCTCAGGAAGCGGAGCCCCTGCCTCCGGCTGCCACGAAAGCAGACAGAATCGCCCGAGGAAAAAACATCTACACAGCCAACTGTATCGCTTGTCACCAGGCAAGCGGACAGGGAATTCCGGCAGCCTTCCCACCGCTGGCAAAATCTGACTATCTGAATGCAGATAAAGAACGCGCCGTCAGCACTGTCGTAAACGGTCTGACCGGTAAAATCGTCGTCAATGGAGCAGAATACAACAGCATCATGCCCAAACTCGAACTCACCGACGACGATGTCGCCAATGTGCTAACCTACGTTTACAGCGAATGGGAAAACTCCGGGGAGGAAGTAACTCCGGAAGAAGTCGCAAAAATTCGTGAAGCTACAAAGAAATAGGTAAAACAATGAGATGAAAAGGTTCTCTTTAGCGATCCTGGCTACGGCAACAGCCTTCTCACCAATGGTGCAGGCAACACCCATGGCCGAGATCGCCGGAGGAACCTACATCCGCCCCCTCGAAAAAGACGGGAAACCACGGCCAGTCGAGTCGTTCCTGATAGATACAAAACCCGTAACCAACGGCGAATTTTTGGCCTTCGTGCGCGAAAACCCCAGGTGGTCGCGCTCGCAGGTCAATCGCCTTTTTGCTGATAAAAACTACCTCAGACACTGGCAGGGAGATTTGGAACTCGGTCCCAATGCACCCGAAAATGCTCCGGTGGTCAATGTCTCCTGGTTTGCTGCAAGAGCCTATCTAAAAAATGTCTCTCAACGCCTCCCGACAATTGACGAGTGGGAATACGTCGCCCGGGCCGATGCAACACGAGCCGATGCAAGCGCCGACCCGGATTTTAAAGCAAAGATACTAAACTGGTATTCCCGACCGGCGACGACGCCCCTGCCACCGGTTGGAGCATCCGAGGCAAATGTTTACGGCGTCCACGATTTACATTTGCTGATCTGGGAATGGACCGACGATTTTAATTCCGCTCTCGGTGTCGGCGAATCCCGTGCGGACGGCTCACCAAATGCAGCACTTTTTTGTGGTGGTGCAGGGCTAAATAAAAACAGTGCCACCGAATATGCCGACTTTATGCGTTTCGGAATGCGCACCTCCCTGCAGGGAAATTATTGCATAGGAACCCTCGGTTTTCGCGGCGCTCGCGATATTCAAAAAAAATAAAATATCTCAACTTATGACTCGCTTACATTACATCTTCGCCTCCTTACTTTTTTTCTCCTGCGCCTTTGCCGAAGAAGCCAAAAAGGAAAGCCAGCTCGCTGATGGATCGGTGTATGCCCTGACGTCCGAATGGACAGATCAAAATGGCGACTCCCTGAAATGGCAGAGCTTGAATGACGGAAAATCCCGTATCGTAGCAATGGGCTACGCCACCTGCAAAGGGATTTGCCCCCGCCTGATTGCCGAGATGCAGCGTGTCGAAAATGCACTGACCGATGAAGAAAAAGACTCCGTCGAATTCGTTTTCTTATCCGTAGCACCCGAACAAGATGGAGTAAAAGAACTAAAAGCTCTGGCTGACTCACACCGCATGTCCGAGCGTTGGCGAGTCCTGACAGGCGATCCCGACGGAGTTCTGGAAATGGCCGTAGTTCTCGGCGTCCAGTTCACTAAATTACCCGACGGGGTAAATTACTCCCACTCCTTCCTCATTGCAACGCTCGATAAAGACGGAGTAATAACTCACCGATGGAAAACCCCCGAAGAGGGACCGGAACCCTCAGTTACTGCGCTACGAAAGAAAAAATCCTGACTTACTTACCAAGGCGTATTTTTCAAAGGCACCTCAAATTTTGGGTGCTCTGGAAACAGGTATAGGAACATATTTTCAAAAAATAACTTTCATTCCCATTCGTTGCACAATTTAAATCCTCTCCGTTTATGGAGAAGTTTCAAAAAGGACAGCGCTGGATTAGTGAGATGGAACCCGAACTGGGAATCGGCGTTGTTGTCGATGTCGCTCCGGCCCACGTTTTCCTGCTGTTTCGGGCGAGTGGTACTCTGCGACAATACGCAGCCAAAATTGCTCCTATCAAACGTGTCGAATTTCGGATTGGTGACAACATTCAAATCCACACCGGGGAAACGCATATCGTTGACGATACCAAACTTTGCGACGGAATACTGACTTACATTTGCGGTGAAAAAGAGATTCCTGAAACAGAACTCTCAGACCTGTTGAGCTTCAGCAATCCGGACGAGCGTCTTCTCGCCGGACATACCGATGAAAACAGAATATTCGATCTTCGCCAGGAGGCTCTTCGTCACCGACATACAATCCGCCACGCCCCGCTCCACGGCTTTCTCGGGGCACGGATCGATTTGATTCCACATCAGATTTACATCGCTCAGGAAGTTGCCTCGCGCCTGCTGCCCCGCGTGCTTTTAGCCGACGAAGTTGGGCTTGGAAAAACGGTTGAAGCCTGCCTCATTCTGCATCGCCTTTATCGCTGTGGACGCACGAAGCGAGCACTCATTTTGGTGCCGGAGACACTGGTTCACCAATGGTTTGTGGAGTTGTTGAGACGCTTCAATCTGCGAGTCAGCATTTACGATGAAGAACGCTGCAAATCCATCGAGTCAGGCGACCCCGAGGCAAATCCGTTTCTCGATGAACAGATTATCCTCTGCCCGATTTCGCTTATCTCGCAAAATCCAAGACGCAGTCAGCAGGTTATCGATGCGGGCTGGGATTTGCTCATTGTCGATGAGGCACACCACCTCGAATGGAGTCCACAGGAAAGCAGTCCGGAGTATCAGCTTGTCGAAACTCTGGCGGAAAAAACCGATGGTCTTATTTTGCTGACAGCTGTTCCTGAGCAGCTTGGCATTGAGGCGCACTTTGCCCGTCTTCGCCTGCTCGACCCGGATCGATACAATGATTTTTCGCACTTCGAAAACGAGAGAAAAGACTACCAAAAAGCTGCCGAACTAGCTGCCAAACTCCTGGAAAAAAAATCACTTTCTCCGACGGATCAAAAAAATATACGGGAACTTTGCACAGCCGATTCCAGGCGCGTCGAAAAGCAGCTTACGGCATTGAAAAACAAATCTCCCGAAGCGCAACGGGCTTCCGAGCAGCTTTTGCAGGAGCTTCTCGACCAGCACGGTCCTGGCCGTGTCATGTTCCGAAATACACGTGCCTTTATGAAAGGGTTTCCGAAGCGTAAAGCTCGGATTTACAAACTTGCAGCGGCAGAAGACAACCTGCACTGCGAACAGGAACAAGACCAGGACGAATCCTCTGAGGCGCGCAGCTATCATTTAAAGTCCGACCCGCGAATCACCTGGTTGGTTGATTTTCTTCATTCCAAGCAAGATTCAAAAGTTCTTCTCATCTGTCGCACACGTGAAAAAGTCCTCGCTCTCGATGAGATTTTGCGTGGACACATAAACTGCAAAATCGCACTTTTCCATGAAGACCTGACCCTGCTCCAGCGTGATCGAAATGCAGCCTGGTTTGCTGAAGAAAACGGAGCACAAATTTTACTCTGCTCAGAAATCGGCAGTGAGGGCAGGAACTTCCAGTTTGCGCACGACCTGGTTTTGTTTGATCTTCCGGACAATCCCGATTTGCTCGAACAACGCATCGGTCGTCTCGACCGTATCGGGCAGACACAGACAATTTTAATCCACGTTCCCTGCCCAAAAAACAGTCACCTCGAAACCCTCGCACGCTGGTATCACGAAGGGTTGAACGCTTTTGAAAAATCCCTGGAGGGCAGCCCGGCTATTCTCAAAGCTCTTGGCAAACGCCTGCAGGCAGCCCTTCAAAAACAGCCTTCGAAACAGACTCTCGACAAGCTTATAGCCGACACGCAGACACTATACGCCAGTATCCTCAGGGAACTCGAGCAAGGTCAGGACCGACTCCTTCAAATGAACTCCTTCCGCCCCGACAGTGCAAAAAAATGGGTGGAACAAATCGCTGCTCGCGACAAAAATACAACACTGGATGATTTCATCCTGCGCCTTTTCGATCACTATGGTATCCATGTCGAGGAACTTGGAAATCGCAGTTTTTTAGTCGTTCCGGCAAACCTGACGAACGAGGCTTTTCCGGAACTTCCCGAACAGGGCCTTACGCTTAGTGCAGACAGGCGCTACGCTCTCAGCCATGAAGAGATCGACTTTCTGACATGGGATCATCCCGTTGTCACAGGTGGAATCGATTTGCTGTTGGGATCGGAACACGGTAACAGCGCCTTTGCCATCTGGGAAACAGAAGACGGACAAAATATTTATATGGAAACGGTTTTTGTCGTCGAAGCCGTTGCGCCACCGGCTCTGCACGTTGATCGTTTTTTACCGGCAACACCGATTCGAATTGTCGTCGATGCGGCAGGGAACGATTTGTCCGAAAGCATCCACCCACCTGCGGAAGAATTAAAAGAAGGCTCCGTTTTTCAGCTTCTCGACAACTCAAAAATCAAACAAAAGGTTTTGCCTCGCATGCTGAAAAAATCTCAGGAATATGCAAAAGAAAAGTCCTCTGCTTTGGCCGTTCTGGCCCGAAAGCAAATGCAGGCAAACCTCGGAGGGGAACTCCGCCGTCTCCATGACCTCAGTCAGACGACGAAGCACGTCCGCAAAGAAGAAATTACCTCCCTTGAACAGCAAATCCACTCCCTCGAACAATCCATAATCGAAGCACCTGTTCGCCTGGATTCTTTGCGACTGATCTGGAAACTCCCGGCAGCCTGAGATTCACTTTTATAAGAAATCAAAGAAGATGTCTGCCTGCTGCAAAGCCAAATTTATTGTCTTCGCATCCATTTCGAACAATATATCATTTTTTAATTAACATCCCCGACTTTTCAGGGAATAATTACACCTTCAATCTCAACCCAACCGACTTAAAAAATTTTCAATGTCTACATCCAGGCTGCTAGCGATCTTATTTGGTGCTCTTATTTTGTTCAGCCTTGTCGCTGTGCTCTGGGCTCCTGATCGCGATCCGGAAGGGAAAATACCCCTCGTCTGGGTCAGTGATAATAACCCTGCCCGCACCGCACAAATAGCAGCCTTCAACGACGAAAATCCCGACCTCCATTTGCGCCTGGATTACGGAAACAAAGGCCCGCAAAAAGTCATTCTTCAGTCTGCCAGCGGCGTCGGCCCCGACATCTTTGATTTTAGCAGCCTGGACATTGGCACCTATGTCGAATCCGGCATCCTCTGGGACGTTACCGAAGCCGCAGAAGAGCTGGGATTCTCCGCAGAAAAAAGCGGCTGGCCCGCCAGTATTCAGACCTACACCTACAACGGACGCCAATACGGCTTCCCCTGCAATACCGGCACGAATATTTTAATCTTTAATAAAAACGTCTTCGACCACTTTGGCATTCCATATCCAACCGAAGTAATGACCTGGGGTACATTTATAAAACTCGCTCAGAAGCTCGGTGACCTGGCTCGTGGAAATACCCAAAACAGCCGCCCCATTTACTCCTGTGCCGGATTCGACTGGAAACTCTTTTTCGCTTCGCAACGTGGCGAGTTTTTCGATGAAAAAGGAATGCTGCAAATTGCAAATTCAGCAGCTCTCAAAAAAGCCTTCGAGATGCATCGCGACTTCATCTTTAAATATAAACTCATGCCCACCTCCGTCGAAGCCCAGGCTATGAGCGGCCAGGGTGGCCACGGTGCGGGTTACATAAATCAATTTGCAACCAACCGCTTCGCAACGATCGCCACCGGCTACTGGGCTCTCATCGCCTTCAACCGGGCCCACCAAAAACAAACCGAATATCTGACCGCAGAAGGCATATCCATCGAAGACATAAAAGAACCCCTCGACCGTCCCGTTCAGCTAAACGCCATTCCCCTCCCGCACTTCGCCGACCAGCCCCCCTCCTATCTTGTTACGAGCCGCGTTGCCGGCATCAATGCCCGGAGCCCAAATCGTGAAGAATCACTCCGCTTTTTAAAATACCTCTCCGGCTCCACCTACTCCAAACTTTTAAACGAAGAATCGGACTGGCTCCCAGGCAATCCTGAATATGCAGAACTCGGTATCGTCCCCGGCCCGCCGGCACTGAACCGGGAAAATCTGCAGGCTATCACCGTCAAAGCCATGCAGTACGGTTACTCGCCACGCCAAAGCCCTTTCCTGCTCGAAAGCGATCTCCAGCGCGTCCTCAAAGCACAGATCAGCCGTCTGGAAAGTGATCCCTCCCTGCCAGTCGACAGTCTTCTCCAGTCTGCCGACGCTGAGCTCCAAACTCTGATGCGTCGTAACCTGGAGCATAACCCGGAACTTAAAGCCCTCTTCATCGAACGCTTTGGTGAAGCTACCTGGAAAGCCCTGCCATGAACCAGTCTGCCAAACGCCGCAACCTCCTCATTGCCCTGCTCTTTCTGGCACCGAATCTGACCGGATTTCTCGTTTTCACCTTCGGCCCCATCGTCGCCAGCCTGCTCGGAAGTTTCACCAGTTGGAACCTCCGCCCCTCTGTCCCGCTAAAGTTTATTGGCCTCCAAAACTACATTGACCTCTTCAGTGACCCGAACTTTTACTTCTACTTATATAATACACTCTACATGCTGCTTGCCCTGCCGATCAGCATCGCCGGCTCGCTTGCATTAGCCGTTTTTTTAAGTCAAAAACTCGAGCTGCGCGGTCCCCGAGCCGCCCTTCGCCTGTCAGTCATTGCCCTTGTTTTCACCCTGCTGCTAACCGCCTTTTTATTTTTCTCCGGCTCCCCAAATGCCGCTTACTTTTTTTTGGCACTTGGCCTTCTCTCTGCAATCGGGGTTTACTTTGGCTCCATCGGCTACCGCACCTTTTACTACCTCCCTCACTTCACCGCTGGAGCTGGCACCATTCTTCTCTGGATGCAGCTCTACAACCCAAACTTCGGTCTCATCAACCAAAGCATCGTCGCTTTCGGCAACCTTTTCGGCTGGCAAATCGACCCTCCCGGCTGGCTCACCAGCACAAAATCCCTCTTCGGCTTTCTCCCTCTCCCCGAGCATTTTAATAATGGTGGCTTCGGCCTCGGTGCACGCGAGGCCATCATGCTCATGGGCATCTGGGCCGGCATCGGCGGCAACACCATGATCCTCTACCTTGCCGGAATCTCAAACATCCCACCCGAGCTCTACGAAGCCTCCGATATTGACGGTGCCTCCGGCTGGCAACGCTTCCGCTTTATCACCTTTCCCCAACTCGCCCCGACGACTTTCTTTGTCGTCGTCATGGGCATGATAGGCGGCCTGCAGGGCGGTTTCGAACAAGCCCGACTAATGACCGAGGGCGGCCCCGCTGGCACCACTACGACGCTCAGTTATTATATCTACACACAGGGCTTTGAGCGCCTTGATCTCGGCTACGGTGCTGCCGTCTCATGGGTCCTCTTTATCATTATCATGGGCGTCACGCTGATCAACTGGCGCTACGGAAACAAAGCCGACGCCGATTAAAAAACGCCATGGAAATCCGCACTCTCTTAAAACACGTCGGCCTGATCTTCATCTCGATTACGATGACGCTGCCCTTCCTCTGGATGCTCGGCACCAGCATCAAGCCCCAGCACGAAGTCGAAAAATTCAGTCTTCTCCCCGAGAATCCACAGCCCGAAAACTACGCTATCGTGCTCCGTCAAAAGCCGGACCCCTACACCGGCAAATACCTCGATCTGAATTTTCCCAAATGGTATTTCAACAGCATCTTCATCGCCACCTGGGTTACTGTATTGCAAGTGCTCACCAGCTCCCTTGCCGCCTACGCCTTTTCCCGCCTGCAGTGGCCCGGACGCGACAAAGTCTTCCTTCTCTATCTCGGCACGATGATGATCCCTGCTGTCGTCACCATGCTGCCCAACTACCAGATAATGGTCGGCCTCGATTTTATAAATACCTACCAGGGCCTCATTATTCCCGCTGCATTTTCCGCCTTCGGCACCTTCCTGCTGCGCCAGTTTATGATCGGTATTCCGCGCAGCTACGACGAAGCCGCTGAGATCGACGGAGCCAACCACCTGCAAACTTTCCTCGACGTCATCCTGCCCATGACCCGCCCCGGCCTGATCGCACTCTCCATCTTCACATTTCTGGGAAATTTCCAGTCCCTCTTCTGGCCACTTGTAATGGTAAAAGACGATGCCATGCGCACCATCCCGGTCGGCCTCCTGAGCTTCCAGGGTCAATACGGCCAGCAGACTGAACTCATCATGGCTGCCACCGTGATGAATGTCGTTCCGCTCATCATCCTCTTCATCATCATGCAAAAGCAGCTCATCTCCGGTATCCAGCTCGGCGGTGTGAAGGGGTAAGTTTTGAATTTACAATTCATGAAAAAAACCAAGATTATCTGCACCCTTGGACCGGCGACTGAATCGCCCGAAATTCTCGAAAGCCTCATCCGCGAGGGAGCAGATATTTTTCGTTTGAATATGAGCCATGCACGCCATGACTGGGTGAGGGGAGTGGTTAAAAATATCCGGGAAATTTCAAAAAAAACAGATCATCCTGTCGGTATTCTCATGGACACTCAGGGACCAGCCATCCGCACGGGCGACCTGCCGGCAGCTTTTGATCTCAAGCCGGGAGACAAGCTCGACTTCACCGTGCGTGGGGCAAAGAGCGAAGAAATTTACTCGGTCGACGTAAATTACGACGGACTTATAAATGACATCCACGTAGGCGACACTGTGCTTGTGGACAATGGCGTCATCCACCTCAAGGTCCTTGATAAAAAGCACAACGTCATCCACTGCGAAGTTCTCACGCCGGGCAACCTCGGTTCGCGGCGTCACATCAATCTTCCCGGAGTCAAAGTGAATCTTCCGCCGCTCACCGAGAAAGACCTGGCCGATATCGCTGTCGGTATCGAAGTCGGTATCGATTTTTTTGCGCTGAGTTTTTGTCGTGAGGCTTCCGATATTATTGCACTGAGTCGTGTTCTGCATAAAAAAGGCTCTGATGCAAAAGTCATTGCCAAGATTGAGGACCAGCATGCGGTAAAGTATATCGACGACATTATCAAAGCTGCCGATGGGGTTATGGTCGCACGCGGCGATCTGGGAATCGAGTGCCCGATGGAAGAGCTTCCGATCATCCAGCGCCGTATCGTTAAGCACTGCATTCGCTACAGCAAACCCGTTATTGTTGCCACGCATATGCTCGAATCGATGATTATAAACCCGGTTCCGACCCGTGCAGAAGTTACCGATGTGGCCAATGCAATTTACGAACAGGCCGACGCCATTATGCTCAGTGGAGAGACCACGGTCGGCAAATACCCTGTCGAGTGTGTAAAAACATTTGTCCGGGTTGCCGAGAGAATCGAGCGAAGTGGCGGAGCCGAATTTGCCGAAAAAACCGAGCTCAACGATATCCGCCAAAAAACCATTCGCTCCGGCCTGGTATTGGCCAACTCTCTCGATGATGCAAAAGTCGTGGTCTTTACCCGCGTCGGCATCATGGCAAACTTCACAAGCAACCTACGCCCGAAATACGCCCCGATTTTTGCGTTTACGCCGAGTGAGCGTGTCGTCAGTCAGCTCACTCTGAATCGCGCTGTGCATCCTATTTGCATGGATTTCAGCGAGTATCCCGAGAGAACGGTTGAGGCTGCAGAGGAGTATTTAAAGAAAGCCGGCCTGGTAAAAATCGGCGATCCGATTGTGATTCTGAGCGACATTCTCGGACGCGACACTCGCTTTGACTCCATCCAGCTTCGCCATATCGAGTAGGGTTTAACCCGTAAAAAGGCCGCGGGTTTTACTCAGCGGATTTTCCACGATGCTGGCCCGGACCTGGAAGAGTTGCTCGATTCGCTCTTCGGTCATC
>JBKEBM010000171.1:0-5615 GCA_047973165.1 Chthoniobacterales bacterium
GAAATTACTACGCCGATCCCGACGGCGTGGTGCGCAAGGGCGACAACTCGCCCCCCGATACCAGTACGCACAATACGCCAAACAGCCCCTACTACACCGGCAGCAGCGGACGTGACGCCCGTCCGGTCATGCTCAACCGCCCCTTCCGCTCCGTTGCCGATCTGGGGTATGCCTTCCGCGACGTGCCGTGGTGCTCGCTCGACTTCGCCTCCGCCATGAGTGCTGACGGCGGCCTCCTCGATCTTTTCTGCCTCAATGAAAATCAAAACGAACTTCGTGCCGGCGTCGTCAATATCAACAGTGCCGGCGAGGAGGTCCTAAAAACCCTTCTTCTCAATGCCGGCCGCGATCCGGCAGCCACCGGCGGTACGCCGCTGACTGGTGCCGAGGCGACGACCATCGCCCGGGCCATCCGCACGGCACTCGGACCTCCCGCTGCACCGACTTTCAGCGTCCAAACCGCCGCCGATCTCCCGGAGCTGACCAGTCTGGTGGCCGCCGACATGCCGGATCGTTTCAAGTTCAAACGCGAGGTGCTCGCCCGCTCCTTTGCCGACATTCACAACGGACGTACCTGGAACCTCCTCATCGACGTCATCGCCCAATCCGGACGCTACCTTCCCGCCTCCACCTCGCTTGATGATTTTGTCGTCGAGGGCGAGCGCCGCTACTGGCTGCACGTCGCCATCGACCGCCGCACCGGAAAGGTCGTCTCTCGCTTTTTGGAGCCCGTCTCACAGTGAGAAGAGAGGAAGAAAAATCTTCACACAAAGGCCGCAGAGGGCGCAAAGAAAAGACAAGGGACTAGAAGCGAAGCCGGATGGGAAATTTTTTTGATAAAAACTTGAAGCGATTCATTTATTGTCTTGACGAACAATATGAAACGTTTCATTTTTTCTTTTGTGCACTAAACGGAAAAATTCAACCTCTCACCCCACAACAATTATGAAAAAACTACTCTCACTACTCATTGTCGTATTGGCCGTTCCCTGTGCAAGTATGGCGGCACCTATCGTAAACACTGGCTCGTATTTCAACGTCAATTGGACAACGCAAACAACCTTTGGCGGATATGGAACAACGACGGCGACCGGCGGCACAGCTCCGTCAATCAGCGGCGGGAATCTGACAACAACATCGGTCGGTTCGACCGGAGGATTTACCGAAGTGCGCAAGCAACTCGCCTCTCCGACATATCCGATACTGACGGATTATGTTCTTACGTTGCGTGCGGCGGCACCTCAGTTTTCCGCTACGGTGGGAACAGCAAATAACATGAACATGACCTTTTTCGATGTACTGGGATATGATCGTTTGCGGGTGGGGCTTGATGCCGATAAATTTCTTGTCGCTGGTCCTGGCGGAGGCACGGCGGTTAGTTTTTCATCGCTGGGACTTTCAAATACCGCAGGCACATTTTACACATGGCAGTTTGAAGTCACTCAGGACACCACATCAGGCAGGGGAACGGTCGATGTCTATCGGCGGGATAATGACACTGGTGCTTCCTGGAGCACCATTGTTGAAAACGCCCCGCTTCTGAATTACACCACTACGCCGAGTGCTTTGATCACCTACTTTAATAAAATAAATTACGATGCATCCGGTGAGGGCATCATGCAGCAAAAGTATTTTATGATTGCAGAGATTATCCCTGAACCATCATCAGCTCTGCTCCTTCTTGGGGGAGCCGGGATGCTGGCCTTGCGTCGCCGTGCGGTGGCGCGGAGGTAGGAATTTTCGGACAATGACCTCTTTGGAGAGTGCAGCGGCACGACGCCGCTTTCTCCGGGGGCGACATGTCTGCACCACTCCAGGGAATACCTTTCTCTCTTTTGTGAATTTTGCGCCCTGCCGCGCCCATCGCCATGGCTTGCGCGTTGATGGCGCATTGAAAACTTTCGAGCTCCGGCATCCGGTGGACGCAATCCGTGTCGCCGAATCGTTTTCTCACAGCCGATAATCGTGCGGACTCCATCACGAAGAAGCACCCAGTCGGTCGGAAAATGTACCTTGGCTTCCAGGCAGCTTGTATCCACCCACACGCTGGCCACATCGAGTTCATTGCTCAGCCCGATCAAGCCCGCCTGTTCTTCGTCACTGACCGCCCCTGTCAGTTCATCCAGAATCTCCTCCATCTCCTCCGCTGGCAACTAGTACTCGTAGTCATTGAGCGTGCTTTTTCCCGGTACCCGGATTTGCTCGAAATCTTCACACTGGCAAAACCATCGATAGAGCGGAGAGTACGCCAATCGCGCACTCAGATACCGATAACTCCCACCCACAAGCGCCTTCAGCACCGTGCAGCGCAGGGCCCGCATACTATGTCGGAGATGACGTTCCAAGGCCTGGCTGCCCATTTGAGCAGGTTCTCCCGCAGATCTCCTCTCCGCCCCTTCACGCTCAAACCTCACCCGGCTCAAATCCAAAAACTTCCTTTCCACCACCCCACTCACCCGTAATATCTGATCCACCCGCCGCAGCAACTGCTCTTCCTCACGGTAATCTTTACAGCCCAATACTGCTGGAAGGGCTCGACGAAACTGTTCCTGGAGTTCTGTAATTTTTCCCATCGATTGGGGTAGACCCGATTTTCCGACCAGTAGGAGCGCAAAATAAGCTATGGAATGCGGGTGTGATTTGGATTCTATGGGTTGGGTTTAATGGGGGCCACCTCAGATGCTTTGATTTTTTGTTTGGCGACAAAATTATAACCGCTCGATTTTGGGCATGGCAGCGTTTTTTACGCTCCATGCCTGAACTTTTTCCCTGCCTTCCCCCTATCTGCCTTGCTTCCCTAATCCCGGACAGGCTCTATTCATGGAATGTTTTTTGGGAAGTCGTATAAGAAAAGAATCCGTCGCCAATATTTTTGATCGTGAAAGTTACGCGGCGGTTGGTGCCGGGATGTAGAGGAAAAAACAATGTTTTTTTTATCAATGTTCTTACCTCGCGTATAGTCGTACCGACTGAAGGACATAAGCCACTCGCGATCTGGCAAGAAAGAATGCTTTTCACCAAAAAGTTTGGCACTGTCGATTTCAAGATACACCTGCCAGCCTTTTCGAATTTTTCGTACACGATAGGCATAAAGAACTTCCTTAATCTTGTGGTCGTTAAACGTAAATTTTCTTTTGTGATAAAACGCCTCCGAAGGAAAGGAAATCTGAAGCCTTAAGCCGTTGGGTGAGGCATGAAACTCATGATATTTTTTAAAGGCCAAATCCCGTATGAAAACCTCAAAAACATCGCCAAGCGCCCAGAGATTTTCGTTGTCCTTCGTGGCTTTTGTCGTCATCATATCATCTTCGAGGTTCGCTAAAATAAAGACCCGACTCCCCTGATACCCGATACGAACCGTACCTCCGCAAAAGTCATCCTGCACTTCGGGAAGCCATGCCTGACTGAATCGAAGAAGCGCATAGCCATCCTTTTGCGAAAACGCACGGATTATCGAATCCCAATACCTAATATCAGGTGCCGTCATGACAGGAATTCGAACTGGATCATTTTGCTGGCAAGAGGTCAGCGCGGTTTTTTTCGGAATCCCACTGCAGGAAATGCTTAAAAAAATGAATGCGGCGAAAGGTAGAGGGAGAAAAGCAATTTTGCTCATGCAGCGAATGGTAAAAGTCTGTCTTTATCAGAAAACTCGCGTGAAATTATTTTCGGATTGTCACAAGTTGCCTTTTCTTAAAGTCCCATGTCACCCGATCCGTCCAGTCGGCACCTTTGAGGGTGACGACTATGCGTGAGCCGTCGGATGACAGGGTCTCATTTTCAACAGCAGGTTTTTCTCCTTTAGTGTAAGGCAAGAGAAGTGTCACAAATCGTGCGGTCTTTCCCTCCACATCAATTGCAAAAGTTTTTAACCTTTCCGGCGAGAGAGCATAATGTTCAGAGTCCGGCTCTCTTTCTTTAAATTTTCTATTTTGAGGGTATAGCAAGCGGATATTTAAAGAACCGTATTTTCCTGCGACATCGATGGAGTTGTTATGAGCAATCGCAAATTTCGGTAGAACCTGAGTCAGACACTCAATTGTCCCGGGAGCCTTCAGATCGACATTGTCGAACACCAGAATATATTTGCCCCGCTTATGGTAAACTTCGCGGTAAGCAGATTCCACATCCGGATAGGCCATACATAGATCAATGCCAAACGTGCAGCCATCCTGATCGCTCTCGAAATTTTCGATGCTCGCACCTGCCGCTTCGTCAGAGCGCTGATTTTGATGATTCACAAGCAGAGTGCTGTGCCCTTCTGTCGATGTCGAAAAATACTTCCATCGTTTTCCCTCCTTCATTCTCCAGTAATCTCCGGTTCCGTCGCGCTTTCCAGCACCATAGCGAGGTGCTGTCAATAGCCACTCGTTGCCAAATGCCAACGCAAGAGAACCGGCATCTAAATGACCATGATTTCGGACATTGACACCTGATTTGGCACTCAGCAGATAATCATTCTCCGTCCAGCCCGATCGCGACGTCACAACGTCGGTGCTCTGCATGTGATGATCCAATATCTCCGGTATATGAGAAGCGATTTCCGGCCTGTACGAACAGGCTATGGCCGCCAGAGCAGTTAAAAAACTTGAGTGGAAGGCTTTTACGTTTGCGGGATACAATTGAGAAACATAAGCCGCGCGAGAGTCGGAGTACACCGCTGCCAGAACGTCCAGAACCCCGGAAGTGGGTTTCCCTCCGACTGCCCCCCATGGTAACATCCCAGTGGGAATGGGAGTTCCGCTGTGAATGCGATAAGAAATGGCGTTCTTCAAAAAAGCACTTTCATACAAGGCGTCTGTTTGGAAGATGTTTTTTGTGGCTTCAATATATTCAAGAATTGCGCTCATGCTGTAATCCCAATAGGAAGTCCCTTCCGGTGTGCTTCCATCCGCATTGTTCACATCAGCGACAATCCGGAAATTGAGAACCGATGCTGCGGCCCAATCTTTGGCATCAGGCAAGTCGTTAAAGAACGCAAGTCCAGCCAATCCGATCGCTCCGATATTCACATGGTTATGATTTCCATCGTAGGCATCTGTCCAAAAGCGCTTTCCTTCAACCAAGTCATTATAAATTCCGCCAACTTCCAAATTGATTCGTTCCAAGATGACTTTTTTTTCCTCGTTCGTCCAAATTTGTGGAAACCAGTCGTAGGCCACTGATATGCCACGAATCATGTGGCTTGACGCCAAATAGATCCCTTCACGCTCTTTGCCCCAACCCGGATACGTGCAGGACGTAAGCGTATAGTCGCGCATGCGATCTTTGATCGCTTCATCTCCCGTTAGTTTATAGGCAAGGCAGAGAGTCAACAACCCATCACCAATTTCCCGTAGCCAGAGCTCGGCTTTAGCGTTATCCAGTGGGACTTTTTCTGTCACTTTTTCATTCGGTTTTTGGTACGAAGGTGCTGGTTTTTCCAGTAGCGCATTGGCGCAGCGAATTGTCTCATCAAAAAGCTCCTTTTGTTTCCCTTTCGATTTTCGATAGACATCCGGAAGATCTGCCCATTGCCGAGGTGTATAAAACAAATGTGGACGACCAGCCGAGAGGTGCTTTTCCCAGGTTGGCAAGTCGTCACTCAGAATCGAATTTACGTCTTGTTGGGATAT
>JBKEBM010000020.1:0-4795 GCA_047973165.1 Chthoniobacterales bacterium
GCAGCTTCCGAAAATTTTGCTAATATCCTCCTCGACCTTGCCGTGCTGCGTTCGCTCAGCATTCAGGTCGTTCTCGTTCATGGAGCCGGGCATCAGATTCAGCAGCTTACTGCGATGCGGAAAATTGCACCCAGCAATCTCGACGGTATCGGTATCACCGATGCAGAGACCCTCGAAGTCAGTATCGAAGCGGCCATCCGGCTCACCAACGAAATTATGGAAGGCCTCAGCACAGTCGATCTGCGTGCGGCTTATCTGAATGCCGTCGTCGCCCACCCATCGGGCATCCTCAACGGAGTGGACCAGCTCTTTTCCGGACGTGTTGAAAAGATCGATACAAAAGCACTCCAACTCCTGCTGCAGGAAGGCATCATCCCGGTCATCCCACCCATCGGCTTCGACGGGCAGGGCAGCACATATCGTGTTAACTCCGACGACATCGCCGTCAAGGTCGCCGGAGCACTTCATGCGAGCAAAATTATTTTTCTGTCTGCGTCTGAAGACGAACTTCCCAAACAGTTTTCGATAAAGGAGGCCGAAGATTTTTCAAAAAAAAATACAGCCCGGCTGCCTGGTGGCCTGTTGTCAAAACTCAAAGCCGCCGCACTCGCCTGTCGCAGTGGAACTCCGCGCGTTCACTTGCTCAACGGCAATATCAACGAAGCACTTCTGACCGAAATTTTCAGCCACGAAGGCTGCGGCAGCATGATTTACTCAAACGAATATCAGCAGGTCCGAAAGGCTCTCAAAAAAGATATCCGGCAAATTCTTTCGCTCATTCAGCAGTCCGTAAAAGACGAAGAACTCATTCGTCGCACACGCTCGGAGGTTCTGGAGCACCTCGACGATTACTGGGTTCTCGAGGTTGACCGAAACCTCCTTGCCTGCGTGGCACTGCATACATACACCTCCGAAAATACGGGTGAGCTCGCCTGCCTCTACGTCAGTCACAACCACGAAAACCAGGGCTACGGGCGTAAACTCATGCGCTTCATCGAAGGCCGTGCACGCACTCAGGGACTCAAATACCTTTTCGCGCTCTCCACGCGTGCTTTCAATTATCTGCAGCAAAAAGGCGGCTATAAACCTGCCGAAGCCTCCATCCTGCCCGAAGCGCGTTTGCAGCGTTACAACAAAAACGGACGGAACTCGCGCATTCTCAAAAAAACGCTCTAAACCATGAGCGGTGTAGCCATGCATTTCACCCCCCTCGACTGGGGTATCCTTGTGGGCTACCTGCTGCTGACGACATGGATCGGTCACGCCCTGCGAGGTAAGCAATCCACGATCAAAGATTTTTTTCTCGCGGGTCGCAGCCTGCCCTGGCCCGCCGTCTCCGGCTCGATCATTGCAACTGAACTCAGCGCACTGAGTTTTGTCGGCGTGCCCGGCATGGTCTTCGCCGCCGGGGGGAATTTTACCTACCTGCAGTGGGCCATTGGTTCCTTCATCGCCCGCATCATCGTCGGGGTTTATTTTGTCAAAGTTTTTTACGCACACGACATTTACAGTCCCTACGACTACATGGAAAAAAAACTCGGGACCGGCACACGCGCCCTCACGACCATGCTTTTTTTCCTGAGCGGGATTTTAGGAGCCAGCGTTCGGCTCCTAATCACCGCACTTATTTTACGGACGGTTACCGGCCTCGATTTTCGACTTTGCATCGCCATCATCGGACTTTTTTCCATTGTCTGGACTTTGATGGGCGGGATGACCACCGTCATCTGGACAGATGTTATTCAGTTTTGCGTCTTTCTCCTCGGTGCCCTGCTTGCAGTGGGTTGGATTATCGCCTCCGTGCAGGGAGGTTTTTCGGAAATTGTTACCGTTGGTAGTGAGGCGGGGAAATTCACCCTGTTCGACTTCACGCTCGATCCCGATGTCCAGTTCACCATGTGGGTCGCGCTGATCGCAATGCCTTTCCAGAATCTCGCAGCTTTTGGCACCGACCAGCTTAATGCCCAGCGTATCTTCTGCTGCCGCAGCCCGCAGGATGCGAGCAAGGCGATTATCTGGAGCACGGTTTCGCAGGTTATCGTCGTCCTCATGCTTTTTGTCGGTGCGGCACTCTACGTTTACTATCAGCAAAATCCTCCCTCTGCGGCTTCGGCGACACTCTTTAAAGAAAGCGGAGACTATGTTTTTCCCGTTTGGATCACCACCGTGCTGCCGCCTGGAATTTCCGGACTCATTCTTGCGGGCGCTTTTGCTGCAGCCATTTCCAGCCTTGATTCCGTTCTGGCGGCACTCGCACAAACCTCCATGTCCCTTTTTTACCCCTCGGGCATTGACGAGGGAGATCAGAAAAAACTGCTCATCCAGTCCCGAATCTCCGTCGTTTTCTGGGGGCTGATGCTTATCCTTGCAGCACTTGGCCTCCAGGCCATTCGTGGTCAGATCGACCTCATCAGCCTGGCCTTTGGCATGGTCGCCTACACCTACGGCCCTCTTCTAGGAACCTTCTTCCTCGCCCTTCTGCCGGGCAGGTTTACGATTCGCGGTATCTGGATCGGTGCGACTCTCTCCATCCTCTTTACACTGTATGTCCGCCCCGACCTTTATAATATTCTTGATCTTGTCGGGCTTATTTCACCCGAACAGGCCACTGCCTTCCGCCCCAAACTCAGCTTTGCCTGGCTCTACCCCATCACCACTTTGATCACTTTCGGCTGTGGCTTGATCTTCGGCAAAGCCAACACCCCATCAAAATAGTGGGCTTTGTTTATTTCCTCGCAGCCGCTTTTTTTCGGCAGGTCCAAACGAGTCAAGTTTTTTTCCGAAAACATTTCGCAATTTTTTTGCCTTTTTTTTCAAATTTTCCTTGAGGGAAACCGGGGATAATTTTTACCCTCGCCGGACTGGCGAACGTCAGAAAAAACACCTCTGTGAATAACTTGTGAACAGCTTTTACCGACTAAAATTTCTGCATTGGCAGGCTTGACAAGATTCGTGGAAATTTTCTTTGATCAGAAACCATCTTTGCCCCCGAAAAAATAAAACACAACTTTCTTAACTAACTAGTGATAAACAACTTAACCGATATTTTTACACCTGAAAGAATTTCTGCTTTATTCCCTTCCAGGAGAGTATCAAAAGTGAAAAACAGCCCCCGGATTACCTGCCAAATCCTTGATATGGGGATGTTTACAAACAGCAACTTTCAGCCGGATTTTCTTTTCGTTTCATGATGACTCAGCAGGACATTTCGAAGGCACTTTTAGAGGCCATTCAGCAGCGAGTCAGCAAGGATGGATTTGAGCGCTGGTTTGCCAGCCTGGAAGTCGTGGAAGACGACTCCAAAAAGCAAACTCTTACGCTTCGGGTCCCCAATCCGATCCATAAATTTTTTATCGAAAGCAATTACCAGGCTCTTCTGGATCAGGCGACAGCGGATATTTTTGATACGGTTCGAAAGATCAAAATCGAGTGCGAGTCCGATGATGAATGCAATGCCGAACCCGAAAAAGTTGTTTCCAAAAAGAAAAAAGTAAGTTCGCAGCGTCGGACTCCGCGTGAACGCGAAGCTGCAGCCCGCGATGCGGGTATGAATCCCCGCTATACTTTCGACAAATTTGTTGTCGGTCCCAACAGCCAGTTTGCCTACGCAGCAACTCTCGCCGTGGCCAATGCTCCGGCCCGCACCTACAACCCGCTTTTCATTCATGGAGCCAGCGGACTTGGCAAAACACACCTCCTCCAGGCCATCGGTCACCACGTTTTGGAGCAAAAGAAAAATGCCCGGATCGTTTATGTCAAAAGTGAGGAATTCACGAACGAATTTGTGGATGCCATTCAGCACAAGACGACTTCCCGATTCAAAAAGAAATACCGTGCTGCCGATGTCCTCATGATTGACGACATTCAGTTCTTTGCCGGGAAAGCTTCCTGCCAGGAAGAGTTTTTCCATACCTTCAACGCTCTCCACGACGGACACAAACAAATCGTTCTGACCAGCGACCGCCCTGCCTGCGAAATCGAAAAACTCGAGCATCGTCTCGTCTCTCGATTTGAGTGGGGGCTGACTGCGGAACTCCAGATTCCGGACCTTGAAACCCGCACCGCCATTCTGCAAAGCAAGGCCGAGGAACTCAACGTCCGCCTTGACCAGTGGATACTCGAATTTCTGGCTGACCGCATTTGCACCAACATTCGCCGTCTCGAGGGCGCGCTCATGCGCGTGACCTCCTACCGCTCACTCAGCAATGCGGAGCTCACCAAAGAAACCATCGAGAACCTTCTGCGCGACATCCTCCAGGAGCAGGCGAAAAAAGCAGTTACAATCAGCCAGATTCAAAAACGTGTAGCCGAGCATTTCGACATTCGCCTCGCAGATATGACGAGCAAGCGGCGTCCGGCCAGCATTGCTTTTCCGCGTCAGATTGCCATGTATCTCTCACGCGAGTTGACCCGCTCCTCACTTGCCGACATCGGCGATGCCTTTGGCGGTAAAGATCACGGAACGGTGATTCACGCCGTCAAGCTGGTAAAAAAACGTATGGAAAAAGAGGAAGAGACGCGCCACCTCGTCCGCTCCCTTGACTCCCAGCTCCAGCTTTAGGGCAGCTCCGGGGAAAAGGGAGAACGGTGTTTGCGTTACTTTGCGACAACGTTGGCAATTTTCCCTGGGACGACGACTACTTTGAGAATTTTTTTGCCCTCGATGGCTTCGCTTACTTTCGGATTTTCGAGAGTCAGTTTTTCAATATCTTCCCGTGGCATATCTTTGGAAATTTCAACCTTGTCTCGCAGCTTGCCATTAACCTGAAGGATAATTTCCACCTCGGACTCGATC
>JBKEBM010000200.1:0-8721 GCA_047973165.1 Chthoniobacterales bacterium
GCGGTTGTGTCACACCGATGCCCTTTGTGTCATCAACTCCCAGATAGGGGCGGAGCTTGTTAAACCAAACGCCGGTATCGGCGGGGTCCGGATTATTGGAATACGACGGATAAGCTCCTCCATTCTCAACGAGTAAAAGATCGAAGGCCGCTCCAATTGCCCGAAGATTTCCGCTGCATGTGGCACGACTTCCCTTTTCCAAAAGGTTTTGTGTCATCGGAAAAAGCAAGGCCAGCAGCACAAGAACAATCGCCACCACAGCGAGCAACTCCAGCAATGTGAATCCGGAGTGGGGTTTGAGGGGCGATTTCATGGAAACATTTATGGCGCAGATTTTTCGGGGACAACAGAGAGGAAAAAGAAACTTATCAAGAGAAAGCTTTCATTACCGAAAGCCTCCTCAAAACCGGAAGCACCGAATCGGCTCGCAGGGAGCCTGCCGGGAGAGCCGCGAAGATCAGAAAAGCAATGACGGTAAAAAAAACGGGTTGGGACAAAGAGCCGGGAGAGCCTGGAGGTTTTTTTCATATCGGAACTTTGAGTTTCCAAAAAAATAACTGAAAGCATTCAGTCGTCAAGAAAAATCAAAAGTGTGTGAAATTAAAAGATTAGGCACCTGGTTTTCTGGAAGTAAGATATGATCTTACTTTTGAATGAAAACGACCCTTTCTTCGAAAGGCCAGATCGTTCTCCCAGCGGCATTCCGTCAGCAGGATCAGATTGAGGTGGGACAGAAATTCGAAATTGAGCGCGTTGAGAAGGGCGAATACCGACTCGTTCGGAAATCTGCACAATCGGAGCCAGGTCTGGTGGAATTGCTGCTTTCCTGCCCGGAAAAGGATTGGTTTATCCCCATTCCATCGGAGTCCACTGATTTGCTGTGATGTATTTGGTCGATATCACGGCCTGACCGTGGTGACACGCAATATCCGGGATTTTCAAAACTCGGGAGCATGTGTTCTGAATCCATTCACTGGAAATTAAAAGAAACAATAAAACATTGTTCTTCAAGGGACTTGTGCGGTAGATAGGGCAATGTCCAGCCCCACCCTCGCCGATGTTGCCAAAAAAGCATCGGTCGCAGTTTCCACCGCCTCGATTGTTTTGAGTGAGAGCGGACAATTTCACGAAATTTCGGAGCCAACCCGGAAACGCATTCAAGCCGCCGCGCATGAACTAAAATATCAAGTTTATGCGGGAGGGCGTCAATTGAAGCGGGGGCGCAGCGGGATGATCGCCCTGCTCCTGAGTGCGGAAAAAGACCGCTCTTCCCTGAATCTTGATCTGCTCTATGCGCTGTGCGCCGAGCTTCAGCAACGCGACTTAGGCCTGAGCTTTGTGCGCATGGACGACGAATCTCTGATGGGGCGAGTGCCCCGCTTTCTGCGTCAAAGAGAAGTGGACGGCGTATTGGTGAACTACAATGTCAACATCTCTCGACATCTGATTGATTTGATTCATCACTACGAAATTCCCACCGTTTTTATGAACACACGAAAGGTGCGAGGAGCGGTTTATTTTGATCATTACCGGGCGGCGATTCAGGCGGTTGAACGTTTGGCTGCGCTGGGACATCGTCGCATTATGTTTCTGAATTTTGGGACGCAGTTTGAGCATTACAGCGTTTCCGATACGGTAAAGGGATACTTGGCCGCCATGAAACGCCTTGGCCTCAAGCCCTTGCTGCGCGAAACAGTGATCCAGCGTCCGGATCGCCTGCGGGCCGCTCTTAAACTCCTGTCAGAAAAGCGGAGACCGACAGCCATCTTTACCATGTGGGAGTCGTCTGCCATTCCTGTTGTTCAGGCAGCAGAAACGCTTGGGATTCGCATTCCTAAAGACCTTTCCATCTGCACGGTTGGCACTGCAGAAACCCTGCGTGGCATCAGCCCCCAGCCAGCTTATATTTTTCTCCCATGGGAAGATTCCGCGAAAGCCGCCGTGGAAATCCTGCTCAATAAAATCGAAAAAAAATCGGACAAATCACTCACCGGCCGAGTGCAGTGTGGCTGGCGAAACGATGAGGAAACCATCGGCCCGGTGGAGAACGGGTGATTTCCTTCCGATAAACAATCCTGGGTTTGATAAATTCCGGCTTGCATTCTGAATGCTTTCAGTTTTTCGTGTGGTAAATTCAAATTTTATGAAAAATCCTCCGTTTCTTTTGTGCTCTTTCGTTGTCGTTATGCTGCCTTTTATTCTTCTGACTCCGCTGGCGGCGGAATCAGAAAATCAGGTTTTTCAGGACGGTTTTGATGTGAGCGGGTTGTTTATCGAAAATTTCACCCCGGAGTCTCCGGAGAGATGGAAGGTGGAGGAGGGGGTGTTAGAGGTGGAGAATGCGGGAACTCAGGGGACAAAATTGAATCTTCCATTGAGTGCCGATTGCAGGGTGGAGGCCGATGTGGCCGTATTGCCGGGAGAGGAACATGGGTTTGCCGGACTCAGCGTCAATGGCGCGTTATTTCTTCTTCGTCCTGATGGATTCTCAAGCGTTTATAAGAACGAAGGAGACGAGCGCTCTTCGGGCCATATGACCAAACGCAAAATTAAAGAAGGCGACATGTATCGCATTGAGGTGTCGCGCAGGGCGTTCAAGGGAGGATGGCATTTTAGCTGGGCGGTGGACGGGGAAACAATGGGAGAGTTTACCCAAACCAAAAGCGATGAAGACCCAGGGTATCTGTCTCTGGTTGCGTCCAGGAGGGGTGCCCGGTTTGATAATGTGGCCGTCTATAGTGTGGAGGGAGGCACCGCCTCAAGCAATACCGTGATGAACAGCTCGTTCGAATATCTCCTTGAAGATTATCCGATCTATTGGAAGGGACTCAACCGTACGGTGATGCTTGACAAATACGGAAGCCACGAAAATTTCTGGAAAACATTCCATGTGGACAACACCGTCTTCCATTCCGGCAAACAGTCGCTGCGAATCGAAGTCAATGAAGAGGTACCCCAAAACGGATTTGCCTCACACCGCTCATCCGTCCTCCGCGGAAAGCCTTTTACCTTCAGTGTCTGGATGAAGGCGGACCGGGAAATGCCTGCGGAAATGACCGTGTGGGAAGTATTTGGCGAAAACCATAAAAAAAAAATCACGGTTGGAACCGAATGGGAAAGGTATTCATTTTCCATCAAGAATGCAGAAAAGGCGCGCGTCGAGTGCGGGGTGAGGTTTGAAACTCCGGGCGTGGTTTGGATCGATGACGCGCAGGTGGAGGCGGGATCTTTGGCCAGCGAATATGCGGCCAGTACCGGCGATGCCGGGCTTGCCCAGAACGAAAATACTAAACCGAAAGGCGGGAAGTCTTACCTCATTCCTGAAGGAGGAAATGGCGATGCCCTTGTTCTGGAAGATTTTGCCATCATAGAAACAGACAAGGCACCCGAGGAGAAAACAACGGCCAAGCTTTGGATAGAAAAAGATAACCTGAACATTGCCTTTTCCTGTTTCACAAAGCACATGTCGGAACTGAAGTCGAGCAATGCCGAAACGCTCGACATTGCCCAAGGCGACTGCGTGGAGGTGTTTCTCGATATTACAGGAGAGAAAAAGAACTACCTGCATCTTTTTATCAATCCCGAGGGAGGTGCGCTGCTGGCCGATTTCAACCACAAGCTCGGCTGGAACCCCGCTTGGGATGTGAAGACCTCGAAGCAGGATGATCGTTGGGATGTGGAAATAAAAATTCCCCTGGCGTCTTTGAGCGGAGCGACTTCGCGCTGGGGGATCAATCTGGCACGCCACAACCCGCACACGCTGGAAAATTCGTGCACCTCGCGTGTTGGAGGCAAACATTTTAGCGATGTTGTTCGCTATGACGAGTTCGCTTTTCCCGCGAACGTGACCTTTGCCCCACCGCCCCCTGCGAAAAAAGTGCAGGAAAAGGCACTCTACACAGAGCGGAATTTTTATATGAACGAGCCGGAGGCGGTACTGATCGCCACCCTCCCGGCGGGCGATGTGACGCTCCAACTGAAATCTGCTGAAGGGGAAACGCTATGGAGTCAAACCGAAAAAGCCCAGGCGGGGAAAAACCGTTTTGTAATCCCTCTCAAAGAGATTCCCGATGGCGACTACCTCGTCGACCTTGGGGGCGGGAAAACCGTACCGCTGGTGAAACGCCCGTTCCTGAAAGGCGCAACCCAGATCGACCAGTCCCGTCTTTGTCTGCTTGTCGATGGAAAACCTTTCTTTGTTTTTGCTCCGCTTCTCGATGCGCCCACCACTCCTCTGGCTGTTTCCGTAGAGCGTATGAATAAAATGCTCAAATACATGGCAGATGCCGGATTCAAAACTGTGTCCGTTGTCTCCGCTGTGCGGGGCGAGAATCCGCCGGATTTCTGGAAGAACGTTCTGGACGAAAGCGACAAACTCGGGCTCAAGGTGCTGGCATGGCCGGCCGGGTTTGGCGCAAAGTTTTTTAATGCGGACGCCTACGACCCGATATTTGAAGAAGTGAGAGAGCATCCTGCCCTTCTCGCATGGTGTGTGGTGGACGAACCGGAGCTTCACTCCAAGCCGGAAGATGTCATTGAATTTCACAAAAAGATTCGAAAGCTCGACCCGTATCATCCCGTCATTATGAACAACACCTCTGTGGGCATTCCCTCCCGCTTTGCAGATTTGGATACCGATGTGCTTTCGATTGACGATTATATCACCAACCGCGAACGTCGCACCGTGGCAGGGATTCTTGACAATGTCGCCGTCATGACAGAAGTCGGGCGCGAGTTGCGCAAGCCATCCATAATGTTCCTCACCGGCGGAAATTACCACAATCACTATCGCGAATCCACATCCGGCGAGCTCGTGGCGCAAACCTACGGTTCCGTAATCGAAGGCACGGCAGGCACCTGGTATTTTCTTGGAGTTCCAGGCACCCGCAAAGGTTGGGAAGCCTACACCCGGACCAACAAAGAACTTCTTTCGCTCACCGACGTGCTCTTTTCCGGCGAGGAGGTGGAGAATATTTCTTCTGACCAGAAAGCCGTGATCAGCATCACGCGCAAACACGGGGGAAAAACGTACCTCATCACCACCAACATCGAGAACAAACCCGTCACCGCCGGATTCCGCTTGCCGGAGGGAGTATCCGCAGCAAGTGTGCAGTTCGAAGATCGCGAAGTCGAAGTGAAAGACGGCATCCTTCGCGATAGCTACGAACCGCACTCGCGCCACATTTACGTTTTTTAAACACCATGAACAATGTGATCTCCGCCTGCATCATCGATATTGATGCCACCATCACCAACGACCGGAACAAACCGCAGATGAATTCCGAGTATCCGCTGGACAATGCGGTGGTGAATGTCCTTGCCGATCTGGCAAAAGAACACGGTCGGAAACATACGGAAGTCCGGCAGGCTCTGAAAACCTATGCAGACGAGCATGTCTTTTGGGACTATCCCGACCTGATCCATTGCCTCGCTTTGCCGGAAAATGAGGCATGGACGTGGCTGGAGCAATGGCATCGCGAAGAGATTATCGTTTACCCCGACGCGGTCGAAATGGTGAAAATACTGCATGCCGCAGAGATGCCGCTTTACATTGTCAGCAACAATCCGCTCTCGGGGTGTCACCTCAAACTCCAGCGTGCCGGGCTCGCGAAACGCGACGGCTCGGCATGGTTTCGCGAAGTCTTCGGGTCGAACGTCTGCATGGGACAAAAGAGCCAGCCGGAGTTCTGGAACAGGTGTCTGGATCGAATCGGAATCCCTCCCGGCGAGATCGCGATCGTTGGTGACAATCCAAAGGAAGACGGCGCGGTGCCGCGTTCGTGCGGAGTCGGGACGGTGGTTCTCGTGGATCGAAAACGGGTGTCCCGCATGGAAAAAACTCCAGAAGCCATCCTGACAAACACACTTGATTGTGCCCCCGGGCTTCTACTCTCAAAGTGCGGGATTGTCGCGTAGTCCTTCCCGGGGAACTTGTCAGTCACGAACATTTACCGTTGTCAAAACACCGAACGACCAGGGGGCCAGCGTGGCGGCTTCTCCATCGCTCCCGATCATTCGGCGCCATGTCGCACCTTCCTCAGCCATGAAGACAAAACGCCCATGCCCGAACGTATTGGCAATCTGAAGTCCAGGTTGAATGCCCAGAGCGCGAAACCGCTCCGCAGCAGAACCGATTTTTTCCGCGTGCCCGGCATGGGACTCCAGCGTGGGAAACCCCAACGGGGTGCAAAACCACACCTCATCGCAACATCCGGGATGCGCCTGAATTATGGAAAGAAGCTCATCAAGATCGCGGGTATTTTCATGGTGATGCGGCCACAGCCGAATCATCACCCAAGGAGAAGGACGAGGTTTTTCCATTGTTGAAAACAACGCGTTTTACGCCGCCGGTCCGGATTGCACCATTCCCGGAAGCGTGACCGCCCGCCGCGGCCAATAGGCCGGCTGGGAATACGCCTCCGCTTTGGACACACCAACCTGCAAGCCACGAAAATCCGCCTGAATGCGGGCGGCATCCATCAGCTCCTGATTAAAGATCGATTTCAACCAGGCGTTCTGACTGTCGTGACACTTCAACGCCTCCATCTTTGTCGAAAACTCCCCGGAAATATCGACATAGAATTGGGGGTTAAAATTGATGCCCGCCACGGAGTCCATATAGAAAAGCTCGGGCGACGTGGCAAGGTGCGGGTGAGCGGTTTCGATCAACCGCACCGCCGACAAAATCCGTGCGTCCGTTGCCAGTTTCGAGCAGGCGATATGATCAGGATGATAGTCCTGCGGATTGTGGGTGACGATGATGTCGGCCTTCGCCTCGCGGATGGCATCCACAAACTTTAGTCGGACTTCGCGGCTTTCGATCAGAAATTCATCATCCTCGTCCAGCCAGAGAAACCCCGTCGCGCCAAGTCGCTGCGAAGCGGCAAAGGCTTCTTTTTTTCGCACGGCGGCGATCTCTTCGCGGGTCAGTGTCGGACTGCCCACATTGCCATTGGTCGCCACCGCCATCCAAACTTCATGCCCCAACGATGCGTAACGGGCAATGGTTCCTCCACAGAGAATTTCCAAATCATCCGGATGCGCGCCAATAAAAAGAATGTTCATAAGATCAATAAGGTTAAGTGCCCGATTCCGCGATAAGGTGTCTTTTTACAAAATCCTCGTTCAGCGTGATCCCCAGCCCCGGTCCGTCGGGAACCGCGATTTTTCCCTTGTTGGCGATCATGGGTTCATGGGTCAGCTCATGACGCAGCGGGGAATCCTCCACGCAATCTTCAAACAAAAACGCCCCCTTCCATGTGCTCAGCCAGTGAAGACATGCTGCCACGCTCACCGGCGTCTTGTAGCAATGGTTGCAAAGCCGTCCCCCGGCCTCCTCCACCCGGTCTTTGATAAACATCGCATCCGTGAACCCATTGCGGGCGAGATCCACCTGATAAACATCGAGCGCATGCCGCTCGATCCACGGGCGAAATGCTCCCCGTCCACACTCACCCTCCCCCGCCGCGATGGGCACCGGCGAACGATCCCGCAACCACACGTAGCCGTCGATGTCATCCTGCGAAAGCGGCTCCTCCAGCCACCCGATATTATACTCCGCAAACCGCTGCGCCCGTGACAGTGCCGTGCGGGCGTCCCAGACACACCCCGCATCAATAAGAAGTGTGCCGTCGTCCCCGAATCCTTCCCTCGCGCCGCGCACCAATTCCAAATCCAGCCGCTCGCTTTGTCCCATCGGCTCCCAGCCAAATTTAATCGCCCGGTATCCCGCCGCCCTCCATCGCTCGGCAATTGCCTTTGTCTCGGTGCCGTCCCGCCCAAAGAGAATCGACGCATACGCCGGAAGGCTGTCGTGCCGTTTGCCGCCAAGCAGACGGTGAATCGGCTGCTGAAAAAATTTCCCCTTCAAATCCCAAAGCGCAATATCCACACCCGCCATCGCCGCAATACCGACAGCACGCCGCCCGAAATACATTGTGCGACGGTAGAGCTTTTCGCGGATGGCGTCATGTTCGAGCGGATTTTCACCAATCAGCAGCTCGCGCAGTCCGCAGGCGATGTTGTGACTGTAGGGCGCATCGATAATCGCCTTGATGACTTCCGGCGACGCATCGGCCTCGCCGATTCCCTCCAGACCGCATTCCGTGCGAATGCGCAGAAGCAGCGTATCCTGTGTGCCCGCTGTTTTGTGTTCCAAAGATTCAATTCTTAGAATCTGGCAAATGACTTGGGAGATTTTCATGTGGATTTGATTTCTTATTTTTACAGGCTTGAAGGAGTGAGATGTAAGGCTCCGGTGTCAAAAATTCCACCCATTTGGCATTGCCGGTGGCCGATGGTGCGAATGCTTTTGATGGTGTGTTCGTTGGACATAATTGCCGGGAGTTAAAATTTGATCGTCAATCCGCCGTCCACCGTCAGCGTGGTTCCCGTGGTGTAGGTGTTGCGGGGATTCGCAAAAAAGAGCACCGCCTCGGCGATCTCCTCCGGCTGCCCCGGACGCAGCAGCGGCACCCGCGGACGTTCCGGATTAAGATAGAACTGTCGGCACCATTCGCTTTCCAATTCATTTGAGCCGGAAACAAAACTCATCGGCGTCTCCACAAAACCCGGCGCCACCACATTGACGAGAATCCCGTGCTCCGCCCATTCGCCCGCAAGCTGCCGCGCGAGTTGATTGATCGCAGCCTTGGCCATTCCATACGGTGTGCTCCCCGGCTCGGCCAGTCCGCCGAGAATCGAGCTGACGATCACGATGCG
>JBKEBM010000232.1:0-8987 GCA_047973165.1 Chthoniobacterales bacterium
ATTCGTAATTAGTAGGTCGGGGGTTCGAATCCCCCCGTCGGCTCTCTTTCTCTCTTTAATTGTCGGTTGCAATTTTTAGCTTTTTTTTTACCTTCGGGCGATGTTGGAAGATGTTTCGGTGATTTCTCAGCGACTTCAAAAAGCGTTTGAGAGAAATTTTAACGAAGGGTTTGAGTTGGGGGCGGCTTATTCGTTTTGGAAAGATGGTCGGGAGGTGGCGTCGGGGTATGGCGGTTATGTCGATACAGAGCGCAGTGTCTTGTGGGATGAAGAGACCCTGGTTCTTGTCTGGTCGGCTACGAAAGGTGTAACGAGTGCGACTCTGCTGCATGCACTGGATAAAAACGGAGTTTCCACGGAGGCGAGGGTGGGGGATATATGGCCGGAGTTTGCTGCGAATGGAAAGGAGGCGATTCGTATCTCGGAGGTAATGTCGCATCGGGCAGGACTCTCGGCTTTGTCTGCGCCGGGGCTTAGAATGCTGGAAGCTGAAGTGGTGGTGAACGCAATTGAGAGGCAGGCACCGCAGTTTGAGGTGGGTTTCCCTCATGCTTACAGTCCGCGTGTTTATGGCTTTATTGTGGATGAAATTCTTCGGCGGATCACGGGTGAAAGACTGGGGGATTATTGGCGAAAGTATCTTGCCGATCCTGCGGAGATTGATTTTTGGATCGGGCTTCCGGAGGGGGAGCATTCACGTGTGGCTCAGATGGTGGCTCCGCGGGCGCAGGCTGCAGAAAATAAAATTTCTGATGATCCGTTTTTGGAGGCGATATCGGATTCGAAGTCTTTGGCGTATGCTTCTTTTATCTCGCCGGGTGGTTTGCCTGGTGCTTCGTCGATGAATACTCCGAGAGCTCGTGAGGCCTCACTGCCGTCGCTTGGCGGGATCGGCTCGGCATCTGCTTTAGCAAAATTTTACAGCCTCCTGGCAATGGGTGAGTCGGAGTATTTTAGTCATGATGTTTTAAAAAAAATGTGGACACCTTTAAGCTCCGGACCGGACGGAACGCTGCGGCATCCCACGGCTTTTTCCTGTGGTTTTATGCTGGACCCGGTGGATGAGGGTGGGCAAAAAGTCAGAAAAATTTTTGGTAGTGGCCTGCGGGCTTTTGGGCATCCTGGGGCGGGTGGGAGCCTGGCTTTTGCTGATCCTGAGTCCGGAATTGCATTTGCTTATGTTATGAATCAAATGAGCGTAGGGGCATTACCTCGAATTCGGGCAACACGTCTCGTTGACGCAATCTTCCAGGATTGATACACCCTATTCGCGCATTTTAACTTTTTCATGATTCAGGTTCACAGTTTATCCAAAAAATATGTCGGCGTGACGGCTATCGATGGAATTTCTTTCGATGTGGCCAGGGGGGATATTGTGGGTTTTCTTGGTCCTAACGGAGCGGGAAAGAGCACGACGATGCGCATTCTGGCCGGCTTTATGCCACCGAGTTCGGGGCAGGCTTTTGTGGCGGGGTTTGATGTTTTTAAAGATTCGATCCGGGCGAGGGAGCGCATTGGTTACATGCCGGAAAATGTTCCGCTTTATTCGGAGATGCGTGTGCGTGAATACCTGCGTTACCGCGCTGCGCTTAAAGGAGTTCGCGGGCGCAAAATTCGTGAGCGGGTGGGGGATGTGATCGATCTTTGCAGTTTGCAGTCAGTGGAAAAAAAACTGATTGGCAGTCTTTCGAAGGGCTATCGTCAGCGAGTGGGGCTTGCAGATGCGATGGTTCATGAGCCGGATTTACTGATTCTCGATGAGCCGACGATTGGACTGGATCCGAATCAGATTCGTCAGGTTCGTGACCTGATTCGTAATCTCGGGCGGCATCACACTATTTTGCTTTCGACTCACATTCTTTCTGAGGTGGAGATGGTTTGTCAGAAGGTGATTATTTTGAATAAGGGGCGTATTGAGGCTGTGGATACGCCGGAGAATCTGCGGCGTCACTTGCATGCAGCGGGTGATGTTCAACTTGAAATTCCCAAGGCGCAGCGGGCGGAAATCGAGCGGGTCCTGGGTGCTTTCCCGGAGGTGAAGTCGGTTCGCTCTGAGGCAATGGAGGAGTGGGTCCGACTGACTCTCGAATACGAGGGTGAGAGGGATTTGAGGCCTTTGATTTATGAGGCTTGTGTGAAAAATAATTGTTCGCTGAGGGAGCTTACGCGTCGTCGTGTTTCACTGGAACAGGTCTTTGCGGAGATAACGGAAGGAGAGCCAAAATGAGGACTTGGTGGGTGCTTTTTAAGCGAGAAATAGCGGCATATTTTCGTTCGCCTCTGGCTTATGTTGTGATGACATTTTACCTGCTTTTGACGGGTTTTAATTTTCAAAGCGACATTGTTGCGATGAATCTGAGCATGAGCCGTGTTACGCTGGTCGAGGCATTTTTTAATACGATCTATTTCTGGTTTCCTTTTGTGCTGGTTTTTCCGCTGGTTACGATGCGCCTTTTTTCGGAGGAATATAAAATGGGGACGATCGAATCCCTGATGACTGCTCCGGTGCGTGACTGGCAGATCGTGATGTCAAAATACCTGGCGGCTCTTTGTTTTTACATGATTCTCTGGTTGCCGAGCCTTTTGTATTTTGTCGTTTTTCAGTGGATCACATCCTACACGGCGGCGATTGCAGTCGGTGCCTACCTGGGTGCTTATGGGATGTTGTTTCTTATTGGGATGTTTTATACAGCTTTGGGGTGTCTTGCATCTTCGGTGACGAATAATCAGATTGTCGCGGCGATCGTGGGATTTGCAGCGGTTTGTCTCATGTTTTTTATGGGACTGCTCTCGATGCTGGTTTTGAATATCAGTCCCTTTTTGCGTGATCTTACGGGATATTTTTCCGCGATTCAGCACATGGGTGATTTTTCGCAGGGCCTGATTGATACGCGCCCGATTGTTTTTTATCTGAGCGTTACGATTTTTACGCTTTATCTGACTTTGCAGGTTGTGCAGTTCAGGAGGTGGCGCTCATGAGTTCGAAAAAAAATCTGCCGCAGGATGGAGCGGAGGACTCTGTTCCGAAAAAGGAAGAGGCTTATCGAATCCCACGTTTTCGGATGGGGGTGGGTTTACTGATACAGGCCGTGCTGCTTGTTGTTGTGCTGGGGCTTATTAATTATATTTCGTTTCATTATTATAAGCGCTTTGATTTTTCGCGTTCGCAGCATTTTCGTTTGGCGGTTTTGACTCAGCAGTCCATTCGTCAACTGAAGCAGCCGCTGAAGGTCATCGTTTATTTTTCTCCCACCTCGGTGAGTCCGGAATCCATGGTCGCCACAGACGTTGCAAATCTTTTAAAAGAGCTGCAGTTTGCCGGGAAAAAAAATATGGAGATCGAGTATATCGATCCGATGAGGAATCTGGAGCGTGCCCGACAACTGCAAACAGAATATAAGTTTGCAGCGGAGGATAATTTTGTTCTCCTGGTTTATGATGGGCGTTCCAAATTTGTCCCGATCAGTGAGATGGTGGATATTGATATGACGCCGGCAATGACGGGCGGACAGCCCAGAATAATTTCTTTTAAGGGCGAACAGGCTTTTACTTCGGCTTTGATCAGTTTACTCGATCCGGAGTTTCGGAAAATTTATGTTACGACGGGGCATGGGGAATCAAGCTTTGAAGAGAACGGGGATATGGGGGTGCTGGCTTCTTATACAAAGCGTTTGAATGCGGAAATCGTCCCGCTGAACCTGGGTGCGAATCTGAAAATTCCGGACGATGCGGCGATTATTATTATTGCCGGGGCGCGGTTTGATTTTTCACCACAGCAAATCGAGCTTCTTAAAAATTACTGGAAGGGGGACGGGCGGATTTTGCTTTTACTTGATCCGGATTCAAAGACGCCGCGTTTGGATGCTTTTTCAGCAGAGCTTGGGGTTCTGCCATTGGACCAGCGTGTTTTGCGCACAATACCTCTTGGTTTTGCCACGGGGATTTTGCGTGATGTGGCGGGAGAGTTTTTGCCGGACAGCGATATCGCTAAGCGGCTTCGGGGAGTGAATGCGGCTTTCCCGTCACCAGTTCAGCCTCTTTTGGTAAATTCGGAAGAAACGACATCTGAGGGGTCTGTAGTGCGTCCGCTCATACGTGCGCATGAGGAATACTGGGGAGAAAGTGAGTATGTAACGGATGAGAGCAAAGGCGTGCGTTACGATGATGGCGAGGACAGCGGCTTTCCGATTATTCTGGCAGCGTCTGTTCGTCGGTCCGGAATTCAGGATCAGCGTGTGGAGGTGGATGCCGCAAAAATGATCGTTGTAGGTAACAGTCTTTTTGCCACGAATGATGGTTTGGGTGGTCCCAATGGTTCTGCTGCCAATCTGGATTTTTTAGTGAGTGGGCTGAACTGGCTGATGGACCGCAGTAAGCTCACCGGTATCGCTCCAAAGGCACCGCGTGAATTTCTTTTTTCGCTGAGTGATCAGCAGATCAGTCAGATATCGCTTTATACGATGATTGTGATTCCGGGTGCTGCAGGATTTCTGGGGCTGCTTGTTTGGTTGAGGAGACGTCGATGAACTTGCGATACACGATCCTTCTGGCCTGTCTGGCTGCTGTGTTATTCGGCCTGCTGTTTTTTCTGAAACCTTATATTGGCAATACGAAGGATCGGGAACGTATGGGCGACCGCATTACAAATTTTGAAATTGAAGATGTAACGGGTATGACCATAAAGCAGGGAGACGGAGAAGTTCGTTTTAAGAAAATACCTGAGGGTTGGTTGATCGAGGACGAGACAAATCCGGATCGTGCTTCGACGCAGGCAGTCGAAAAAATTCTGACTCTGGCACAAGACCTGACTTTCTTTGATGTGATTCGCGGAGCTGAGTTTGATGCTAATTTTTACAGCCGTGATTTTGGCCTTTCAAATCCCCGCCAGTTTTTGGAAATCGACTTTAAAGACCGTGAACCGCTGAAGTTACTTTTTGGTCGGGATGCACCTGAGGAGAATCATATTTTTGTGCGTCGCGGAGATTCTAAGGATACCTTTTTAGTCCGTGATGAGCTTTTGCAGGCGATAGGGTTTCCCATAGTTGCCTACCGTGACCGCCGCCTCGCCTCACTGTCAGGCATGATCGTCAACCGGATTCAGATTCAGAGTTCTGCGGGTGAAGTTATTTTGGAGCGTGATTCCGGACGTTGGAAAATAACCCGGCCGCTTAGCGCTGAAGCCGATCAAAAGCGAATTGATGATGCACTTGAAAAATTTATTGCAGCACCAGTTCTGGAATTTGTGGGGTCGGAAGATCAGTGGTCCCAGGCGATCAATACTGGCAGCATACCGTCATCTGAAGTTCGACTGTGGAGCGAAGGTGAAGAGGAGCCGGCTGTTTTTCGTTTGCTTCCAACGGCTGAGTTGAAGGGGGTAAAAATCCCGGATTATCTTGTTTATAGCGTGCCTCGCAAATCGGCTTTGCGTGTTCCGGGGGATGCACTTGCACTTTCCCGAATAAGCCTGAATCAACTTCGTAATCCCAGGGTTTTTAATCTTAATCCCGATGTGATAGATCGCATCGGATTTCGAATTGGTGATCAGCAGATTCGACTTCACAGGACGGAAGAGGGTTGGGACAGTATGCAGGGAAATTTGGACCCGCAGGTGACGGAAAAAGCTGTTAAAGATTTGATTGAGGGGCTCCACGAGGCACATGTGTATCGTTTTCTGTCGTTGGACCATACGGCGGGAGAGGATATGGGACTGAAGGACGCTGTGGCGGAGATTCGCTTTAACGCATGGCTTTCAGAAAACACTGCAGAGACGGCGGCCGGAGAATATCCGGTGAGTGATTTGCTCTTTGCTCAGGGGAAAACCGGTGCCTGGTATGTGCGTGTCGATAAACGTCCGGAAGTTTGTGAAATTTCTGAAAAAACTTTTGAACTTGTAAAGCACTTTGCTGAATCGCTTGGTTTAAAGACATCAGGAAATCAACCTTTGTCCGAATCTGAATCCGAATCATCCATAAAATCAGAGGCTAAAAAGTAGCTTGCAATTTTTTAATTTTCTCATGACATCCCGACAACTTCGCCAATCATTTCTGGATTTTTTTGAATCCCGCAGCCACAGGATTGTTTCGTCTTCAAGTCTGCTTCCGGACGCTCCCAATCTGCTTTTTACCAATGCGGGGATGAATCAGTTTGTTCCGATTTTTTTGGAACAGGAAACATTTTCGCATACGCCTGCGCGGGCAGCCGATACGCAGAAGTGTATCCGTGCGGGTGGAAAACACAATGATCTCGAGGATGTGGGCTTCGATACGTATCACCACACCTTTTTTGAGATGCTGGGAAACTGGAGCTTTGGGGATTATTTTAAAAAAGAAGCAATTGAGTGGGCCTGGGAGCTTATTACGGAAGTCTGGAAATTTCCGAAATTTCGACTCTATGCCACGGTTTACAAGCCGGCTGAGGGAGACCCTGCGGAATTTGATCAGGAGGCTTATGATTTGTGGGCCAGGCTTTTCAAAGAAGCCGGACTCGATCCTGAACGCCATATCGTTTTCGGAAACAAGACGGATAATTTCTGGATGATGGGGGAGACGGGGCCTTGCGGACCCTGCTCAGAAATTCATTTTGATTTAACTCCGCGTGGCGATACCGCCGGGGCACTCGTAAATAAGGGGACAGCGGAGTGTATCGAGATTTGGAATCTTGTTTTTATTCAGTTTAATGCGGATGCGGAGGGAGGATTTTCACCTCTTCCGGCCTGCCATGTGGATACGGGGATGGGCTTTGAGCGTATCGCTGCGGTCATGCAGTGCACAAATAATTTTACGGATTTCACGCGTAAAATTTCGAATTATGACAGCGATATTTTTCGTCCGATTTTTAAAAAACTGGAGCAGCTTTGCGGGCTGACTTACGAGGGGACTTTTCCCAACGAATCTTCGCTTCATCATCGCAATAAAAAACTGCAGGCCGATATCGCTTTTCGCGTGATTGCAGATCACATTCGCACGCTGAGTTTTGCAATAGCGGACGGCATTCATCCGGGTAATACCTTTCGTCACTACGTGTTGCGACGGATTTTGCGTCGTGCTGTAATGTATGGGCGCAGCCTGAACCTGCACGAGCCTTTCTTTTATCGTCTCGTCGAAGTGCTTGATGAAAATATGGGAGATGTTTTTCCGGAAATTCGGGAGCGACGCGAGCACATAGAAGAGGTGATTCGCTTGGAAGAGGAAGCTTTTAACAGAACCCTGGACCGGGGCATCGAGCGCTTTCAGGCTGAAATGGAACGCCTCAAATCTGAGGATGGGAAGATTTTTTCCGGTGATTTTGCTTTCGAACTCTCTGATACCTACGGCTTCCCACTGGACTTAACACAGTTGATGGCGCGTGAGCAGAATTTTGAAGTTGATGAAGAGCGTTTCCAGGAACTGATGGAGGCGCAGCGAGCGCAGGCTCGTCAGGCGCAGAAACGGGAAGTAATAGAAGTCTCGGATCACCTCAGTGAGATCAGCACGGACTTTACTGGTTTTGAAAACCTGGAAGTCGAAGAAGAAGTTGCTGAGATTGTTCAGATTAAGGACCGGGTCGCAGTGATTACCAGGAGTTCACCTTTTTATGCTGCAATGGGTGGGCAGGTTGGTGATACCGGAGAGATGGATCATGGCGGACGACTTTGGGTTGTCTCGGATACACAGAAGGCAGGTAAGAGTTTTTTACATTTTCTGGAGTCACCTGATGACACACCTGGCGTTGGAGAAAAGGTTATTTTACGTGTGGACCAGGAGCGACGCAGAGCGATCGAGCGTCATCATACAGCAACTCATTTATTGCATTGGGCCCTTCATGAAGTCGTGAGTAAAGAAGCGAGTCAGAAAGGTTCGCAGGTTGGCCAGGACAAGCTGACTTTTGATTTTAACTGCAAGGCCTTAACGGCCTCTCAGATTTCTGAAGTTGAGAAACTCGTAAACGAACGCATTCTTGAAAATACTCCTGTCTCCTGGATGGAGATGAAACACTCAGAGGTTAAAGCTCGTAAAGACATCATGCAGTTTTTTGGCGACAAGTATGGCGAGCTGGTTCGCATCGTTCAGATCGGTGGAGAGGCTCAGGCTCTCGATGGTTACTCCATGGAGCTTTGTGGCGGGACTCATGTCCGCCACACTGGTGAGCTTGGAATTTTTAAAATTCTGTCGGAAGGAGCTATCTCAGCCGGGATTCGACGTATTGAAGCCAGGGCGGGCACTCAGGCCTACCAGACTCTTCTCGATGACCACCTTCGGCTGAGCCGACTTGCTGATTTACTAAATACCCCGGCAAATGAAATTGAGGTAAAGGTTGACTCTCTGCTTCAACGAGGGAAAGACCTTGAAAAAGCTCTCGCAAGAGAATTATCAAAACATGCGACTGGTCGTGTGAAAGAGTTTATTTCCGCTGCGGAAACCTGTGGCAGCGTTCCTGCTGTTTTGCAAAGTTTTAAACTTGAGTCTCCCGATGAGCTTCAAAAAATAGGTGATGCCCTAAAGGCGGATTTTAAAGGTGTTGCTGTCCTGGCTGGCCTGGAAGCTGAGAGAGTGCACCTTCTGGTTTTTGTGGAGAAGTCGTTTCAGGATAAATTTTCAGCCGGAAAACTCCTGCAGGCACTTGCTCCGATTGTGGGCGGGCGTGGTGGAGGTAAGTCCGAGATGGCGCGTGGTGCCGGAAAAGATGCTGATGCTGTTCCGCGCCTGCTGGCTAAGGCCAAAGAGGTTTTGTCCGTTTCTTAACGAAAGCTCTGATAGCAAATCTTAAAAATACCGGACTATCTTCTGGCCTTTTTATTGCCTGAGCACGTCAGTCTCACTCGGTGTATCCATACAAGGAGCTTCGCCTCCTTTCTTCATACAGCAAAAATTTTCTAAAGCTAAAATCCAATTATTTTTTAGATTTGGCATGACAGGACATTCACAAAAAACGGGGCGTTTGAAAAAAATCAAACGCCCCGTTTCTTGTAATAAAACTTCTTTCTAAAGAAAGCGGAACTCTAGGAGGGA
>JBKEBM010000040.1:0-5628 GCA_047973165.1 Chthoniobacterales bacterium
AGTGCAGCCCGGGCCTCGCGGTAGGACTCGACGCGATTTTCATTTGTACGCCAGAGTTTGGTTGTATTGTCGAGCATGCTCAGGAGGAGGACAACGAGAACAGAGAGAATTGTGATAGCTACGAGAAGCTCGAGTATGGTAAAGCCCCGGCGGGAAAGCGTACGGGGAGAGAAGTGTTTGAGAAAGGCTTTCATGGCGTATTTTTCAGCAAAGTTACGAAGTGATAGAGTGAGCGTCTGTTGGCCGGAGCACTGGCAGGAACTTCCACCCGGACATTTACCCGACTGAGGTTTGTCATAGGTGCGGCCTGTTGCTGTATGCTGACTTGTGCAAGAAAAACGCCAGGACTGTTAGAAGCAACCGGCGATGCGCCGGACTGAGTTCCGACGGGTTCTCCTTCGTCGTCGTATAGTATATAATACGTGTTGTTGGCAGCCAGGTTAACGCTGAGGCGGCCTGGGCCGCTCTCCCAACTCGCGGGATCGGTCGCTGCGGTAGCTATAAAAGTCTGGTCGGGACTGCTGCTGCGTAGTTCACCCATGATACTTTCCGCAATAAAAGTGGCACGGGTTTCCCACTGGCTTTCATTGGCAGCTCGCATGGCAACGGGCAAAAGTCCCATAATACCGACAAGTGCAAAGGCGATGATTCCCAGGGCGATGGTTATTTCAACAAGGGAGAAAGCGGAGCGTGTAAAGTTTTTCCGCCAGGGAGGGGAGTGATGGGAGGACTTCATTTAAAAATCAGTTGGTGGGGATGGAGCTTACTTCGAGGGTCGGACGTCCTGTGTATTTAGCAACAGAAATAATTTCGAAAAGGTTTCCGCGATCGGCAGTTCTATCCGTACCGCCCGAGCGTTCGCCTTCGGCGAGAATAATCACATTTTCTTTACTGGTATCCGGGTATAAAACTGTGCCGTTTGAACTGAACTTCACGATTCCAAAGTCGTTCAGCCCTGTCGAAGCTGCGCTGGCAGGCACGCGGCTTTGCTCAAATCCTGAAATGCCGCTTGCGGAAAAAATATTTAATCCGCTGGTGGGCTTGTGAAGCAAAATACGCCTGGGCAACTGCAACCACTTCGAAAGCTGTTCGTAGTTGCCGGTGCCGTCTTCTGTTTCACGAAAAACGCCGATGGCATCCACACCATTAATCGAGTCGTCCTTTCTCCAAAATACGACGTAAACATCGCGCCCGGCTTCCAGCGCAGCCACACGAGCCTGTTCAAGCGTATTCATGACTGTATTTACCGCTCCTCGTCGGCCCGCTGTTCCGGAAAAGGATAAAAAAGCCGGCGTCATCAAAGCCAGGAGAACACCCAGAATGGCCATGACCACAAGTAACTCCACCAAGCCGAAAGCAGAGCGACGGACAAAGCTTCGTCGCGAATTATCAGCTCGAACAAAGTCGACTGAGAAAAAACTTAGCAAAAAAAATCGAATATTCATAGGGAGAAATAATGTTCAGAATCCAATATACGCAATCGGTATAGTGTTACAAATTATTTACAAAGTAAATACTTATATGCAAATAATCGCTAAAAAACAGTGGAAGAAACTTTTTTATGCCGGAAAAGTCTAAACTTTTTTCGCGAGAAGGAAATAAGGAAATTTACTCAACTCAAAAAGATCAGAGGGCGAAATTATCGGAGAAGCAATCGGCTGCGTACTGGATATCCGGAAGGTGTCCGCTGTGTCACATTGCAGCTACAGGGGCATACCAAACTCATAAAAAACCGGCCTCAGGCTACGCCGGTCGCTTTACTCTGTATCAGGTTCCCGAACACGGGGTAATATAATATCAGTATTCCTCAGTCCAGATGGGCAAGCTTTTAATAAAAGTATTCGGCTTTCCATCTTCTCCGACAATACTGACCTGCAAATAGGCCTCCGGGTTGTATGGAGGGATGTCAGTATAAGGCTCGGCTGCCAATGCGGGGTCTGTAACCCTGGCCTGCTGTTCCTGTAATTTATTTTTCGGAATTACAATTTCGAAGGAATGATCTCCGGTAGTTGATGGAGTTACATTTCCTTCAACCCAGGCAATGGTTGGTGTTGCTGCCTGATCATCGTAGGTAAGGTCGATCTCTCCTCCCACGACCAGGAAGGAGTATTCCCCGGCTTTATTGATTGTGAGCACTCCCTGGACCTGAGTCGTATCGTCCTGACGGTTTATCTCGTTTACCATGATGTTAAAGGCATTCCAGTAGATATAGTCGGTGGAGGTGAAAAGGCGGAAGGCGGTCAGTCCGAGGATAAGCAGTGTGACGGTCATCGTGGGGAGCATGAAGGCCGGCAGTGCCTCTTCACGTCCTTTTGGTATGCGCCAGGTCATATAAATAATTCCAATGAGGTAAAAGAGCATGAAGATCGGTCCGAAGAGACGAGTTGTTTCCACCGTGGCAAAGTGACGGTAGTAGATCGCGTCCATCGTCCAGACTCCCAGGAGAAACAGAGCAAACGGTGAGACGTAAATAAGTGAGGCAATCAGCACCATCATGATATTTTTTTTCCTGATCACACAATAAAACGCTGATGCCACGGCGACTGCAGCCAGGCTCCATAGAAAGGCTTTTTGCCATGCCGATCCGAAGGCTTCAAACACGGCATAGGATACCTGAGTCTCGTCCGGTTTGTATCCCAGAATAAAGGTCATCGCGGCCCAGACGATAACTCCAAAAATATAGATAATCGTTATCGGCTTTGGTTCAAAAGTGTTCGTGAAGGAGAGCAGAGAACGACGCACGGGGCTGACAGAGGCATTCATAGCAGCGTATTGTGAACATAAATCCAAAAATGAGACACGTTAAAAAGTGCGAAAATAATCAAAATTAAGAAATAATTTCAAAACACATACCTTCGAGAGGAGTATCTAATCTTAGTGGGGGCAGATACCAGGGCCTTTTGACCCGCAGGCCGAGCATTCCTAAATCGCATATTGCCGACTTTCGCAAAGATGTTTATTGAGACAGAGTGTTCAGTAGTTACCTCCTGGGCAGCACAAAAACTCAGATTTAATTCCCGCATGGCCCGCACCTATCGACTTCCCGCATTTCAATCCAAACCTCGTATCGATTATAAGTCCGAACTCAATGAGCAGCAATACGCGGCGGTGAGTGCCGACGAGGGAGCAAGCCTGGTGATCGCCGGTGCCGGCAGCGGAAAAACACGCACTTTGACTTACCGGGTGGCCTGGCTGCTTGAGCACGGTGCAGCTCCCGATTCCATTCTGCTTTTGACTTTTACAAACAAAGCCTCCCGCGAGATGACCAGCCGCGTGGAGGAGCTTCTCCCGTCCGCTTCGGCAGGTATCTGGGGGGGGACTTTTCATTCGATTGGCAATCGCATTTTGCGTGAGCATGCCGGGGTGCTTGGCTTTCGCCCGGGATTTTCCATTCTGGACCGCAATGACCAGGAGGATTTGCTTGAAAGCGTGATCGCTCATGAGGGATTCCGGAATACTGAAAAGCGTTTTCCAAAAAGCTCGGTCCTTTCCGAAATTTTCAGTCTCACTATTAATACCGGTAAGCCTGTCAACGAACTGATCCCTCAGCGTTACACATATTTTACGCATCTGATGGAGGCCTTTGAGCGCATTCACGTCGCCTACGAAGCCCGGAAAATACAGACCAACGCTTTTGATTTCGACGATCTCATCAGCAAGGTTTTCGACCTTTTTCAGACGCATCCTGAAATTTGCAACCTCTATCGCCGACAGTTTAAACACATCCTTGTTGACGAGTATCAGGATGTAAACCGCCTCCAGGCAGAACTCGTCGACCTGCTCGGACGGGACAATGCGGACCTGATGGTTGTCGGCGATGATGCCCAGTCCATCTACTCCTGGCGGGGTGCTGACTGTGCGAATATTCTCGAATTTCCGAAGCGTTATCCGAAAGCCCGGGTTTTTAAAATTGAAACCAACTATCGCAGCGTTCCCGAGGTCCTGGAGCTCGCAAATGCCAGCATTGCAAACAACACCGGACAGTTTGAAAAGCAACTCTGCTCCTCACGAGAAAGTGCAAAAATGCGCCCTGCGCTCATCGCTTTATCCACGGGGAGCATGCAGGCGAGTTTCATTGCGCACCGCATCCAGGACCTGCGGGACGAGGGGGTTTCTCTCGGCGAAATAGCGGTTTTGTATCGCGCACATTTTCACTCAATGGAGCTGCAGTTTGAGCTGACCCGCCAGGGAATCCCTTTCACAATCACCAGCGGTCTTCGGTTTTTTGAGCAGGCGCACATTAAGGATGTGGCCGCTTTTATGAAGCTCAGCGTTAATCCAAGTGACGAAGTTGCCTTTAAACGAATCGTAAAATTACTGGCCGGAGTCGGAAACCGCTCCGCTGAAAAAATGTGGGAGGCCACACGAAAAATTCTCGCTGGCACCCGTGATTTTTCTCGCCTGCACATCGGAGTGCCCGTGCCAAAAAAGGCTCTCGGTAACTGGTCTCAACTTGTGCATATCCTGGAGGAGCTTGTGATCGAAGAGGAGGCAGCGGAAGCCGGTGCCGATGCTTCTGCAGAAAAAACCGCCGCAACTCCACAACTGAAGCCTGCTCGTCCTGCCACGATGGTCAACAGCATCCTCCTGGGATTCTACGAAGAGTATATGCAAAATAAGTTTGCAAACTTCGATGCCCGCCGGGAAGACCTGCAGACTTTTATCAACTACAGCGAAGCCTTTGAAGATACCGGGGAATTTCTCACTCAGCTTGCTCTCCTGGGTGCACTCGAAAGTGCGGAAACTCTGGCGACTGACGAGAGCGAGCAGGTCTGTCTCTCAACCGTGCATCAGGCCAAAGGGCTGGAGTGGCACAGTGTTTTTGTGATCGGCCTCAGCGAGGGGATGTTCCCAGGCGCAAAGGCTCTCGAAAATGATAAAACCGGCCTCGTGCTCGAAGAGGAGCGTCGCCTTTTTTATGTCGCAGTCACGAGAGCCAGAGATGAACTTTACCTGCTATTTCCCGAGAGAAATACGAGTGCAAACTATGGCGAACGCTTCCTGCGCCCCTCACGCTTTTTAAGCGAACTCCCGGAAAATCTCAGCGAAGTCTGGGAGGTCGAGCTTGGTTTTAAAAATGACGATGATGATGATGACGACAATTTTTATAATCAGGAAAACGGTGAGGACGAACCGTTTTGAGCACAAAGGGCAGCTCTGGCGTGCGAGTAGTCTTTTTCATCCTTTGTTTGTAATTTAAGCAAAAACTGCTACATCCTTCAGATATGAGAAACCTCGGAATCACTCTTCGCTGCAGCTCCATCCCCGGAATTTTAAGTCTTGCCGCACTTTTTTTAAATGTTTCGGCCTTCGCTCAGTTGCCTGATAACCGACTTTCGGACCTCGGCGGATCGGTGGTGATTCAACCCGGACAAAATGCCGAAGAATCAGAAAAAACCGACTCCTCTCCGGCGCAGGAAAAAACGCCTCTACCCGTTCTGCGTGTCGAAGGGACGATTTATGCCATGCTGCTGCAGCCCGATGGAAAAATCGTGATCGGGGGTGAGATTTCCACTGTCAGCAATCAACCGGTCAGCAACCTGGCTCGTCTCCTCCCGGACGGCAGCCTGGATACAGACTTTAAATCAAAACTGGTCTCACCTCCTCGCGGCACTGTTTATGCGCTCG
>JBKEBM010000085.1:0-5086 GCA_047973165.1 Chthoniobacterales bacterium
GAGGGCATCACACCAATCCGCCGCTGGGGACAGCCGCAGGATGTTGGCAGAGCAGTCGCGACAATCTGTGCCGGAGATTTTCCCTACAGCACGGGCGAGGTCTTCAACGTGGACGGCGGCTTCCACCTGAAAACATTGTAGACCCTTATTTTTTGACAAGCTTTGGAGCTTCAGGCCCGGGGGTTACGCCCTCGGGGAGCTTGTAACCATCGGCGCCGGAAGCCAGGTCCCGCCGCTGCCAGGCGCGAACATAATCAATCACAAAGTCGTCCGGCAGCATGGAAGCATCAATGGCATTGTTATCCCAGCCACCGCTGACATTTGTAAACATAATGTTGGAGGGAACATTTGACATTCTGGAGGTTTCCCGGCGGGCAACTTCCTGGCCGTTCGCGTAGATGACTGCGAGGCCGGGCAGCCACAGAAGACCGGATGTCACATAGCCCTCCTTGAGAAACAGAGTGTCAGGTTAAAATCAGTTGACAAAGATTGAGTTTTTGGTGAGTGTTTTGGAATGAGGCAATTACGACTACTTTTACATCGGCGTGACGATGATGTTTCTGATGGTTATCAGCCCGATGCTTATTATCACTGTATTTCTCGCGTGATCGAGAAGCGTTTCATCCTTGGGGATGAGGAGAAGGCTTATTTTTATGCTCTAATGCGGCGGCTGGAACGCTTTATGGGCGTTGAAATTGTTACTTATTGCCTGATGTCAAATCACTTTCACCTCTTGCTTCGCGTTCCGGCTCCCGGGAAGTTGGCTCCGCTTTCGATGTCGGAGTTGGAAAGGGAGTTGAAGCTTTTGCATTGTGTTGGTGAGGGTGAAACCTCGGCTGCTTTGCAGGAAATAGAACGTGCCCGGTCTTCGGGGAGTTCGACCTGGGAGAAGGATTTGCTTGCTCGTTATGAGGCCAGGCGTGGAGATTTGTCTCGGTTTATGAAGGAGCTCAAACAGCGATTTTCTTTGTGGTATAATCAGCGTGAGAGGAGGCGAGGACCACTTTGGGAGGATAGGTTTAAGAGCGTGTTGGTGGAGGGGTCCGAAGAGGCTCTAATGGCGGTTGGGGCATATATAGAATTGAACCCTGTGCGAGCGGGATTGGCTGAGGATCCAAAGGATTACCGCTGGTGTGGGTATGCGGAGGCGGTTGCCGGAGGGGCATTGGCGCGAAAGGGGCTATGCCGTTTGCTGGATCAGACTTCTTTGGAAATACAAGGTGGGACAAACCGGACGGTGAATTGGAAAGGCGTATCGCGGAGGTATCGGTGCTTGTTATTTGAGCATGGGGAGAAACGGAGTTATGAGGAAGGGGATGTGCGAGAGAAACGGCACGGAATTTCTGCGGAGAAGGTTGAGGAAGTGATTGCGAGTGGAGGGAAGCTGAGTTTGGCAGAGGTTTTGAGGTGTCGAGTGAGGTATTTTTGTGATGGGACGATTTTGGGGAGGAAGGCGTTTGTGGAGAAAATATTTGAGGCGAATAAGGATCGTTATGGTTCGAAAAGGAAGACGGGAGCACATGCTATGCGTGGAGCCGATTGGGGAAAATTACGAACTTTGCGGGATTTGCGGAAAGAGGTAATTGGGTGAGAGGCCAGGAGAGAATTTTCGTATGTATTTTGAAAGGCAGAGACAGACTGTTATAGAAAAAATCAAAAATCTTTTTCGATTAGGTCGGCGATGAGGGAGGTCCAGCCGGTTTGGTGGCTTGCTCCGCAGCCTCGTCCGGTTTCTGCATCGAAATATTCGTAAAATAATAGCAGGTTTTTCCATGCGGGATCGTCGGTGTAGGCTGCTGCGTCGCCGTGACAGGGGCGACGGCCATCAGCGTTTTTGACGAAGAGAGATTCGATGCGTTTGGCGAGATTATCGGCTGCGGTTTTGAGAGTTACCCAATTGTCGGAGCGCGTGGGGAATTCGACTTTGAAGTCGCTGCCAAAATGCCCATAAAAAGTTCGCAGTGAGGCTACGATCAGAAAATTAATGGGAATCCAGATCGGACCACGCCAGTTAGAGTTTCCCCCAAACATGCGGGTTATGCCCTCGGCTGGTTCGTAATCGACGGAGTAAGTCTGACCGTTGACCTGGCATTCGAAGGGTGACTTTTCATGAAATTTTGAGACTGAACGAATGCCAAATTCGGAAAGAAATTCTTCTTCGTCGAACATTTTTTCCAGGAGGCGTTTGAGTTGATCCTGGGTTGTTATGGCGAGCAGACGGTGGTTTTTATCAAGTGCTGAGTTTCCCTCCAGGACGTGCTTTGAAAGGACAGGGTGATTTTTTAAAAACCATCTGAGCCGATTCCGGAAGTTGGGCATATTTTCAGTAAGTCTGACCGGGAGGGTGACCGAAGCGAATAAGGGAATGAAACCGACGATGGAGCGTATGCGCATCGGTTCGTGTTTCCCGTCAACCTCCAGCATGTCATAGTAAAAACCATCCTCTTCGTTCCATAAACCGGAGCCGCAAAATTCGTTGATCGCATTTACGATACGCACGAAATGCTCAAAAAATTTCGATGCCAGGTCTTCATAAACGGAGTTTTCCTGTGCGAGTTCCAGTGCGATGCTCAGCATTTGGACACTGTAAAATGCCATCCATGCCGTTCCGTCTGCCTGTTTCAGTGTGCCGCCTGTCGGTAGGGGGCGAGAGCGATCAAAGACTCCGATGTTGTCGAGCCCCAGGAACCCACCGGCGAAAAGGTTGTTGCCGTCGATATCTTTGCGGTTAACCCACCAGGTAAAATTCAGGAGTAATTTCTGAAAAGCACTTTCGAGAAAACAGCGATCCGGCTTTCCCTGTAAAATTGATTTTTTGTAAACCTGCAGAACAGCCCAGACGTGCACGGGCGGATTCACATCAGAAAAATTCCACTCGTAGGCCGGTAACTGTCCGTTTGGGTGCATATACCATTCGCGAAGCAAAAGGGAGAGTTGCGCTTGTGCAAAATCGGGATCGATGCGGGCCATCGCCACCATGTGAAAGGCCAGGTCCCAGGAGCAGTAATACGGGTATTCCCATTTATCAGGCATTGAGAGAATGTTGCGGTTAAAGAGGTTCGACCAGTCTGCATTGCGGTCGGCATGTCCGGGCGGAGGCGGTGGGGATGTGCTGTCTCCTTCGCTCCATTCTTTGAAAACAAAATTATAAAACTGTTTTGACCAGAGGAGTCCGGCCAGGGCCTGGCGTTGAATGGAGCGTTGTTCCGGCGTGTTTGTCTCTGACAGACGGTGTGAATAGAAAGTGTCGGCCTCGTGTTTGCGAAAGTTTAATATTTCATTTGGTGAGAGTCGATTGGTCGGAGTGCTTTCATTTTTTAGGCGAAAAGTCAGTGTTTTTGTTTCGGCGGACTGGAGGGAAAGTCTGTAATGCAGAGCTGCTTTACTGCCGTGTTTTTGCGGGTTTACAGCAGTTTTTTCTCCATGAACCAGGTAGCGATGAAAGGCGTCTTTTACCCAGGGTTGTTCGTTGGGAGTTTTAAAAAGCACCTCGGTATTGCTTTCGTTTTCGGTAAAAAGAGCCTCCGGATTTCCCTCATATGTCAGCAGATAATTTCCCATTTGCTTGTGGCTTGCACGGAGTTGCAAAGGTTTTTGCGGATCACAAAAAATCTCCGGACGTTCCGTGCACTCCTCGTGAATTTTTCCCCAGGCCCAGGTGTTGCGAAACCACAGGGTCGGCAGCACATGCAGTGTTGCGGGTTCCGGGCCGCGGTTGCTGATATGAACCTGGATGATGAGGTCTTCAACGTCGGCTTTTGCATATTCGACTTCGATATCGAAGTAGCGGTTTTCGGAAAAAATACCGGTGTCGATTAACTCGTATTCTTTTTGCGAACACGAACGCCGAGCGTTTTCCTGAAGCAACTCTTCGTAAGGAAAAGCACCCTGCGAATACTTGTAAAGTGCCCGTGCGTAAGAATGTGTCGGTGTCGCGTCGAGATAGTAATAAAGCTCTTTGACATCCTCACCGTGGTTTCCTTGCGGACCTGCAAGACCAAACAAACGTTCTTTTAAAAACGGATCATGCTCGTTCCAGAAGCACCACGCGAAGCATAAGCGTCCGTAACGATCTGAAATTCCCAGGAGTCCATCCTCACCCCAGCGATACGCGCGGCTTCGCGCATCATCGTGAGAAAAATATGTCCAGGGATTGCTGTCGTTGGAGTAATCCTCTCGCACCGTTCCCCATTGTCTTTCGGAGAGATAAGTTCCCCAGAATGCCCAGTATTTTTCTCGGGTGGCATTTTCGTTGAGACGCCGGGATTCTGAATCGCTGTGCAGAGGAGAAGTCATGAGTATTTTGTTTGTGAATTGCAGGAGGGCAGGATTTTATTAAGAACAAGTTAGTGTGTTGCTGAAAAGAATTTTTGCATGCGGGTTACCGCTCAATTCCGCTTCGCTAATACATCTCGTGTGTTAATCCGGGTAAATGAAGTTGCTTTAAATCTCTTTTAGGGCTCACCCGGAAACCTCATTTCCAGCACCAGACCGCAGGCCAAGGCGTGAGAGTGGAAAGAGGACTAACGTATTTTAAGTTAGTCGGGAGCACAGAGTTGTTCGAAACCCCGGAGACGGCGTTGAAAAGATACCCATTGGGACAAGGCCAGCGGCTATCTTTTCGCCTTATCTCCAAAATTTTGTCTGGCCTCTCTGCCGAAAAGCAGGTTTTCCGGATGTGTACTTTATACAGGCTGGAATATATCGCTATTGACTGGAAAACATACCCTAAGTGAGAATGCTGTTTCTAAGTTTACTTATGAAGAATACACCCGGAAACCTCATTTTCAGTACAGAGTTGTTCAAAATCCCGGAGACGGCGAAGAAAAGATGCCCGATGGGACAAGACCAGCGGCTACCTATACGCCTTATCTCCAAAATATTGTCTGGCCTCTCTGCCGAAAAGCAGGTTTTCGGGTCCATGAAACCAATTATTCCCCAGATACTGATAGCGATTTGTATCTCAATCATCTAATCTGCCTGCAGTGGTGATCGTCAGGAGAGGAAAACGCTGACCTTGTTTGTGGCGGCCAGCCTGACTGATGTTATCCAGGAAGTTACTGCTGAGTTTGAAAAAAATCACTCC
>JBKEBM010000187.1:0-3016 GCA_047973165.1 Chthoniobacterales bacterium
AACAGATTTTCGTAGGGTGCGCGACGGTGGTGATCGATCGACATATCCTGGGCTCTTCCGTTGGAAAAAACATTTCCAACCGAGCCGTTGGATACGGTGACATCGTGAAAAAATTTTGTACCGAGTGAAAAGTTGCTCAGGAGGCATTCACGGCCACTGAATGTGACACCGTGATGCCCGGTGATTCCGTTTTTGTATGCCTGGCGATTGGTTTCGATGAAGAGGCCGTCAATTGTGCACCAGGTGCCTTTTAAAAAGATGCCGGAATCACAGTTTTCGATGCGGATGTTTCGCGCCCAGTTATTGGCACCCTGCATCGCGAATCCGTTCATACCATCTTCCCGCCAGTGTCCTCGATAGGGACGCACAGGAAAACGAATCGTAAAATCTGCAATTCCGATTTCCTGAGAGTCGTTTGCAATTCGATAAATCACCGGCTTCCATTCTGCTCGAAGATCAAAACGAAGGGGCTGACGCAGGGTAATCTTTTTTCCATCGACAGAAGCAACCGTCACGGCCTGGGATATTGCGAATCGCTTGTCTTTCAAAAGTGAGATGTCGCCGGGCCGCCCCCGGTAGAGATAATCGATGAGGGTATTGGACGTATCCGCCACCTGGATGAGGCAGTCCATTCCGGGTTTAAGATCGGAGGTATCCGCCAGCTCGATCTGCCGCGCTCCACGCTTTGCCGGGGTGGCAATGGAAAAGCGGGGAGATTTTCTGGTACCTGAAGAGCTGCCAAGCGTAATCACTCCGCCTGACCACGACCACTTATTGGTCTCAAATCCTCCGCCGGTGAAGGCTTGGGTCGGCTCGATTTCCTGGAGGCCTTTTGTGAAAAAAAGAATCGTCTCATCCATGCCAGCACCGAGCAGGACAGTGTTGGCAGCAGAAATCACAAGCCGGTCCGACAGCAAATAGACACCCTTGGGAATTCCGATTGTCTTTCCTGCAGATTCCTTCAGAGCACGTTTGAATGCGGCTGTACAGTCCGTCTTTCCATCGCCTTTTGCTCCGTAGTCTGTGACAAATACATCGGGTATTTTATTCGGCAGGGGCACATTTCCCTGGCGATACCCGGCAAACGAAAAATCCGGAAGGATGCCATCACCCGCATGCACCGTTCCCTTTTCAAAAATCCCGGTTTGTGCACTGGCATATCCAAAAACAAAAAGAGAAATAAATGTGACAAGGCTTTTCATATCTCTCCGCAAAGCTCCAGACAAAGCCGGAAAACCGGGCTAAAATCTTCCGGACGTTTCGCCATCCAGCCTTTGATTTGTTCACAAGTAAAAAAAGCAGCACATGAAATCTCCAGCTCCTCCAGCTTAAAACGTCCCTCCAAACAAGTCCGATAGACCTGCACAAATTCATTCCCTGTCGCCTCACAGGGCTGCAGCTTCCCGATTTTTTTAAGTTCGGAATTTTTCACTCCAAGCTCTTCTTCCAGTTCGCGCACGGCAGCAGTGTCGTAGTCTTCCCCAGTGCTTACATGCCCGGCCGCACTGCTATCCCAGACACCCGGGTTAATGTCCTTCCACGGGGTTCGTTTTTGCAGAAAAAATTCTCCTCTCCCATTTTCGATCAGGATGTGCACGGCACGGTGGCGCAACCCTTCGGCATGCACCTGGCTTCGTCCAGCAGTTCCGACGACTTCGTCGCGCTCATTCACAATGTCAAAAATTTCCTCCCCCGCTGCCTCCGTGCAGGTCACGCCTGCATCCGTCTGGTTTGCAAGCTCACACCAGTCCTCCAGCGACAGGTTCTCTGCACGACTCGTAACGGGCAAATCACGGGACTCCAGAAAAGCCGCCACTCTCTCATTCTCCGGTGGCAGCAATTTTTTCAACTGCTTACGACGTTGCTGAAACCCCGCCCTCACCAGTTTTTTCAGCCAGGAACGCCGACAACGCAGGATTGATGCGTTCGGTTTTCGACGCAAACGCACGACGGCAGAATCAACCTTCGGACGAGGGTAAAAACTCTCCGGCCCGAGCACTCGCAATTTTTCAATCTGCCAGTCCAACTGCAACGCAATCGAATAAACCCCATACGCCTTCGTCCCCGGTTTTGCCACGAGTCGATCCGCCACCTCATTTTGCACCATCACGATCATTTCGCGAACCGGCGAAAGCGACCCGGCGAATTTTGCCAGCACAGCCGTCGAAATATTATAAGGCAGATTCCCGACAAGCTGCACCGAACAACCATCCCACAACTCTCGCAAATCAAACTCCATCGCATCGCCCTCGATCAATTTAAAATTCGCCGAGACGAACCTTTCGCGCAGACGTTTTGCCCAATCCCGGTCCAACTCCAAAGCCAGCACTTCAGCACCCGTTTTCAGCAAGTCACCCGTCAAAGCTCCCAGGCCGGGACCAATTTCTATAATCCTCTCGCAAAGAGGCGTTTCCAGCTCAGAAACCAGCCAGGGAGCAAAGTTTTTATCAATCAGAAAATTCTGCCCCATACTGCGTTTAGGATCGCGATCCCCCTGTTTCAAAAGTTTCTTTATCTCTTTTATATCCATATATTTATAATTTATTTAAAGAGAAAAATTTACGACTTATTCACAATAGTAATGTGAATGACTTACAGGCAGAGCGCAAAGAAATTCGCAAATTATTCACAATCCATTCAGAACGCCTTCTCCGACAAATTTTCAAGCTCAAAAATGTGCATAAGCTGTGAATAAAGTATGGATACTGCTATCCCGGTAAATACTTCATAAATATGTTATCCGCACGCTCAACCCACCTTGCAGCTAACGAAAGATTTTACTTATAAAAGTCGTTAGCAAAATATGAAAACGTTCCTCCTCACTGTGCTGATTCCACCGACATTAAATCTTCCCGGACTGGCAAATAATAACCCGATTACAAAAATGCAAAGCCTGGCAAACATGAGTTTCGAGAGTAAATCTCTCAAAGCCATTGCCAACGAATACCGCAACTTCAGCAGTAATGTTCAACTCTCTTGAATTTTATATTCAACAGAGCAACTACTACCAAGCCAT
>JBKEBM010000188.1:0-2167 GCA_047973165.1 Chthoniobacterales bacterium
AGTGGTTACTACGGTGCCTGGAGTTTCGGGTTTCGGCATAGCGCGAAAGGCAATTCCTTTTTCCAGCATAACCCAGCGGTCGCTCGCGGCGTAGTCCGGTCCGCCAAAGGCGACTCGATTGCTGCCTTTCATCGCCAGCTTATCGGTGACCTTTGTTTCAAATTTCTTGATGCCGTCGGGAAGGTTCATTGAGAGAATCGGGTATTGCCGAAAAAATTTCCCGTGGTTGCTGAGGACGACTTTATTTTTTTTCGTATCGACCAGGACACTGAAATCCACTTTTGGAATTAAGAGGGTTTGTCCGATGGAAAGGTTGTGATTCAGGAGGTTGTTGGCTCGCATCAGAAGCTCGATATTGGCTTTGTGTTTGCTGGCAACGGAGGCGAGGGCATCTCCCGAGACGACGGTGTAAGTTTCTTTTTCGGGACCGGGTTTTGCGGAGAGGAGTAAATCTGCGTTGATCTCTCCAAGCACGTCCCGGGCGTCGTCCGCACTCGGAGAGTCGGGGTTGTCGATCAGAAAATTCTCGATAGCGATTGCTGTAGCACTGACTTTTTCCGGTTCAGACGGGAGATAATCCGCAGTGATTTGCTCAAAGATTGCGATACTCGGGTCGGGGGGTGGGGGCTGCTTTGCAGTTGCGACCGGCTCATTTTTTTCCTGCTCAGAAATCTGCTCTGGCTTGTAAAATAACTCGTAGGCGTAGTAGGCAGCACCGCCAAGAATTGCCAGGAAGAGCAGCAGAACGAAGAGAATTTTAAGCAGAGTGCCCATGTGGCAGGGAAGGGAATTTTAAAATCAACGTGGATTCAGATAAGACCGCGGCGAGTCCATTCCCCGATATTTTCGGAGGCGGAACGCCGCATTAAATCAGTGGTAAATTTTAACAAACAAACCTCCCAGCCCTCATCGACGCCGGAGATGAGAGTCGTTGTTTCGGAGTTCTGACTGACAAGCTCTTCCTTTAGTCGTCCGACCACGGATTCCTGGGATTCGGAAATCACCTCTTCCGAAATATCGGTTTTTTTTAACTGGAAACCATATTTGAGGATTTTGACGAACTCGGCATTTTTCTCCAGCCAGCCGGCGAAGCGGTGGGCCTGGTCGCCGAAGCCCTCCAGGAACATTTTTTCAAAATGGTGTGGTGCGACGATGCGCGGTCGCTCGGCCTCGATACGTCCGTCGCGCACCCGGACTTTGGCGACTTCGTCCATAAGTTCGCTCACGATCAAAAAGCGGAACTCGGTGGTGCCAAACGTTTCGATGCAGCGTTTGGGTTCGTATTCCACCCGCGTGTTTTCGAGAGCGTATTGGAAATTGTCAGGATTCAGCTTCACGGCGCTTATACTGAGGGTTGTTTGAGAAGTATGAAACGAAATTCTTTAAAAATATCAGGTCAACTGACAGCCTGCTCCACGGTATTCCACGTAATGCCCTGGGGTCGTCAGGTTTATAGTGAGGGAGGCTCGAAACCCGGGCCAGGCAAGGGGATGCAGGGAAGAAGAAAGAACGGGAGGTTTCTTTCACCAGGCTTTGGGTTCAAAATCTTCGGAATTGGCAATGGTGGCGATATTATCGGCGCATTTCAGCAGGAATAGTCCTTTCGTTATAGCGCGAGTGTCCGCATCGGACTCAAACTTCAGCGCGGCCACTGCACCGTAGAGTTTTTTTCATTCCCATACGCGGTAATCAGTCGGTGAAGAAGCTCAGGCCTTTCAATATGCTCATCCACATCCGGGGGATGACAAGTGGTCTTTACCTCCACGGCAACATCCCCTCCACCATTCTGTAAAAAAGCTTCGGTGGCCCCGAGTGCAGCAGAGCTTCGAGCAGCCTCCCCCACTGGTTGGTAAAGAGGCTGCTTAATTCTTTTAGCTTGCAGTCCGTTTCCTTCATCTGACGATCAGTCTCGGCCTGAGATTTGAGCAGAGGTAAGTTGAGATGCGCAGCTCCATTGGTTTCCCACTGCGGTCATCCCTCTGGGAGTAAAAGGTGGTGACGGTAGCCGTTTTGGGATCGAAATACTGACGCACTTTGCGGGGGACGACGTAGTCGTTGTGCAAACGCGGACAGGCTGTAAAATTCGCTCATCCTTCCGTAATCTACCTTCCTATCTGTAGCCTCAGACAGAATAACTCAAATTTTGAATTAAATTTTTAGATTTTTT
>JBKEBM010000152.1:0-2638 GCA_047973165.1 Chthoniobacterales bacterium
TTGTGCTGCTGGCCTTGCTTTTTCCGATGACGCAAAACCTTTTGGAAAAGGGAAGTCGTGCCACATGCAGCGGAAATCTTCGGGCAATTGGAGCGGCCTTCGATCTTTTACTCGTTGAGAATGGAGGAGCTTATCCGTCGTATTCCAGCAATCCGGACCCCGCCGATACCGGCGTTTGGTTTAACAAGCTCCGCCCCTATCTGGGAGTTGATGACACAAAGGGCATCGGTGTGACACAACCGCGTGTTTTCAAGTGTCCCAGCAACCGCAATCATGAGTGGAATTATAACCGACTCTCGTATGGGTATAACAATTATTTGGGAAACAACGATCCCAGCATTAGTCAATTTCTCAGGGTTCGCAAACCAGCGATCACGCATCCCTCAACAACAATTTTATGTGCGGATGGGGACAGCCGCGAGGAGACTTTTAACTCGTTTATTGATCGCGAGTGGCGCGGTCCCGGCGTGATTCACGATGGCGGTGCAAACGTCCTGTTCACAGATGGCCATGTGGAGTGGAAACGCCGGGAGGATGTGACCTTTCCCACATGGAGTGAGGAGGCCATGCGTTTCTATGGGGTTTACGGAAGGTATGCGTGGTAGATTTTTTCAGCCTTTATGAAATTTTCCATTTATGAGTAATCTTACCTACAACATCGAATCCTTCCAAAACCTCTCTACACTGGGAATCAGCACCAGCGTCCTGCCTCTCGAAACCCTGCCCCAACGCCTTGCGACTCTAAAGGGTGCCGGGTATGAATACGTTTATTTTGGGGATCTGTTTCACGACGAAACGCATGACCTTGTGAAAGCGAAAAACGGTTTTCAGGAGCTGCGGCAAATCATCGCAGACGCGGGATTAAAAATCTATTCTTCCCATTACGTGCTGATGTATCCGGGACTCGGAGACACGATCGAGCGTGCAAAGGCCACTCACCAGCAGGGGCTCGAGGTGGCGGCAGAAATGGCATTGACCACCATGACGACACACTACATCTCCATCACGAACACCAATGACCCGGCCTTTGTTCGTCCGGAGACTTTCACGGCCTATGCCTATAACCCGATCCTGGGTGCCCCGGCCTTATTTGAGGAAGCACTGGCAAAGCTCGGCGGGCGTGAGGTCTTTTTGGAAAAAAACAACGAGATGTATCGCTGGTTCTGCGACGAAGCCGCTTTGCGCGGCCTGACGGTCACGCTGGAGACCGCCATCTGTCAGTTCACTCGCACGCCGGCGCAGATCATTGAGATCATCAAAGAAATCGGATCTCCCAATCTTGGCATTTGTCTGGACTCGGGGCACACGCACATTGCGGGAGTGGATGTCGCCGAGGCCGTGCGACAATGCGGCAGCTATCTCAAGGAGACGCATTTTCACGACAACTTCGGCGACCTCGACCTGCACCGCCCCATCGGCATCGGAACCATCAACTGGCCGGAGGTCATCCTTGCGCTGCGGGAAATTGACTATCCCGGCCCTGTCACCTTCGAGGCGAACGGAGCACCGCACTGCTCCGCAGAGGACGAGCTGCAAATCTACGCGAAAAACTGGAGGGAACTCCTGCAAACCACCTCCTATAACGAGGCGCGGCACAAGGCATTTACCGGCAAAAAGTCCTGGTGAGATGGATGCGAAGCCGGGCAAAGAGATTCACCACGGATGAACACGGATATTTTTATGCCCCAATTCCCATCTGTGTCCATCCGTGGTTTCTTTTTTATAATTAAAGAGGGTTACTTTGCGAAGCGTGCCATCAGGAGGTTGATAATGCGGCTGTAATTGGCGTCGTCCTGCTGGATGGTCTGACTGCCATTGGTCAGAATGACGATGATGACATCGTATTTCGGGTCGAGCATCAGAAAACAGCCCGAGGCACCGGCATGTCCGGCGGCTTCTTCCGAGTTCAGATCGCCGAAACACCGTCCAAACCGCCGTGTCTGACTTTTAAGAAAAAAAGCCGGAGTGCGGTCATAACGTCCAGCCGTCATTTCACGGAACATCAGATCGACGGAAAACGGAGTCAGCACCCCGGCCTCACCGGTCTTTCGCGTTTCCAGCAAATGCCGGGAGAATTTTATCAAATCTCCGGCCGTCGTGCGCATCCCGCTCTCTCCGGTGTGCGGGGAAAATCTGGTGTTTTTCATACCGAGCTTATCGAAGATTTCTGTTTTTCCGTAGTCCTGAATTGACTGACCGGACACCCGCTCAATCGTATCCGACAACACATTGTATCCCGCACTGAAATACGCAAAATCCGTATCGGCGGGAAACTCCCGGACCAGGCCGTCGTAAAAGGCCTGCTTGTCTTTTGGAATTGAGCCTCCGGTCTGGCGGCATCCGGAGGTATGCGTCATCAGGTAAAGCAGAAGGATGTCGTCGAAAGGATACTCCGGAATGTATTGGCGCACATTGTCGTGGATGGAGAGCTTTCCTTCCTCCATCAGACGAATCATCAGAGCCGAGGTAAAAATTTTTGTAATGGAGGCCACATGCAGCGGCGTGTCCTTTGTGAAATTCGCATTCTTTTCGTGGCCGTCCGTGCCGACGAATTCGTAGAGAATTTTTCCCTTCTGCTCGATGGCGACCGACATAAATTCGATCTTTTCCTTTTGGATCACTGCCTGCAGGTAATCGT
>JBKEBM010000227.1:0-45434 GCA_047973165.1 Chthoniobacterales bacterium
GAATACTCATCCTGGGCAGTATTAATCCCCAGACAAAGGCTGATGCGATCTGCCGGCTGTCGTGCGATTTGTCGTGCCACGACCTGCTCCATTTTACACTGGCCGTTGAAGCCAAGATTGAGGAGGTCCCAGTTTTTTTCGCGAGCCACAATCGCCGGCCAGGTGAACCCGCCGCCTGTTGCCCCGGTGCACTGAGTAAGTGAACTTCCGTGCGTCAGCCAGCGTAATCGCGGGGGTGCCGGTTCTGCTACGGCTCCGTCAGTAAGCGAAAGCTCATGCAGAACGATTTTTGACGTTCCTGGAAAATAAATATCCACAATTTTTTCACCTGTTAGCAACCTGTTTATCGCCAGAGCATAGCGTGCAGAGTCCGGCCCTTTTCCTCTGTAGTTAAACGAAGTAAACAGTTTTTCATCGACGAAAACATCCGCGATATTGTTCTCTTCTGCAATCGGCTCCACTGTAAGCTCCAGGCGTAAATTTACAGCATTCGTCCGGCAGCGAATCCGAACCCCGGATGGACGACTCGCTGCAGTCAACAAAGCTTCATGGATAAAAGCCTGATCTGCCAGGTCCAGGCGAATCGGAGAAAAGCCGTCAGGCGATTTTTCCTCTAAAGTAAGTGCCCCAACAACAAGTGATTTCAGATTTTCAGTGGAGAGAATATTCATATTTTTGAATTGAAGGTTTAAGAACTGCCAATCAGCCCCAGGCCGCCGGGGCATGCTCCAGGAATCTTGCACCCATTAGTTTGATCCCGTCTGCATCAGGATGCAGTTCGTCGGGCATCTGGTCTTCGTCACCCGGGCCGATGATCTTTAACCCATCAAGATAGTAGATGTTACTATCCCCGGCCGCCTGAAATTTTTCGACAGCCGCTTTTAACGCTTCGCGCATCGTCGTAAGACTCATCATCAGCTCTCCCTCGTCTTCAACCTTTTCGCGCGGCGGACTTAAAATCGGAGAAATAATCAGCAGAGGCGTTTCAGGGTGTCCCTCACGAACTGTCATAATGAATCCCTCTGCAGTCGATGCCCAGACACGTTTCGAATACTCGCCGTTAGTCGTATTGATTCCCAGACAAAGGCTGATGCGATCCGCCGGCTGTCGTGCGATTTGTCGTGCCACGACCTGCTCCATTTTGCACTGGCCGCCGAAGCCAAGATTGAGGAGGCACCAGTTTTTTTCACGAGCCACAATCGCAGGCCAGGTAAATCCACCACTCGCAGCAGCACGGCAATTTGTAATAGAGCTTCCATGTGTCAGCCAGCGTGGACGCGGAGGCGCAGTCACTGCCACAGCTCCCTCATTGAGCGAAAGTGTATGTAGGATAAGCTTTGCCGTCGCAGGAAAATAAATATCCACAATCTTATTTCCGGCAGCCAGTTCATTTACGGCCAAAGCGTAACGCACAGGGTCAGATTCATTTCCTTTGCAGTTGAATGAAGTGTGAAGTTTTTCATCGATGAAAATATCCACGATATTGTTTTCTTCTCCCCAGCCTGGTTCCACCGTAAGTTCCAGGCTCAAACTCACCGCATCCGTCCTATAGCGAACCCGAACACCGGATGGACGACTCGCCGAATAAAGCAAATCTTCATGAATAAAAGCCTGATCCGCTAAATCCAGGCGAATCGGAGAAAAGCCATCCGGGACTCTTTCCTCCAAAGCAAGTGAACCAACGACCAGCGATTTTAAATGTCCAAGCGAGAGGGCTTTCATTTTCATTATTACGAGGATACAACTACGAAGCTCCGAAAAGGTCAAATTTTCCCTGCAACCCGTTTCTGGGTGAATTCCTCCTTTTTAAATCTGTATTCCATCTCAAAAAAATCTCGGTATCGACAAAGCGTCTGCCCCTCTCCTACTATCTTTCTCAATGTCATCCACTCATCGCGGTCAGCTTTTACTCATCGGAATTCCCGGAAAAACTATTGATCCTGAAACTGCCGACCTTATCCGTCGCATTCAGCCAGGCGGCTTCATCCTCTTCGGTCGCAATATCGAAACGGCACCGCAGCTTCGCCAGCTTACAGACGATCTTCGCAGCCTCAGCAAAATCGAACCCATTATCACCATTGACCAGGAGGGTGGGCGCGTCTCCCGCCTGAAACTCATCGGCCAGGAACCACCGAATGCTCAACAGCTCCGCGAAAAAGGAGAGCGCGAACTCATTCGCCGCCACGGCGAACTCACAGCCGATCTCCTCCGGCTCTTTGGTTTCAACCTCGACCTCTGCCCCGTGCTCGACATCTCCTTTGACGACGAAGCTGACAACTCTCTGCGCGGACGCTGCTACGGAACCGACGTCGCCCAGGTCATCGATTTCGCCGGCACCTTCAACTCTGCTTTGCAAAACGGCGGCATCCTGAGTTGCGGAAAACATTTCCCCGGCTACTCTGCCGCAACCAATGATCCCCACCACGATCTCCCCGTGCTTGATCGCCCGCGCGAGCTAATGGAAGCGCACGAGCTTGCCGTCTTCCGGCACTTCGCCGACAAAATCGACAGCATGATGATCGGACACATCAACTACTCCGGTCTCGATAAAAGCTCTCTCCCCGCCTCGCTCTCACCCGCCATCATTACCGATCTTCTCCGTCGAGACATGAAATTCAAAGGTCTCGTAATGACCGACGACCTCGACATGGGTGCGATCCTTAACCACTACCCGCTCGATGAAACTCTTCGCCTCGCCCTTGCTGCCGGCAACGACCAACTCATGATCTGCCATCGCACGCATCTTGCCGAAAAAGCTCTCGAATTTCTGAATACCCTCCCTGATTCCGCTACGGAAACCGCCCTTGCAAACACCAGCGACTTTAAGAAAAAAATATCCCCCCCCCATGATTTCGACCTGGAAAATTTTGCCGCACTCGATCGCGGCGTCTGGGACCTCCGTGTCGCCACTCTCGGCGAAGAACGTGCCGCTCAGCGTAGTCCGGAAGACGGCAAGCGCTCCCCCGTTGAAGTTTATTAGGCCCTGGCTCAAAGAAAATCGTAAGCTAAAAAGGTTTCGGCGTCTTCCGGATCGCGCTTCACCTCCGAACTGATTTTCGGTGTTCCCAAAAAAGAAAAGGAGCATCGCTTTTACCTCCCTCTCTATTCGGGACTTCAGAAAGTTGAACTCGCTTTTGATCGTAATTCCAAAGTGACTCCTTTACCTGCGCCTCGAAAAACGCAGCGACAAAAATCTTTTCTTTACTGGGCTTTCAGCGAATGGCCGAGGGATTCACTGCTCACCTCGCAGCGATCCGGTCGAGGGGATGAAGAAAGTTTTTCAGTGTTCAGTTCTCAGTTCATTTCTTCCGGCTTGCACAAAGCTGCCTTAAAGATTGCAAGAGGCAGAGCTTTCCGTTTAGGAATTTCTCCGCATGCTGAATTATCTCTGGCTTGGTCTTGTGCTTGCTGCAGTTCTCCTCGGTGGCTTCACGGGGCGGCTTCCGGAGGTAGCGACGGGTGCCATCGATGCGGCAAAGATGGCGGTGATGAATCTCGCTTTGCCGCTGGCCGGGGTCATGGCTCTCTGGCTGGGGATCATGCAGCTTGCTGAAAAGTCGGGCCTCATTGGTCACCTGGCTATGGCACTGCGACCGATTTTACGCCGAATTTTTCCGGAGGTTCCGGCGGACCATCCCGCGATGGGGAGTATCGTGATGAATATGGCGGCCAACATGCTCGGCCTCAGCAATGCCGCCACTCCGCTTGGTCTGCGAGCGATGCAGGACCTGGAAAAAATAAATCCGCATCCCGGCACGGCCAGCAATGCGATGTGCACTTTTCTGGCTCTGAATACTTCTTCGGTGCAGCTCATTCCGGCGACGGCGGTGGCAATTCTGGCTGCGGGCGGCTCTAAGGAGCCAACAATCATTATCGGAACGGCTTTTGCGGCGACGCTTTGTTCGACGATCGCGGCACTCATTGGGGTAAAAACTTTGCAGCACCTGCCGATTTACCGTCTGCCCGATCCGGAGCCGGCTCGGCTGGCTGAGATTAAAAAAGAGCAGGAGGTAAAACATCAGGAAACAGACTCAACGCATGCCCCTCTTTCTGTTTTTGGAAAAACGGCTCTGATTTTGCTGGGGGGATTTTTACTTTATTTCGGATGGACTATTTTTGTGAATGATCCGGGCGCGGAGGCCCAGCCTGTTTTGACGGCACTGAAGGCGGTTAGCATCCTGGCCATTCCGGCGATTTTTGCTTACTTCCCGCTTTTTGCTGCGTTGCGGGGGGTGGCCGTTTATGAGGAGTTTGTGAATGGTGCGAAGGAGGGCTTTCAGGTTGCGCTCCGGATCATTCCTTTTCTTGTGGCGATTTTGGCGGCGATTGCGATGTTTCGTGAGGCCGGGGGGATAGCTCTCGTGGCAGCAGGGTTGGCTCCGGTGCTGGCCTTTCTGGGAGTGCCGGCAGATATTTTGCCGCTTGTTTTTATTCGTCCGTTGAGTGGAAGCGGTGCGCTGGGAGTTTTTTCAGAGTTGGTTCAGACGCACGGAGCGGACAGTCTGGTCGCGAGAATGGGGGCGACCATCATGGGTAGCACGGAGACCACTTTTTATGTGCTGGCGGTTTATTTTGGTTCGGTGGCGATTAAGCGGACCCGCCATGCTGTTCCGGCGGGGCTGCTTGCGGATGCCTGTGGTGCGGTTGCAGCGATTATTATTTGTCGGATGATGTTTGCCGGCTGATGCGGTGGCTTACTGTGCGGTGGCGGCACCTTTCTGAACCCACTTAAAGGAATCGTCGGGCTGGGGTTCCTCGATCCACTCCCCGCCAAAGGAGCGGTTGCGCCAGATTTCAGCCTGGGCGGCCTGCACATCGGGGAGGGGGCGTTTTTCCTTTTCGGCGAGGGCTTTCATGATCTGTTTGCGGTCGGCATTTTCGGCGTCGATGGTTTTGCGCACATAGTCGCCGTATTCTCCGGCGGGTTGTTCGAGAACACTCAGGAGGCCGTTTCGCCCTTCTCCGACAATGCGGGAATTTTTAAAATTCTGGATTTCGGCAGCACGATTTTTACGATCGACAACCGGGTTTGCAGCGGTTTGCTGGTCTTCTTTTTTTTGAGATTGGGTTCCTGCTTTTTTGGGGTCTTCGTGTTCGTAAACGTCGAGGCGGACATTGATATCGACCTTGAGGGGTTCTTCGGTGGCGATGTTGACCGAGGGACCTTTGCAGCCGCTAAGGGAGGCGGCGAGCATCGTGGCGAAAAAAATCAGGGAGTAGTAGTTTGTGGTGAGTCTTTCCATAGGTAGCCTTTGGCGTCGTTGGAATGCAGGTTGATCTCAAAGTTTCGTTTTCCGGTGGGACCAGCCAGTCGGAGGATAAGCTGTCCCTGGTCTTCGACAAACCAAAAATCAGATTTTGCACTTTCGTAGGGGTAGTCGCGGAGAGATTCGATGGCAATGGTGCCGAGCTGTCGCTTGAGCTGAGACCAGTCTGCGGGGAGTTTTTTTAAAACTTCGTCGAGCTTGGTGATACGCATATCGCCGGTGCCGGTCGCTACGAGATTGCCGACGAGGCGGTCGATACGGGTGGCGGCAGCGTCGATTTGTATCGAAAAATCAGCAGGGCCGGTGAGGGTCACGTTTTCGGGTGTCAGGATGTCGGTGAGTTTTTTCAGATCGATTCCGGTGCCGGTGATCCAGCCGAGCCAGCGGGATTCATCACCAAAGAAAAAATCGGCTCCGGCGGTGATGTAGCCGCCGTAGGCTTTGCCGCCGAAGCGTGCGCTGATCACCTGGCGGTCGAGGGTCGAGCTCAGCCAGAGTTCGCTTGCATCGTATTGGCGCCATTTCAGGTCGTCGAGGTAGAGGGTATTGACGAGGTTGCTGGGCATATCGGTGGGTGGGTAGGAAAACTGTAGTTCGCCGTGCAGATTCGTCAGATCGAGTTTCATCGAGGGAAAGGAAAAATCCTGTGAGCGGACTTCGAGGCTGCTTTTCAGCCGTAGCGAGGTCAGGTCGTCGAGGCGGACGTCGTTGACAGATATCTGAAAATTGAGGGGCAGGCCCAGGTTGCCGAGTCGTTCGCCCGCGAGAACCAGGCGGCCCAGGCTGATGTCGAGATGGTTGATGACCCAGCCGGAGCCCTCAGATTCCGACGGTTTTTCGGGTGTTGATTCTTTTTTATCCTCGCCGTCTTCCGGTGTTTCCTCATCGGGAAAATAGGCTTTTTTCATCGCTTCCATGTAAGCAAAGAGGTCCTGCGAAACGTAGATGGAGGGTGAGACGATCTCCAGTTTACGAATGTGTTTGTGCAGGATATCGGAGAGGGAAAAAGTGATAAAAACGCTGCGCAGAGTGATTACGCGGATCAGTGGATCGGTGGGGGAGAGGACTTCGATATTTGCAAATTCGATGCGCTGCAATTCGTCTCCGAGGTCGGCGGCCAGACTGGAAAGAGCGATGTTTTGAAAGGAAGTGTTGATTGCCAGATCGATGTCCGCAACATCCGGGTGAGGTCCGTCAATCCGCGTTTTCAGGTTTTGAATGCTGATTTCCGAAATGTGCCAGGGGTGAGAGGGTTTTGCCTCAGTTGCCGGTGGCGTCTGCTTTTTGGGCAATGTTTTTTCATCTGTCGGCTCCTCCTTTTTCGGAAAAAACTTTTGGAGTTCGGGGCCGAAAGTCACGCTTCCGCCTTCGAGGGTGATTTTACCCAACTGACGTTTTTTAAGCAGGTCGCGCAGAGTCAGTTCGGCTCGCAGAAGGTCGATCCATGCAAAGGGATTTTTATAATCCGGCTGATTGGAAGCGGAAACTGACCAGAGGATGAGTTCGTGCTTTTTGTCTGCAAAGGAGTCCTGCATACCGACATTTTCCCAGTCGAAAGAGAATCGAAGGGATATCGCCAGCTCCTCCTCCGTAAATCCGTGGACGTAAATTTCTCCGAATTCACACCAAAGACGTTCTATCAGTAAAGGGGGGATAATGTCTGAGGGGTCAGTATCTTTTTCGTCTGTATTTGTCTCAACGACGATTTCGGAATTGCGTGGTTGTGCTGCAAATAATGAAAAAAGACGTGGTGAAAAATAGAAGACCGGATTCTCGAACTTCAGCTCGCGAATTTGCCCGTTCAGCAGGTCCATGTAATTAATGGCCAGCTCTCCCCGCTGCATGGAGCCGAGCACTTCACCCGTTTGCTTGTCTTTAAAAGCAAGAGACTCAACAACAAGATGGTCCCAGGATGAAAAACGCATATCCCCCAGTTCGACCTGAATGTTCGGCAGCGAACGATTCAAGGACCACAGCGCAATCTCGGGCAGTTTTTTTTGAAAAAGCCAAATCGAAAAAAGCGTCGTCAAAAAGACGAGTAAAAACATCACAAACACAAGCCGAAGCAAACGCCCGAAACAGCCCCGCTTTGCTTTTACTGTGGTACTTCCGCCTCCGGAGTTTGGTGAGCCGTCCGATGCAGGTGTTTCAGCAGAGTCGACGGATTTTTTTCTGGTTTGCATTTAGGGACGATTTAAACAAAACGTAATAGCCGTATGTCGGCAATTTACCAAAGCATAGAAAAAGGAGAAGTTCAACTGGATGCACTCGAAGATGTTGCTCTCGGACTGCGTATTGAAATTTCGCGTCACGGTGCGGAACTGACCAGCTTGCAACGTTTACACCCGGAAAACGGAACTCGTATCCCGTTTCTTTATCGCGACGGGGATGTGCTGCCACCGAAGTCCGGTTGGGGGAATCACGCCACAGTCATGGGCTATTTTCTCCATCGGCTCTGGCAGGAAAAATCCGTTTACTACGGCCAAACCATCGAGGGCGGCAACCATGGTTTTTTGCGACACCATGTTTTTGGAAAGCCTGCTGTGAAACTGGCCGATGCCCGCAGCTCTCTCACTTACCGCGTGGAGGCCGACGATATTCCACCACGCGCCTATCCGCTGGCGGTTGCATTTGAGTTAAAATACGAACTGAGTGCTGCTGGCCTGCGAATCGAATTTTCTTTTGAAAATCAGGAAGCCGAGCGCGAAGCTCACGTCAGCTTTGGGCTGCACCCCGGATTTGCGATCTCCTCAATTGAGGGTGCACAGGTTCTGCTGCCGCCCGGCGACTATATTCGCTACATGGCACCAGGAAATTTTCTCAACGGCCACACCGAAACCATCTCGCACGCCGGAGGAAAAATGCCTTTTGAAAAAAGTAATCTCCCCGGCTCCTATTTACTCGGCCTGGAAAATCTTCCCAGCCGCATTATCACGCTTCAGGACTGTGCCCGTGGAACTGAAATCGATCTCGATTTCTCGGAATGCCCCTACCTCACGCTTTGGAGCGACCTCAACCCCTTCATCTGCATCGAACCCTGCTGGGGTCTCCCCGACAGCAATCCCCCGGTCAGCTTTGACAAAAAAATCGGTATTCAAAGTATTGCGCCAGGCAAAAAACTTGTGAAAAGCTTTGGCATAAATCCGAAAATTGCTGAAAATTAAAATCTATGGGATTCATCCGCTTCATCGTTGGAATTATTGTTTTTGTTGCTCTCGTTTTCGGCTTCATGACTTTTTTTCAATACGGAACCAACGACTTTACCGCAAATTACAAAGCTGAAGTCGAACGCTGCATCGCTCTGGTAAAAGGCTCCCCGGACTCTGGCGAAACCTCTGCTGGTGCTGAAAAATCCCCCGCAGACTCCAAAGCTCCCATTGACAGAGCAACACAGCAGCCTCAGTCTTCTGAGTAAAATCCTGCCAACTAAAATAGCAGGCTTCCATTAACCTTTTTTAAAAAACATCCCCTTTAAACAAACCTCTCCTATGGCAGTAAAAACTGAAAAAGACCTTCCCGAAAATCTCCGGGCAACTTGGCTGAAAGCTCTTAGTGCTATGCAGCTTAAAAACTACGGCTACGTCATCCAGCTCGCTCAGATGATTCTTAAATCTGAACCCTCATTTCTGGATTGTCGCCAGCTTCTTCGCAAAGCCTCTATAGCAAAAAACTCCGGTAAAAAAAGCCTTCTCGGTGGCCTCTCCACCACCTCCTTTTCGGGGATGAAAATCCAGAGTCTCATCAAAAAAGACCCACTGGTTGCAGTTGAATCCATTGAGAAATCTCTCGAAGGTGATCCCTACAGCGTCCCGGCTAACCTCCAGCTTCGCGATGCTGCCAAAGCAGCAGAAATGCCCGAAATCGCGACCTTTGCGCTCGAAACCATTGTCGAAGGGCATCCAAAGGACACCAAAAACATGCACGAGCTCGCAAAGCACTACCTCGAGGTTGAGCTCCCCCAAAAAGCGGTCGAAATTTACCAGAAAATTCTTGAAATCAATCCCTCCGACCTCGCTGCAATAAAAGGTGAAAAAGACGCCTCGGCCCGTGCATCCATGCAATCCGGCGGCTGGGAACGCGAAGATGCCGACTACCGTGACCTCATCAAAGACAAAGACGAAGCCAAGTCTCTGGAACAAAAATCCCGCGTTGTCCTCGACGACGAGGCCATCGGTGAACAGCTCGCCGAGCTCCACGCAAAAATGGAAACCAATCCCGAGCACCTCGATACTGCTCGCAGGATTGCCACTTTTTACGAACAACTCAAAGACTACGACAACGCGCTCCAGTGGTTCAAATACACCAACCAGCTCGGCAACAATTCCGACGACGCCATTATCCGAAAGATCGCCGACATTAAATCCAAGCAATACGACCTGGCCATCGCTCAGTGGGAAGAATATCTCGCCGGTGATATCTCCGAAGAAGAGCGCAAAAACGGAACCAAAGAGCTTGAAAGTCTGCGCAAGGTACGTGCCGAACTTCTCTTTGCCGATGCCAAAGCCCGTATCGAGCGCAACCCTACCGATCTTCAGCTTCGCTTCGAATTCGCAGAAATTCTCGTCCAGGGCGGCCAATACCAGGAAGCCATTCCCGAGCTTCAGAAAGCTCGTCAAAATCCCAACGTGCGTCTGCGTGCCATGCACCTGCTGGGACACTGTTTCCAAAAGAAAAATATGCTCGATCTCGCAGCAAAAACTCTGGCTGACGCAGCGAATGAAATCGTATCGATGGACTCCACCAAAAAGAAAATCACCTATCAGCTTGGCCTCGTTTATGAAGAAATGGACGACATGGAAAAATCCATCGACGCCATGAAACAGATTTACGAAGTCGATTACGGCTACCGCGACGTAGCCGCTCGCGTCGAAGGCTCCTATACCAAATAGAGATTAAACAGGGATATGTAAGTGGTGTGCTCCCAACCCACGCTTCGGGCAGCCATTGCAGGCACCCGCCTGCTTGCGGATTTTAAGATTCCCCTGGGAATCTCTGTTAAACTTTTTTAAATAGTCGCAGTAATTTTTACAAGGTAAACTCCCACCTGCTCCTGCTCGGAAACTATGCTGATTTTGGAGTCAACAGCGTGGAGGTCAATGTATTTGGTATGGGCGAAAGCGTTGCCGAACGGCTTATCAGGGACGGACATCAAAATATCGTTCACCTCCAGCGGGCTTCCGCAAATTACTACGTTCAGGCAAAGGGTTGGAGCGAATAGTTCCGCCAGGTGCTAAGCCTTTAGTTTTTGTTCGAGGATTTGGCCGACTACGGCGGGGTTGGCTTTGCCTTTGGAGAGCTTCATCACTTGTCCTTTCAGGAAGTTGATGGCGGCGGTTTTGCCTTCGCGGTAGTCGTTGACCGGGCCGGGATTGGCCGCGATGGCTTCGTCGCAAAAGGCTTCGAGGGCACTACTGTCGCTGACTTGTTTGAGGCCTTTTTCTTCGACGATTTGGGCAGGTGCTTTGCCGCTTTCAAACATTTCGGTAAAGACGTCTTTGCCCTGGCGTCCGCTGATGCTGCCGCTGTCGATGAGGTCGGTGAGTTCACGGATGCTGTCGGGGGCGACGGGGCAGTCGACAATGCTTTTGGAGCTGGCTCCGAGGGCACTTTGGAGATCGTTTAGAATGAGGTTGGCTACGGCTTTTGGCTTTTTGGAAGCTTTGGCTGCTTTTTCAAAATAGGCGGCAAGGTCGAGGTCGTTTGCCAGGACTCCGGCGTCGTAGGAGCTGACCTGGTAGTCGCGGACGAAGCGGTCGCGTTTGTCCCAGGGGAGCTCGGGGAGCTGCGATTTTGCTTCTTCAAGCAACTTTTCAGTTTTGACCAGCATAAGGTCAGGGTCGGGGAAGTAGCGGTAGTCGTGGGCAGATTCTTTGATGCGCATGAGGATGGTTTCTCCGGCGACATCGTCCCAGCGGCGGGTCTCCTGTTGGAGGGTGCCGCCTGCTTTGAGAACTTCGATCTGACGGGGGATTTCGAAGAGCAGGGCGCGGCGGACTCCGCTGATGGAGTTGAGATTTTTTATTTCGATTTTTGTTCCGAATTCGTCGGTGTCTTCGGGGCGGACCGAGACGTTGACGTCACAGCGGAGCTGACCTTTTTCCATGTCGGCATCGCTGACGCCACCGTAGATCATAACCTGCTGGAGAACGGTGAGGTAGGCAAAGGCTTCTTCGGCAGAGGAAATATCGGGTTCGGAGACAATCTCCATGAGGGGGGTGCCAGCACGGTTGAAGTCGATGCCAGAGGAGGTTTCGAGGTGGGAGGATTTTGCGACGTCTTCTTCGAGGTGGATGCGGGTGAGGCGGATGGCTTTGTCTGGCGTGGCGATGGTTTTTTGGACGTCTTTTGGGTAGGCCAGATCGTGGAGGGGGACGGCTCCACCGATGCAGATGGGGAGGTCGTATTGGGAAATCTGGTAATTTTTTGGCATGTCGGGGTAGAAGTAATGCTTGCGGTCGAATTTGCAGTTGGGGGCAATTTCGCAGCCGAGCATCAGGCCAGCGAGGGTGGTGTAGCGGAGGGCGGTTTCGTTCATCACCGGCAGGGCGCCGGGGAGGCCGAGGCAGGTGGGGCAGATGTGGGTGTTGGGTTCGCTGCCGAATTCGACCTGGCAGCCGCAGAACATTTTGCTTTGAGTTTTGAGTTGGACGTGGACTTCGAGGCCGATGGTGGCGATGTAATTTGCCGACATTTTTTAATTAAGAAGGAAGGTGTTTTTTGGTGCGAATTTTACTTTTCGCGGAGTTTCAGGAAGCTTTGGAGCTGATCGGGGGTGAGGAGGGACTCCATGCGTTCGGAGGCGTCGAGACGTTTTTCGCGGAGGATGGAGAGGCGTCGGGCGTTGCTGATTTTTCCTTTGTTCACGCGGTCGTGCTGTTTCTGATTTTCGCGGTCGAGTTTTTCCTGGAGCCTGGTGATTCGACTGATTTGTTTTTCGCTGAGGCCCAGCTCCTGCTGAATGTGGGGGAGGGTGAGCATCCAGCCTTTAAGGGCGCTGTGCTCGATGCGCGGGAGCTCTTTTTTTTGGCGGGTGCTTAGGGTGGAGAGGGCGCGTTTGTTGAAGCTGGCGTTGAGTTTTGTAAATTTTGCGTCGGGGTTGGTGTCGTCGGTGGATTTAAAAAGTTCGCCGATTTGCTCCTGGTATTCGGATTTCAGAGAGTCGAGCACCACGGCCTGGAGGGGGGTGACACGGAGTTCTTTTTGGACCTGCTCGCCGCTCAGAAAGAGGACGAGGGAACCCGGGTGGGTGGCTGAGGCGGCACTCGCTCCGGAGAGTGCGGAGCTGAGTGCGATGGTGCAGAGAAGGCTGCGGAGGCGCATGGGCGTTTGTGATTTTCAGAAAGAGTGCGCCTGGGGACTCAGGCGGTTTTTTCTGCGATGATGGCTTCGAGTTTTACGATGTCGGCTGCGAAGAGGCGGATGCCTTCGGCCAGTTTTTGGGTGGCCATGGCGTCTTCGTTGAGGAGGTAGCGGAAGGTTTTTTCGTCGTTTTGAAGACGGGTAGGTGCCTCTTTTTTCGCTGCTTCGGGATCGAGTTTACGGGTGATGGGGGATTCAGTGGACTGGAGTTTGTCGAGCAGGCCTGGGCTGATGGTGAGGAGGTCGCAGCCGGCGAGTTCGATGATTTGTCCGGTGTTTCGGAAGCTGGCTCCCATGACTTGGGTGTCGTAGCCAAAGTGCTTGTAGTAGGTGTAGATTTTACCGACAGACTGGACGCCGGGGTCTTCGGCTCCGGTATACTCTTTGCCGGTGGTGGCTTTGAAGTAGTCGTAGATACGACCTACAAAGGGAGAGATGAGGCGGGCGCCAGCTTCGGCGCAGGCAACGGCCTGGGGAAGGGAAAACATGAGGGTGAGGTTGCAGTTGATGCCTTCTTTTTGGCAGACGGCAGCAGCCTGAGCACCTTCCCAGGTGGAGGCGATTTTGATCAGGATGCGTTCGCGGGAGATGCCTCGTTTTTCGTAGAGGGCGATGAGTTCGCGGGCTTTGGTGATGGTTGCTTCGGTGTCGAAGGAGAGGCGGGCATCGACTTCGGTGGAGACACGTCCGGGGACGATTTCGAGAATTTTTGAGCCAAACTCGATGAGGAGGTTGTCGATAATTTTTTTATGGAGTGCTTCGCCGGAGAGGGTGGAGCCGCTGTTGTCGGCGATGGCTTTTTCCAGGAGGGGTTTATATTTATCCTGCTGGACGGCCTTGAAGATGAGGGAGGGATTTGTGGTTGCGTCTTCGGGGGTGTATTGCTTGATGGATTCAAAGTCTCCGGTATCGGCGACGACGGTGGTGAATTGCTTGAGTTGGTCGAGTTGGTTCATAATTTGAGAGTGTAATAAATGAAAATGGCTTAGGGAAGAAAACTTATAGAGGCATTCGCGACGGGGGCAAATGTTTTGGCTGAGTGACGTGGGATTTTTTTTTATTCTCCGATGATGGATATGTCGAGGTGGCGGGTGTGCGGGGCGCGGCGGTGCTCGAAGAGAAAAATACCCTGCCAGGTGCCGAGGGTGAGACGGCTCCGGGCGATGGGGATGCTTTCGCTGCTGCGGGTGAGTGCCATTTTGAGATGGCTGGTTGTGTCGTCCGGTCCTTCGAGGGTGTGGGCATAGTCGCCCTCTTCGGGAACGAGGTCGTCAAAGTAATTGTGCAGGTCTGTGCGGGCGGTGGAGTCCGCATTTTCATAGATAATGAGGCTGGCACTGGTGTGACGCAGAAAGATGGTGGCGAGACCTGTTTTTATGCTGCTGGCGGCGACGGCTTCTTCGATTTCGTGAGTGATTTCGTAAGTGCCTTTGCCCCTCGTTTTGACGGAGAAGGAATGATGGTGAGCGGTCATTTTTTATTTAAAAGCTCATGTGATTTTTTACGGAGTTTTTTTGATTTCGGAGAGGCGGGGTTTTACAAAAAGGAGGGAGAACCAGCCAACGATGAAGAGGAGTCCTCCGATGGGGGTGATGGCTCCGAGCCATTTGATTCCGCTGACTGCGAGGATGTAAAGTGAGCCGGAAAAGATAAGGATGCCAAAGGTCCAGAGTATGAGCGGAACTTTGGCGCGGGGGACACAGAGGATCAGCGCGAAGATGGCCAGGGTGTGGTAAAAATGGTATTGGACCGCAGTTTGCCAGACATCGAGGGTGCCGTGTGAGGTGAGGGTGTTTTCGAGGCCGTGCGCTCCGAAGGCTCCGAGAGAAACGGCGCTGATTCCGAGGAGGCAGGGCAGGAGAAGGGATTTATTCATGATTTGCTGGATTTTGTTCGCTTGAAGATTCGGGGTGGAGGCGCTGGAGGCGTTCGATTTTCAGGGCCTTGCCGCTTGTTTCGTCGATGTCGATGATGACTCCGCAGAGGCGCACGGGGGATTTTGCCACCGGGAGTCGGGAGGGCATGCTGGTGAGGAAGCGGTGCAGAACAGACTTTGGTTCACGTCCCAAAATGGAGTCGTCGGGGCCGCACATTCCGGCATCGCAGAGGAAGGCGGTTCCGTTTTTCAGGATGCGTTCATCGGCGGTTTGGACGTGGGTGTGTGTGCCGACCACGGCGGAAACCGTGCCGTCGAGGTGGTAACCCATGGAGATTTTTTCGCTGGTCGTTTCGCCGTGGACATCGACAAAGATGACGGGGGTTTCTTCGCGGAGGCGGCGGACCTCTTCCTGTGCGGTGAGGAAGGGGTTTTCGAGAGGGGGATTGGTGAAGGTGCGGCACTGGACATTCATGACGGCCACTTTTCCTTTAGCCGTTTCGAGGACGATGCTGCCGGCGCCGGGTGTGCCGGCGGGGTAGTTCAGCGGGCGGAGCAGGCGGGGTTCGGTTTCAATATAGGAGGGGGTTTCGCGTTGGTCCCAGATGTGATCGCCGGAGGTGATGATGGCGATTCCGCAGCGCAGAAGGTCGATGGCGATGCGGGGTGTGATGCCGCGTCCGGCAGCGGCGTTTTCTCCGTTTGCGATGATAAAATCGAGCGCAAACTCCTGCTTTAGTTTAGGAATAGAGTCGATGACAGCTTTCCGTCCGGGTTCGCCGACGATATCTCCAAGAAACAAAATTCGAATCATAGCCCGTCTTTTTATCGCAAAACGGCAGCTCTTTGCTGTAAAAATCTGATGCCTTGAAAATTTTCTGTCTCATTTTGTTTCTCTTTGCCTCGCTGGGGGTGCTTTTAGCGAGTAATTTAAGTCCTTTGGCTCCAAGACCTGACTGGAAAGTTTTGGATGCTTATCAATACACGATTACGCGGGAAAGATTTGTCTGGCTGCTGGATAAGGTCTATGCGCCTTACGGTGCCTGGAAGGACTGGATTCGGATCGGACAGGACTCGGCTCAGATTGTGACACGTCGCGGAGCGGCGCCGTTTGTTTTGCATTTTGCGGCTTCTACTTCTCAGGCTCGTGCGGTTCCGCGGTATTGGAGGTCGCGCTCGGAGATTCCTCGTGCGAGTCGTTCTCGTCCGCTGGAGGGGCTACGGATTGCGATTGATCCCGGGCACATCGGCGGGAAGTGGGCGAAGCTGGAGGAGCGTTGGTTTCAGATCGGTAACAGCAAACCGGTGACAGAGGGGGATATGACCCTCTATGTTGCAAAGCTGACTGCGCAGCGGCTGGAGCGTCTGGGTGCAAAAGTCTATCTTACCAGAAGCAGTGCGAAGCCTGTGACTTCGGCCCGGCCAAAAAATCTTCGCAGGGCTGCTGCCGCGGAGTTAAGGGCTAATGGTCAGCGTCCGAGCGATGCAGCCGTCGAGCATGTGAGTAATATTCTTTTTTATCGAATGAGTGAGATTCGTAAGCGGGCAGAGCTTGTGAATAAGCGTATCAGGCCGGATCTGGTGGTTTGTTTGCATTTCAATGCCGAGGCTTGGGGCGATCCGGCAAATCCGGCGCTCGTTAGTAAAAATCACCTGCATTTTCTGATAACGGGTGCTTTCAGCTCGCACGAACTTTCTTTCGAGGATCAGCGGATGAATATGCTCAAAAAACTCCTCGATCAAACTTACTATGAGGAAGTCGAGGTCACGAAAGACATTGCAACGTCCATGAAAAAGTCCACCGGGTTGCCGGCCTTTACTTATCATGGAAAAAATGCCGTCAATGCTGCCGGCAATCCTTACATCTGGGGGCGAAATCTTTTGGCAAATCGTCTTTTTGAGTGTCCCGTTGTTTACATAGAACCCTATGTTATGAACAGCCGGGATGTTTTTTATCGTATTCAGGCGGGAGATTATCGAGGCACACGGATCGTTAATGGCCGGAAGCAAGCGAGTATTTTCCGTGAGTATGCAAGCGGGCTGGCCCAGGGTATTCTCGATTTTTATTCGCAGCGTTAAATTATTTTTTGTTTATGAAAACTATAGCAGTCACAAATCAAAAAGGTGGTGTTGGTAAAACGACATCAGCGGTAAATCTCGCGGCAGCTTTAGCGGAGCTTGGCAAAAAAACTCTTCTTATCGATCTCGATCCGCAGGGAAATGCGAGTTCGATTCTTGGTCTCCGTGGTTTGGACGAGGAAGGGAATGAGTTTCGTGGGCTTTATTCTGCTCTGATAGGCGAGGCTGGAATTGAAAGCTTATATTACGATACCCGTATTCCAAATCTGTCGGCGGTGCCGGCAAATCTCGATCTGGCGGGTGCTGAGATAGAGGTTGCAAAAATGGATGAGCATTTGCAGCAGCTTCGCAAAACGCTGGCTCCGCTCAAGTCGTCGGTTGAGGCAGGGCGCTTCGAGTATTGTGTTTTCGACTGTCCGCCAAGTCTTGGTATTCTAATGACGAATGCTTTGGTTGCGGCAGATGAGATTATTATTCCGATTCAGTGTGAGTATTTTGCGCTTGAGGGGCTGGGGCTTCTGATGCAGGTCGCCGGGCAGATTTGCTCGTCCGGAGCGAATCCTAATCTGACCATTGCCGGTCTTCTGATGACGATGCACGATGCACGAACAAATCTGAATGCGGCTGTGATAGCCGATGTCCGCGAGCACTTTCAGGATGTAGTATTTGAAACAGTGATTCCTCGTACGATCCGCTTCGGCGAGGCACCAAGTCACGGGATGACTATTCTTGAATATGATAGTTCGGGCCCTGGATCGAAGGCCTATCGTGCGCTCGCCAAAGAATTTTTGAAGCGCCAGGAATCGGGTGTAAACTTTGCGCCGATAAACCCGGCTGCAGAGGAGGCGGAAGATGCTCCCGTGGACACTAATGATAGTATTTCTTCTCAATAAATTTTTTCTTATATAATATATGTCTGATATAAAAAATTCTGCTTGTGAAGCTGAGGTTGTCGGGCTTTTTGAAAAAACAGGTGCTCTGCTGGACGGGCATTTTATATTACGTTCCGGTCTGCGGAGTCGTCGTTTTTTTCAATGTGCACTACTACTGCAATATGCGTCGGTCGCAGATCGTGTTTGCGGACTTCTGGCCGATATAGTGCGTCCCCTGGAAAATATTGAGAGTGTGATATCTCCTGCTGTCGGAGGAATCGTAGTCGGTCAGGAGGTAGCGCGTCATTTGGACAAGCGACATATTTTTGCTGAAAAAAATGATCAGGGCGGACTGGTATTACGTCGTGGGTTTGAGATTCGGAAAGGAGAACGCTTTGTTGTCGCTGAGGACGTCGTGACGAGAGGAGGACGTGTCCAGGAGACGATAGATATTGTGCGAGAGCACGGAGGTATCGTGGTTGCGGCTGCAAGTATCGTGGACCGCAGTGGCGGAAAACTGCCTGACTTTGGGTGTCCGTTTTATAGTCTTGTAAAATTAAATATAGAGACTTTCGATCCTGAAAATCTTCCACCGGACCTGAAAAATATCCCGGCCATCAAACCTGGTAGTAAATGACAAAACTTCCACCACTTCAGTTTGCATTTGTCGGGCCGGGAAATATGTCTCGCGCAATCTCTCGTGGAATGCAGAAAAAGGGGCTTTTCGCGGCATTGCCACCTCTGGTTTGCGGGCGTTCGAGCGAACGACAGCGAGCTTTTGAAGAGAGTTTTGGTGCTCGCTCTGCGACGCTTAATGAAGCAGTGCAGCAGAGTGATATTATCTTTTTAGCCGTAAAGCCAAAAGATGTGACTCAGGCTCTTGAAGATTGGAAAAATCAGCCGCGTAAAAGACAGGGGCTGATTATTTCCGTAATAGCGGGGCTGCCGCTGAATCGTCTGCAGGAGCTCGCGGGACCGCAGTGGCGCATCCTTCGGGGAATGCCAAATACCGCCGTCGAAATCGGAGAGGGAGTAACTGCCTTCTGTTCTGAAAATGCTTCGGCGGAAGACTGGAAAATCGCAGAGTCGATTTTTTCTCCGCTCGGAAAATTTTTGCGTCTCTCAGAAAATCAAATGGATGCCTTCACCGCTGCCAGCGGTAGTGGAATCGCTTTTTTCTTTGCAATGATCGAGCAAATGACAGCAGCGGCCGTAGAGGAGGGGCTGTCCAAAGAAGCCGCACTGACAGCCGTTTCTCAGGCGGCAGTTGGTGCAGGACGACTTTGCCTGGAGACAGGGCGCACTCCGAAGGAGCTTCGCGAGGTCGTGACGAGTCCCAACGGAACGACGGCTGCCGGACTGGCCGCTATGCAGGATAAAAATTTTTCAGATGTGGTTCAGGCTGCTGTTCGCGCAGCAAGTCATCGATCAAAGGAACTTTCGAAAACATGAGATATTTATTATTGGCTCCTATCGTGAGTTTTTTGGCTGTTGGTGCCATGGATTTGCAAGCGGAGCAGATGCCTCAGGAAATGCCAGAGCTTGTTCCCACGGTGGTGGTTAAGGAGATAGAAAAGGGAAATCACGCTTTTGCCGTTCAGGATTATGAACAGGCCAAAACGTCTTACGAACTCGTGCTGAAAGTAAAGCCGGACAATGTGCTTGCCTTGGTCAATTTGGGGCTTACGGAGTTTCATTTAAAAAATTTCGACCGGGCAGAGGAGCTTCTTTTCAAAGCTCTGAAACAGGATATTAAAACATCCGCAGCATGGCTTGTCCTGGGAATGATATATCTCGATCAGGCAAAATTATCCGAAGCTCTGGCGGCTCTTTCCAATGCCGTTTTGTATGAGCCGACAAATGCTCGTGCGCATAATTTTCTCGGCGTTACGATTGGTGAACTCGGCTGGTATGAGGGAGCCGAATCTGAATTTCGTAAAGCAATTAAGATAGATGAAGACTATGTCGATGCTCATTTTAACCTCGCTTACTTTTGTATGCAGCGACGCACTCCGGCGATTGAGCTGGCCCGGCGGCATTATCAAAAAGCGATTCAGCTCGGCGGTGCGGCTGATGCTGAACTGGAAAAACAATTTGCTGCTTTTGACAAAAACTCTTCAAAACAAAATACGACGATTAAGAATCCGTGATGATTTCGTTTTGCAGAGTGGGGATTTTTTTATCCCGGCAGTTTTTGCCTCTCGTGGTGCTTATATTAGCCGGAGTTTCAAATATCTCAGCCGAGCTTGTCGGAGTTCCCAATTCTGCGGCTCGTGCTCCGATTGTGCCGCCTGAGATTTACGGAAAGGCATATGTTTTATTCGATGCGGTAACGGGCAAGGTACTTCTTGAAAAAAACTCCCGTGAAAAATTACCTGTCGCCAGCACGCAGAAACTTCTTACCGCTCTCCTTATCGTGGAGGCGGGTAATTTAGATAAAAATGTTACCATCCAGGCAGTCGATACAAAACCGGAGCCTTCCAAGCTCTATATAAAATCCGGTGAAGTTTACAAACGACGAGACCTTCTGCAAACTCTGCTCGTGCGTAGCATGAATGACGTCGCGGCTGCGCTGGCCCGGGATCACTCCGGATCGGTTGAAAAATTTTCCCAGGCTATGAATGTGCGTGCCCGGAGTCTGAAGGCAACCTCTTCAAATTTCAAAAACCCGCACGGCCTTCCATCCGCAAACCAGTATTCCACGGCCCGGGATATGGCGATTATTGCACGGGCGGTTTACTTTAACCCAACGCTTCGTAAGATGATTCGTAGTGAGCGTTTTACCATCATACGCCCACGCGATGGAGCGGTGAAGAAATACAGAAATACCAATAAAGTTCTTCGTCGCTACCAATTTTGCAACGGGATGAAGACGGGATACACCCATGCCAGCGGGAACTGCCTCATCTCCAGCGGCTCATGGAATGGCCGACATGTAATCGCAGTTATTCTGGGCAGTAACTCCAAACATATCTGGAATGACTCGGCTCGTTTACTTGCATACGGCCTGCGAATTCCTGAGGCTGATCTTCCAAAATTCAGAAAAGCTTCACAGTGATTTTATTTTTTTGTGAATTTATACCAAATTATAACTTTGAGAGATTAAAGATATGCAAGCACTCCAAAAACCTGTCTGTTTGATCACCGGAGCCTCACGCGGAATTGGGCGTGGAATTGCCGTCGAACTCGCCGGTGGCAAAAGCCATCACCTTATCATAAACTTTGCGGGCAATGAGGCAGCGGCTAAAGAGTGTGCAGATTTGTGTCTGAAAGCATCTGATGGTGAAGTTCAGGTCGAAATCTGCCAGGGCGATATTTCTCTGGCTTCAGATCGTGAAAAACTTCTGGCCTTCGCCTCCGAAAAATTCGGACGCCTCGACGTGCTGGTCAACAACGCCGGAGTCGCTCCGACGGTGCGAGCAGACCTGCTGGAGGCGGACGAGGAGAGTTTTGACCGACTGATCAATATCAATCTGAAGGGACCGTATTTTCTGAGTCAGGGTGCAGCCAGGCTGATGCTGACTTCGGAGGCTTTGCCGGATGCTTTGCGAAGCATCATAAATATAACCAGCATTTCAACCTACACGGCTTCGATAAATCGAGGGGACTACTGCATCGCAAAGGCCGGACTGGCGATGATGACAAAGTTGTTTGCCACCCGTCTGGCTGATGACGGAATCGGTGTTTATGAAATTCGCCCAGGCATCATCCGGACTGATATGACCGGACCGGTGAAGGAAAAATATGATAAGCTTTTCGAAGAGGGGATTACTCCGATTCGTCGCTGGGGGCAGCCCGACGATATTGGTCGCGCTGTTGCAGCGATTTGTTCAGGAGGTTTTCCATACAGCACCGGTGAGGTCTTCAATGTAGACGGCGGTTTCCATCTGCGAACGTTGTAGAGACACTCGAAGCACTTTTTAGAAGTGCTCTAAAATGAAAAGCCAAATCCAAATTGCCAGGCTCCTATAGGATCACCGTCTTTGCGGATTAGGTTGTATCCGTAGTCCACATGCAGTGCTCCAATGGGAGTGTAAAAACGGAGGCCGAGGCCGACGGCAACTCGTGTATTGCCGTGTTCATAGTTGTTTAGTGCTGGTGAGAGATTACCTGCATCCGAGAAGATGACTCCGTAAATGGGGCCGGTCAGCGGGATTTGTGCTTCGAGATTGATTACCCAATAAGTTTTACCACCAAGTAAAGCACCGTCCGGAGTGCGCGGTGCCATACCGTCGTATTGGAAACTTCTTACTGTATCGGGGCCGCCTAAAAAGAAACGTTCCGGAATGGGAAGTTCGCCTTTGTTATCAAAAGGTAAAATTGCACCTACGGCGTGGTTGAGCATTATGAATGGGACGTAAGGGCGCGTTGTGGTGATCTCTGCCAGAGGAAAATAATAAGTCATTTTTCCTTCAATTTTGAAATAGGATATTTCGCCCCCGAGGGCACGTGAGGCCAGCTCAGTATTATATTCCAGTTTATATCCCTGCATTGGGATCAGTATACTGTTTCGTCTGTCCAAAGTCTGAGAAAATGAAAGTGCCCCAACGGTATAATCGTTTTCCTCAACATCAGCAAAAGTATCGCTGGCATAGGTTCTTGTTTTTGCGACGCCTCTCCATTCGTAGCCCAGATTATACCCTGTTAAATTGCTTGAAGAAAATTGTCGTTCGAGTTTTCCGTAGGCTCCGTAAACATAAGCACGATAGGCGGGCAGTCTTTGCTTAATAAAATAGGCTCCGGTCTTAGCTATAAACTGAGTATTAAACAGGAAGGGATCGGTGAGTTCGACCTGTGCGCCATAGCGACGCATGGAGGCAAAAGTCTCGACATCGAAACGCAGAAGTGTGCCCAGAAAGTTTCGATCAGTATATTCTAATTTACCAAAAGCACGATCCCATTCTCCGTAACCCCCGCTGATTTTGATTTGTTTGGCCGGGGCTTCCTGGAGGTTTAATTTTATATCAAGCGTGCCATCCGGATTAGGAGTTAAAGTCGGGTCTGCATTTTTAAAAGCACCTGTAAACCAAATGCGGCGAAGCCCTGCCTGTAATTTTTCGCTGTCGAATTCCTGCCCACTTTTTATTCCGAGCAGGCGGGCTACGGAGCCATACATAGTTCGGCGGTAACCCTCGATTTCTACTTTTCCGATACGATATTTTGGCCCTGGTGTTATTTGAAAATGGAGGCTGACATTTCCTGTTTTATCATTAATGCTTTCTGTTTCCAGTGCGCTTGCATTGTAGTATCCGGAGTTGCGAAGCTCTCTTAAAACCTGTGAGCGTAATATTACAGACTCATCCTGCTGATAGAAATGCCCGAGGTGCTCATCAAGTATTTCTTCAATCGGACGTATATCTTCAGGGATACCGCTGGCTGTTATGTTAGTCAGAATATACTGTGGCCCTTCTTCGATTGAGAAATGAACACCTCTGCTGCCAGGGGTATTCTCATCGATAATCTCTGCCCATACCTGGACTCCGAGGTAGCCGTGATTTCGATATTGTGATATAATCGAACTTCCGGCATCTAAAATAGCGGATTCTACGTAGTTTACCCGTCCAATCAGTCGCGAGGTGGCCTGGCGAATATAAGCCTCTACAATATCTTTCAACCGTTTATCTGAAAAAACAGTATTTCCACTGAATATAACTTTGCCGAGTTGAATGCGATGCCCCTCATCAATCTTAAAAACAACATGCGGGCCTTCAGAAAAAAATTGATATTGCACATCGGTGTCGGGGAATCCTTTCATATTATAGAATTCTTTTAAAAAATAAGCGGCATCATCAGCATCCATTATATCGAAATTCCCGGACAAAGGGGCTCTGTAATAATCGAGGGCATGGAGCAGAGACTTATCTTTGAAAATTAAATTGCCCTCGAAAGTGACTTGCTGTGAATGTGGCGTTTCCGGATCGGCAATCTCCTCACTTTTGAGTGAAGCCAGGAGGAAGCAGAGAAAGCAGAGAGCGATACAGATTTTATATAGCTTCATCGAAAATTAAAACGATAAGTCAAACCGGCATCATAATAACCGCTTCCATTTCTTTCACTAAATACGGAGAAAGAGTCATTGAGACGAAACTCGCCGTAAATACCTGCATTGTCTTCGAGATAATCCGGAGGAACGGTAAAGATACTGATTCGATTAACGATAGAGTCTATGTTTACTCCTTTTGTATCGAACTGACGTAGTACAGCTTTTGCCAGTAATATACTGCCCTGTCCGAGTGCGGCCTGGCCAAAGTTATCTCCATCTCTGGCACCGGGCATGAGGCCTGTTGTCATCATCAGGACAAGCTGATCCTGGGGCATAGGGGGATTTGAACGAAGGAAAAATTTAGGTTTATCCAGTGGGCCGTAGATAACCAACTGGATGTCGTAGTTTGCGGCTTGTGCGTAGCCTTTTATATCGAGAGCAGGGATTCGAGGACTATTTTCCCGAAAATAAATATAACCATCCGGAATATTTAAAATAGTGAATGGCAGGTAGCCACGAATATTCTGCATTTGTATTTTTCCTGTCGGTCTGGGGTCTCCCAGAGTTCCTTTAAGTATAATGTCGGGATTGATTTCTCCGCTGGCGAGATTGCCTGCCAGGACAAAAGGCGTTTTATTTTTAATGCTTATATCAAGTTTCCATGATCCCCAGGGTTCGGGAACAAAGCCTGAAAGTGAGGGAAGAAGGGGTGGAGGAGATGCATCAACCTTTGCTGAGGCTAGTAGTGGTGTGAGTTCGAGACGTTTATATATACTACCATTTATAAGGCCTATATCACCGGTGACGGCACCGTCGGTTCCCTGACCCGCAATGCGTATATCAAAATCTGATCGAAGTCGGATGGTCGGATTGCGCATCAGTAATACTTTTGTGCCTGTGAGTTTGAGATCGATCTTTGGTGCATTCAGGTCTATAATATCTATCGATCCGGCAATATTAAACGGAGCTGCTCCGATGGTTCCACCGAGATTTGTAATTTGTAATTTTGTTCCCTCAAAGAGTATTTTCCCACCGAAAGCATTGAGCCTGGGTATGGATGGTGCCAGGGCGAGGGATATGTCCTGGATGAGAAACTCTCCGTGGATATGGGGCTGACTTAAACGATTTGTAATTTTCGCATTTCCTTCGATACTTCCGGTGAGGCTTCGTGCCTGTGGACCAAGCAGAGGCTTGAAGCGAGAAAGATCGGTTTTAGGAATTCTGATACTGGCATTCAGGTCTCCATCGGGATTTACAAAATGCGGTTTTCCGTTTTCAGCAATCGAAATTCCAAAGGGAAAGGTTCCTTCGACTGAGAGAGGTTCGACGTTGGGATTAAAAAGTTTTCCGTCAATTGTTGCGGTTCCGTTTTCGGCATTAATACTAAGTGCTGTTTTGGAAACGAGCAGAAGTTCGCGCTTTGAAAGAGCTTTGCTGAAGTAGAGTTCTTTACTCGTAAGAGAAGCACTGAAAGTTGGAGATTTAATGTTTCCGGTAGCATTTAACTGAAAGTCCAGCCTGCCGCGCAGGGGAGATTTTTTTCCGATAAGGTCAAAGAGATGGTCGAGCTCCAGGGGGATGGACCTGACGAAAGCATATATTTCTTTATCTTCAATTATGCCGCTCTGCCAGTCTTTGCCTTGCAGCAGGCAGAAAGGGTTCCACGGGAGATAGAGTTGTGCGACGGCGAGTTTTTTTTCACGGGCTTTGACGAACAGGTCGTCTATATTAACACCTTTTGTTCCGGCAGAAATGACCGTGCTCAGTTGCAGGGGATCGCCGAAGAGCTCAAACTTACTAAGATAGAGATTTTCGGGAGAATAGGTGCCGGTGAATTGTCCTCTGAGGCCGACGGGATACTCAGGAGTTTTTATATTTTCGAGAGCGAGTTCAAAGGCACCCGAGTGAGCGGAGGCAACACCATCTCCGTTCCATGCAAGAGAAAGTCCGCCGCTTAGTTTTTTCAAGAGGTCGTCTTGTTGTTTTTTTTCGGCTTCACTATCATTTGTTTCTGTGGGAGATACGGGGGTGGAGGATAATTCATCGATGGCTGCGAGGTAAGGAGAGAGGTCCTTTACATCCAGTTTCAGCTCACCCTGGTAGCGGTGGGGTGCTGTGATTTGCAGATCGCCTCTGGCGGTCAGTTGCGTATTGGCGGAATCGGCCTGGAGGGTTTCGATTGTGAGATCGTCTTCCTGAATTTTAGCTTTCGCATTTACTTTGCCGAGAGGGATATTTTTGATCGTGAGTTGCTCGCTTTGGAGGGAAAGGTGGCCGGAGCGTGTCGTATTTTTTTGTTGAAAATCGGCTTGGACGTGGATTTGTCCTTCGCTTTCGTCGAGAGGGAGGAGGTCGTCGAAGAGGTCTGTAAGAGAGGTCAGGTGCAGAATATCTGCATTGGCTTGTAATGAAAAATCGGACTCCTGCAGCGGTTTGTCGGGGAAGAGTCGGGCGCTTCCTTTTGCATCGATTTTATTTTTGTCCTGCGTGAGGAGGAAGCGTTCGAGTCGGATTTTCCGGGACTGGAGTTTGGCGGCGAGTGAGAGGTTTTTCCATCCGCGTTTTTGATAGAGAAAGTCGTTTGCTTTTAGCTGGAGGGTGGTTTGTCCGGCCAGTGGGTCTTGCGTGTTGCCGTGAAAGCTTGCGAAAAGTTCCTGGAGTTCGCCTTCTGCCTGGTAGTGCAGTCCGAGCGAGGCAAGTACAGGTGCTATGGGGATTTTTTGTCCCCAGAGGGAGAGGTGGAGTGCAGGTGGGGTTTGGTCGTTACTTATATTAAAGTCGCAGCGTAGCCAGCCTTCGTGAATTGTGGCTTCGAGGGTTACGGCGGGACCGTGCTGACGCAAAGCATCGATATAAATATCTTCGGCCAGAATGCCGGGAGCGAATTCAAGACCGGCGAGGTAGAGGCCGGCATTTTTCCAGGCGGTTTTGGCGCTCAGATTGCCGCGTTGGATATCGAGAAGGTTGGACTTGATCGCAAGTTGCCCAACTTTCAGTTTTCCAAGGGCGTCTTCGCTCAGGCTGAGATTTAATTTTTGAAGAGAATAGCGCTGCCGATCTGTGAGGATGAGGATGTCGGAATCCTGGACGTTAATTTGTAGCGGCAGAGCCAAAAGAACGTATTGTCGCCATGTGCGGAACTCCTCCGCAGCGTCTTCGAGTGAAAGCTCCTTCGACTCCGTATCGGCAGGGGCAGGCGGGGGTAAATGATCACTTTGCAGATCAAGAACGAAGGTGAGTTTTTCCAAACTCAGGCGCGAGAAAAGGCGTTCGCGTTTGTTAATGATTTCCCACAGATTTTGGAAAGCAAGTTCGAGGCGTTCACAATGGAGCTTCGAGGAATTTGCATGAGGCAGTTTTTTATCAGGTAAAAAAGAGATGTCTGTAATGACAACAGGTTGTCCAAAACGAACACGGACAGTCGCTTTTTCGAGTTCCAAACCGAGGGCGGGTGCAGCTTTCTCAAGCCCTCTGTGAATTAAGTATGGAAGCAAGTGCCGCTCACTGATTCGGTAAGTAATTCCAAACAGAACAAGGGTGGTGAGCAGGATCACCAGGATAATTTTGCGCTTCTTAAATCGGAACATGGAAATTTCTATAAACGAGCGGAGATTCAGTTAATAACCTGTAGCCAGGAGTGCGCTATAAAAAAATATGCCTTGCTAAAAAAGATGCAGCCCGCCGCTACGAGTGTAACGACGGGCTGCTGTTCCCCCCAGAACAAACTTTCAATGCGCATAATCTGTATAAAAATGACCGGGTTGGCAAGTGAAAAATTTCACAAAGTTTTATTTTATTTGTAACTATTTGATAATCAATAAATTAAAATTCAAACTTTTTTTCGTCCACCCAGTCGATTTTGTATTTTGTCATGGTGTCAGAGTCAAAATTGAAGAATCCGCGGAAGGATTTTCCCTCGATAACGCCGGGCAGCCAGTGTTGATCATCCGCCCACATTTTTTCGTAAGGGATAGCATTGAGCGGTGTCCAGAGCGGGACGGCTTCGTCGGTTTCGGTGGCGGTGCCGCTAAATTCGAAGGCAACAAAAACTGCGCAGTAAAGCGCGTAACCGTCGGCGAATTGAAAATGGAGTTCGCCGCGTTGCTGCGGATTGAGGGCGGTGACGTGGAGTTCCTCCTGGGTTTCCCGGATGGCGGCCTGGAGGGCAGTTTCACCGGGTTCGATACGACCACCTGGGCCATTTATTTTTCCGGCACCGAGGCCACGTTTTTTGAGGATGAGAAGAATTTTTTGATCGTGGATAATGAAGAGGAGTGTGGCACGTTCGGTAGGCTGCCAGTTTTCCCAAAATTTGTCCCAGCTTGAGTCAGTCATGCGGGGGACTTTAGCAGTCTGATTAAATGAACCGCAATATTTCGTTCTATTTCAATTTTTACGCTTCGATTCCCACGATGACCAGGGGAACTGCCGGAACGCCGCGTCCCTGTCGCACGACATTATAAAATTCACCCTCGTAGTAAGCGACGCCGGAACTCATTTCTGCCTGGAGAGATTTCATCGGCAGTATCTCGATACCCAGGTCGATCTCGAATTTTTTTTCGTATTCTTTATCTGCGTTGTAAGGCGGAGAGGTAACGATCAGTTGAGAGTATTCATCCGGAATTTGACAGAGCAGATAGAGGCAGTTACCTGGATAAACAATGATTTCCCGAGTGGTGCTGAGGGATTTATGAACGGTATTTTACCTGAACATAGAAAGAGGCGGATATGGATTCGCTTTGACCGTATCACTCTGCTTGTTTTCGTCAAATCAGGTGGTTAGTCTGCGCGAATATGTCGGAGGATTTTTTATCTTTTTTTGCACCGGGGCGAGTTGAGGTTATAGGGAATCATGTGGATTACAATGGGGGGGTGGTTTTGTCTGCGGCGTTGCAGTTGGGGATTCGTGTGAAGGGGCGGCAAACAGAGGATGGGACGATCCGCTTGGCCAGCGAGGGGATTGATGAACGAGTTTGCGTGGATTCACAGGTGCCCGTTGCCCCTTTGGAGAACTGGGCGGATTATCCGCTTGGAGTCTGGAGTGAATTAAAAAAAACGGGGGCACCTGTGCGGGGCTTTGAGGCGGAGTTTAGTTCGACGCTGCCGATTGGTGCGGGGCTGTCGAGCTCGGCGGCAATTGAGAGTGCGACAGCGATGCTGCTGCAAAGTCTTTACAATTTTAAATTGTCGCCTCTGGAGATTGCGAAGATTTGTCAGCGGGCGGAGAATCAGTTTGTGGGGGTGAATTGTGGTTTGCTCGATCAGGTGTCGAGTGTGTTTGGGCGATCGGGAAATTTGATTGTCCTGGATTGTCGTTCGGAGGAGGTGTCGCATCAACCTTTGCCTGGAGAGGTGGTGTTTATCGTTGTTCATTCGGCGGTGCCGCATGCTTTGGTTGGAGGGGAATATAATGAGCGGCGAGAACAATGTTTTGAGGCGGCACGTCTGCTGGGCGTCGAAGAATTGCGGGATGTTTCGATGGTGGATTTGGAGGCAGCGATTTCCGCCGGAAAACTGCCGGACCTGCCCACCAGGCGTGCGCGGCATGTTGTAGGGGAGGTAGAGCGGGTCTTTGCGGCGAAGGAAGCTGCCCTGGCGGGGGACTTGAAAAGTATGGGAAGTCTGATGACACAATCACACCGAAGTTCGATTCATAATTTTGAAAACAGCACGCCGGAACTGGATATGCTGGTGGAGATTGCAACGGCGGATGCTGGCGTGTATGGAGCGCGGCTGACCGGCGGTGGTTTTGGAGGGGCGATTGTTGCACTGGCGCAGCGTGAAGGTGCCGGAGCGACGGCGAAACGAATCGAAACTGCTTACCGGAAAAAGTCAGGAAATCGGGGCAAGGCCTATGTTTGCGAGGTCGGGGATGGAGCTGTTTTGTCCAATGGAGGTGTGCTTCCGAATTGAAATTGCTTGTATGTGAGTGCCTTTAGCTGTTCAAACAGGCATACCTGTAAACAATCGGGGGAAGAATTTAGCATCAGAAAAATAAATATGAAATCTATCGGCATCGGACTGGCGGGCTTTGGCACCGTGGGAAGCGGGGTTTGGAAAAACCTCACAGAAAATGCTGCTCTGATTTCGGGGCGCCTTGGTGTGCAGATGGATGTCAAAAAAATTGCCGTTCGCGATCTTACAAAAAAGCGGGGTGTTGTCGCTCCGGCACAGCTTTTTACCGATAGCTGGCGGGAGATGCTCGATGATCCGGCGGTGGAGATCGTTGTCGAGTTGATTGGTGGAACTGATGAAGCCAGAGAGCTGGTGCTTGCTTCGATCGATGCAGGGAAAATCGTTGTCACCGGAAACAAGGCTCTCCTCGCTGAACAGGGGAAGGAAATTTTCCAATACGCTCGTGAAAAAAAGGTTCCCATTTTTTACGAGGCAGCAGTGGCGGGCGGGATTCCGATCATCAAGGCTCTGCGCGAGTCCTTTGTGGGGAATCGTTTTGAAAGTATCCAGGGGATTTTAAATGGGACGAGTAATTATATCCTGACTCGCATGGAGGAGGCTGGCCTGGATTTTTCCGAGGCTCTCGCCGAGGCGCAAAAACTGGGCTACGCGGAGGCAGACCCGGCTCTGGATGTGAATGGATGGGATGCCGCTCACAAGGCTATCATTATTGCATCAATTGCTTTTGGAAAATGGGTGGAGGCCGATCGAACCTACGTCGCAGGGATTGAGGGGGTGACTTCGGCGGATATTCGTTTTGCAAAGCAGCTTGGTTTTCGAATCAAACTTCTTGGTACGATTCGTGCGCGTGAAGACAGGTCAGTCGAGGTGCGAGTGTGTCCGACTCTGATTCCGCAGGGGCATGTGCTGGCTTCGGTCGGAGGAGTTTTTAATGCGATCTGGCTGAATGGTGATGTGGCCGGAGAGTCATTGTTTTACGGACGTGGAGCGGGGCAGGATCCGACGGCAAGTTCGGTATTGTCGGACCTGGCCGATGCGGTAGGTGCTTTAAAAAATCCCTGCCGCTGCTTTGGCTTTACCGGCTTTGATCTATACGACGAATATGTTTCGCCGGATGAAGCAGTGTCGCAGTTTTATTTGCGTTTGTCTGTCGAGGACCGTCCGGGTGTGCTGGCTCAGATCGCCGGTTTGCTGGGAGCGGGGAATATCGGAATCTCCTCGGTGATTCAGCCGGAGGGCAAAGAAGGTGATGCGCTGCCGCTGATTTTGATTTTGCATTACGCACCGCAGGGTAAGGTTGTGGAAGCTTTGAAAAAAATAGAGAAACTGGATTGCGTGAAGGCCTCACCCGTTCTCATGCATGTGGAGGAATTTGAATGAGTTACCGTAAGCCGCTACATGATCGCGGGGTGATTGCGCGATATCGCGAGTATCTGCCCGTCACGGACAGCACGCCCGTCGTGTCGATCAATGAGGGGTCGACACCGCTGATTTATTCCCCGTGGTTGAGCGAACTCGCCGGAGCACAGCGTGAGGTTTATTTAAAATATGAAGGGCTGAATCCGACGGGTTCTTTTAAAGATCGTGGTATGACCATGGCGATGACAAAGGCCTTGGAAAACGGAAGTTCCACTGTGATCTGCGCCTCCACAGGGAATACTTCGGCAGCAGCGGCAGCTTATGCCGTGCGGGCGGGATTAAAGTGTGCCGTGCTTTTGCCTAAAGGAAAAATCGCAGCAGGCAAGCTGATGCAGGCTTTCATGTATGGCGCACAGGTTCTGGCCATTCGTGGAAATTTTGATGATGCTCTTCGCCTCGTGCGCGAGATGGGTGACCTGCCCGGCTTTGAGATTGTAAACTCTATCAATCCTTATCGTATCGAGGGGCAGAAGACAGCGGCTTTTGAAATCGTGGATGAGTTAGGCGATGCACCGGACGTGCACATCCTGCCTGTTGGAAATGCCGGTAACATCACGGCCTACTGGAAAGGATACCAGGAGTTTCATGCAGCGGGGAAGGCGACTGTTTTACCACAAATGATTGGGTTTCAGGCTGCAGGATCGGCACCGATTTTTTATGATAAAGTGATCGAAAAGCCGGAGACAATTGCCTCGGCAATTCGTATCGGAAACCCGGCAAGCCGGAAGACCGCTCAGGCAGCTATTGCTGATTCCTCGGGGCATATTGATATCGTGACGGACGAGGAGATTGTCGTAGCGCAAAAGCGTTTGGCTTCTTCAGACGGAGTTTTTGTCGAGCCTGCAAGTGCGGCTTCGGTAGCGGGATTACTGAAACTCCTGGAGCGTGGCGAGGAGCCAGGAAAACGCTCTCCGCTGGCGGGACTTTCGGAAAAAGCACGCTTCGCTCTTACCGTCACCGGACACGGCTTAAAAGATCCGGATACCCCCGCACTGGGGGATGCGCAACCGTTGGAGGTTGAGGCTGATCTTGTCAGCATTCGCAAAATGCTCGAAAACTAACTCAGCGATTTTTTTGTTTCTATGGCTTTAATTGTTCAAAAATACGGAGGTACCTCGGTTGCCTCACCGGAGCGGATTCGTGCGGTTGCCGCGCGTGCGCTTGCACGGCAGCGCGAGGGAGATTCCATCGTCGTTGTTGTTTCCGCGATGTCCGGAGTTACGGATTCCCTCATTAAACTATCCAAAGAAGTTTCAGATAATCCTACCGACCGGGAAATGGATGTTCTGCTTTCCACGGGCGAGCAAACGACGATTGCGCTGGCGGCCATGGCCATCAACGCAATGGGAGGCAAGGCGCGTTCGCTCACCGGTGCCCAGGCAGGAATTGTGACCGACGGAGTTCATACGAAGGCGAAAATTTCCAATATTACGCCGCATCAGGTTCATGAATTTCTCGATGCCGGCAACATCGTTATCGTAGCAGGTTTCCAGGGAAAAAATGCGAGTGGAGAAATCACAACCCTGGGCCGGGGCGGATCGGATTTGACAGCCATTGCGATTGCCGCAGCACTGAAAGCTGATAACTGCGAAATCTATACAGATGTCGATGGTATCTATACCTGCGATCCGCGTATCGTTCCGGAAGCAAAAAAAATCGATAGCATTGCCTACGACGAACTTTTGGAAATGGCCAGCAGCGGTAGCAAAGTAATGCAATCGCGCTCGGTCGAATTTGCCAAAAAATTTGCGGTTCCTTTTGAGGTCCGCAGTAGTTTTAATAATCAACGAGGAACCCAAGTGAAAGAAGAATTACCCAGCATGGAAAGCGTCGTCGTGCGCGGCGTAAGCATCGAACGAAACCAAGCCAAAGTCACCATTTCTCAGGTGCCGGATCAGCCAGGCAAGGCAGCACAGATTTTTAATGCAATTGCCGATGCAAACCTATCAGTGGACGTCATTGTCCAAAACGTTTCCGTCCAGGGCACGACGGATATTTCCTTTACGATGAATGCCGACGAACTGGAAAAAATCGGTGCCGTTCTTGATCAGGTCGTCGCCGACATCGGAGCGGGTCAGATTTACAAACAAAAAGGTATCGCCAAATTAAGTGTCGTCGGCATCGGTATGCGCTCTCACTCCGGAGTTGCTGCACGGCTCTTTGATGCTCTTAGCCACGGCGGCATCAACATCCAGATGATTTCGACGTCAGAGATCAAAATCGCCGTTATCCTGGGAGAGAAACAAATCGCCGAGGCGGCGCAGCTTGCGCATAAGGCTTTCAACCTGGGCGAAGAGAGCTAATACGATTTAATGAGATAAACTGGAGTTTCGCCCTCCTTCCCTGGCAACAAAAGCTCTGCGGAGCCTGAGTCCGGTTTTTTTATAGATTTGGTATAAAAAAAGAAGCGGCTGATTTTTCTAACCCGAGTTATCCACTGCGTCTTCGTCGGATGAATCCGCCTCGTTGCTGTCCTCAGAAACTTTTTTGTTTTTTTCCTTAGCGAAAAATTTCTTAAAAGTTTTTCCGATCAGCGGTGCTGCGTGCGAGCCGCCTCCGGCTTTTGCGCCCGGATCACTTTCGTAAACTGCGGCAAAGGCATAGCGTGGATTGTCAGCGGGTAAAAATCCGGCAAACCAGGCAGCCGTTTTTTGTTTTACTTTAGGCCCCCATTGGGCAGTTCCGGTTTTTCCGGCGACTTCGATACCTTTTACCCGGGCTTTTCGACCGGTTCCGTTTTTGGTTACTGCTACGAGTGCTTCGCAAAGTTCATCATAAATCCCGGGCTGGATGGGCAGGTCAGCACGCAGGCGGTCGGGATAGGCTGCGACAACCGAATTATCAATTGCCTGGATTTGTTTGACTAAACGTGTTTGGTGAAATTTTCCATCTGCTGCGATGACGCCCATAGCCTGGGCCATTTGCAGGGGTGTCACCAGGATGTCGCCTTGTCCGATGCTCATATTTGCAACATCGCCCTGAAGAATTTTTCGGTTATGTACGCGCAGCATGTAATCGTCGGTCGGGATGTTGCCTCGTTCTTCAGCCGCAAGCGGAATGCCTGTTCGATTTCCAAGCCCCAGGGCTTTGGACCATTCGATGATCGGATCGGAACCGATTTTCAGTCCTACCTGATAAAACCACGTATTGCAGGACTGCTGCATGGCCTGGACAAAGTTTAAAGAACCCGCACCTTCTTTTTTCCAGTTTCTGAAAACCACATTTCCAACCGATATACTCGGTGGACAATTGAAATGTGATCTGGGTGTAACTTTTCCGGTTTCCAGGGCGGCCAGTCCGACAATCGTCTTAAATGTGGACCCCGGCGGGTAAGCCGAACGAAAGGCGCGAGGATAAAGTGGCACATCGGGATTGTCTCGTAGTTGGGCAAAAACTTCCGCTGAGATAGAGGGGACGAATAAGTTGGGGTCAAAGGTCGGCCAGGAGGCGAGAGCCAGGACTTCGCCTGTTGCTACTTCAATCACAACGATAGCTCCGCGTTTGGTATTTTCTTTCAGTACGTCTTCACAAATAGCCTGGAGATTTTTGTCAATGGTTGTGACCAGGTTATTTCCCGGCACGGGTTGGCTGGCGATACGTTCTGCGATTTTACGTCCTTCCGGATCGAAGGTTACATTCAGGACGCCCAGGCGTCCGCGTAGCTGATCATCGAAAGTCTGTTCCAGTCCTTCGCGTCCTTCACTCTCGGGAAAAATCAGGTCTTTATTTTCGATTGGTCGTGTCGAAAGTGGTGCTTCGCGACCGACATATCCGATGATATGGGCCGCAAGTTTATTTTCGGGATAGTGACGCAGATAAGTCTGACGTAAAATCAGATTTGGAGTCAGCCCTTTTTGCACGATAGCCAGCTCGGGTGGCGACAAATCTTCAATGATATCTAGAGGCAGGACAGCGCGATTTTTATAATGACGAATGACCTCGGCCTCATTCAGTTTGATTTCCCTTTTTAGCAGTCCGGAAGCGAGCGTTGCCTGCTGCCGAACAAAGTTGATGATTTGCTGATCGGTCCAGTCCAGCGGAGTCGGGAAGCTGATTGCCAGATTATAGCTCAGACGTGTTTGCGCAAGAGGGTGACCGTTACGATCCGTAATTTGTCCGCGTGGCGCAGGAATCCTGAGTTGAAAGGTGCGAGCCTGCTTCTGAGTTTCCCAGGTTGGCTTTGGATTTTCGACAACACCCGTATTATCGACTGCGGTGGCTGCCGACAGAACGGGACTCAGAGAACAAAGGAAAAAAATAAAAGCAACGTATCGCCGCATAGCCCTAAGTGGTGCCACAACAGACGATTTGCTGCAACGAAAAGTAAACAAGCGAACAGTTAAAGGGCGCACCCGGAAAGCTGCTTTTCGGCAGAGAGAGTGGACAAAATTTTGGAGACAAGGCGAAAAGATAGCCGTTGGCCTTGCCCCAACGGGTATCTTTTCAACGCCGTCTCCGGGATTTTGAACAACTCTGTGTTGAAAATGAGGTTTTCGGGTATGCCCTAAAATCGGGGTATGGAATCTTGATTTTTGGGTGTGGTAATGTGTGGTGGTTTCAAATAAAGCGGCTCGGGAGCTGTCAGGTTCTCCTCACAGCCTGCTGCACGGGCAAGAAGCGGCCCGTGGATTTCAAGTTCTGAATCCCTGCCGAAAAAGTGAATGGGGAGATTTTTTTCTTCTGCCCGGTGAAAAGCCTCGTCCTGCGTCAGCAGAATCGGTGGTATTGTCAGATGTAAAACACCAGTATTTTTTTGTTCCAATACGGCAAAAAATACCTGGCCTCCACGAGCGTCTCCGCACACGGCAAAGGGTGAGAGTTCCCCGTCCTGCGACTCGCTGAGTCTGCGTTCATCGCAGTAGCGTGTTCCCAAAAGAGAGCATATCCCGTAATACTCCACATTCCAACCCAGGGCCAGCCCGGCGGCCAGGGAGATTCCGGCACGAATCCCGTTGTAAGAGCCCGGACCAGTGCCGACAATGATACGAGCGGGATGTCCGTTGTTCTGAAAAACATTTTTGACGGCCCTTTGTGCCATTCCGAAAAGTGGTGCTGATTCGCGCCGGGAAACATCTGTTTCTTCATGAAACAGACGGCTCATTTTTCCATTGTTGCAATCGCAGACAGTCACACTCATGTGGCTCGAAGAACTTTCGATCAACAGAAAACTCGCAGAAAACTTTGGCTCAATCTGGTTGGCTGGATTATTTGGCATAGTGAAATTTTATTTTTCGGGAAGTATCACCAATTGATTCGAACTGCACGGACCAACGTCTCTGCGGAAGTAATTCCGCAAATTTCTCTCCCCACTCCACGATACAAATGACACGGTCTGCCAAAATATCTTCCAGGCCGACACTCCAGGCGTCGGCTTCATTTTTCAGACGATAGAAATCCAGGTGCACAATTGGCGGACGGGTTTTATATTCATGCACCAAAGTAAAAGTCGGGCTGGCAACTTCCTCCTGCGTTCCAAAAACAGATACGATTCCTCGTGTAAAGTGTGTCTTCCCGGCTCCGAGTCCGCCACTCAGAATCACGCAGACCGGTTCCCGCAGCGCGGCAGCAAAATCCGCTCCGAGAATCTCCGTCTCATCCGCCGATTCGGTTACAAATTCCTGCTCGTCAAATTTCTGATTTGCCATAGACAGAGTAATCCTGTCTGCTTTCCGATATGAGTTCAACAAACCTCTGGCCCCGTTTTCAAAAATACTTCATTCGCTACGAAGACCTCGGATTTTCACTTGATGTAAGTCGCGTCAATTTTTCGGATGACTTTCTCACTCACATCACTCCTCGCGCCACAAAGGCCCACCATGACATGCTTGACCTTGAAAATGGAGCCATTGCAAATCCCGATGAGAACCGCATGGTCGGCCACTACTGGCTGCGCGACGCCTCACTCGCACCGAACGAAGAGTTGCGAGCCGATGTCGAAAATACCAAACGCGACATCCTGGAGTTTGCGAGCGATGTTCATTCCGGAAAAATCACCGGTGCCTCCGGTAAAAAAATCTCTCAGCTCCTGCTCATCGGTATTGGCGGTTCCGCTCTCGGTCCACAGCTTGTTGCCGATGCGCTCCGGACTCCAAACGACCCGGTGCAGGTTCATTTCTTCGACAATACCGATCCCGATGGAATGAACAAAGTACTCGACCAGCTCGATGGTAAACTTGAAGAAACTCTCGTCGCTGTCGTTTCCAAATCCGGCGGCACCAAAGAGTCCCGCAATGGTATGCTGACTGCACAGGCGGCTTTTCAAAAAGCCGAAATTGACTTTGCAAAACACGCTGTCGCCGTCACCGGCAAAGACAGCCTCCTCGACAAAACCGCGACCTCTGAAGGCTGGCTGAAACGCTTCCCGATGTTTGACTGGATCGGCGGACGCACCTCCGTAATGAGCGCAGTCGGTCTCCTCCCCATGGCTCTCCAGGGCATCGACGTCGAAGCTCTTCTCTCCGGTGCCAAAGCCATGGATGCCAAAACCCGCGGCGACGACCTCCCAAAAAATGCAGCCATGATGCTTGCCCTCATGTGGTATGCGATTGGCGACGGAAAAGGAAAAAAAGACATGGTCATCCTGCCCTACAAAGATCGCCTGCTGCTTTTCAGCCGTTACCTGCAACAGCTCGTCATGGAATCACTCGGAAAAAAACTCGACCTCGACGGCCAGACCGTCCACCAGGGTATCGCGGTATACGGAAATAAAGGCTCTACCGACCAGCACGCCTACGTTCAGCAGCTTCGCGATGGTGTTAATAATTTTTTTGCCACCTTTATCCAGGTTGAAAAATCCGCCGTCGGCTCGATTCCTGAAGTCGAACCCGGTGTCGATGCCGGTGATTACCTCCAGGGTTTTTTGAGAGGAACCCGTGCGGCTCTTTACGAAAGCGACCGCGAGTCCATCACGATCTCAATCCCGGAATTCAACGCCTTTCAGCTCGGTTTACTCATCGCTCTCTACGAACGCGCCGTCGGCTTTTACGGCAATCTGGTAAACATCAACGCCTATCACCAACCCGGTGTCGAGGCCGGCAAAAAAGCTGCCGAGCGTATTCTGCAGCTTCAGGCAAAAGCTGTCGCCCACCTGAAATCCACCGGAAGTGAGCAAACGGCGGAGCAGGCCGCACTCGCCATCGAATGTGATCCCGAAGAAGCCTTTCACATCCTCACCCATCTTGCCGCCAACCGTGCCAACATCAAACGCACTCCCGGCAAACATATATCCGAAGAAACTTTTCAACTTTTAAGTTAAATGGCCTCCTCTTGTTTTCGGTATTCTTTCCAGCTGATTTTGCTTTCGCTCATCGCCGTAGTAATAACGGCCTGCGACTCGCCGGAAGCAACGCTCGACCGTATCCGGCGAGAGGTTCAGTCCTACACAAAAGAACAGACTTCCGAAAAAAAGACGGCCATCGAAGCCAGCTTTGAAAAGCTCGACAAGCAAATCGATAAACTCGCCCAAAGCGGAAGAAGCATTGAAGCAAAAAGCCTGAAAGACCAGCGCGACCGTGTGATGACCGAGTTTAAGCAAGCACAGTTTGATGGTGCTGTTGACCAGGCTCGCAGTGCTATCAGAAAAGTGAGTGCCGCTATTAAGCAGGCCCGAGACAGCTTTTCAGATACGACAAAAGACGAGTAGAGCGGCGAGGGCGGGGACAAAAATAGAAAGGCAGCCTTATTAAGCAGCCTTATATCCACCCTCGGCAGCCATCCAGGCCGCCCCGATGATTCCCGCTTCGTTTCTCATTTTAGCAGGAACGACCGGTGCGCTCACAGACGTTTCGAGATAGGGGATAAATTTGTCTCCCTTTTTGCTGATGCCACCACCAATGATAAAAAGGTCCGGCGAAAACAGTATCTCCAACTCATTTAAAAAATCGACGAGTCGTTTTGACCATTTTTTCCAGCTCAGATTTTTTTCCTCACGGACACGTTCCGAAGCACGCTTTTCCGCATCTTTACCTCGGATTTTTAAATGACCAAACTCTGAATTTGGTAAAAGTCTGCCGTCTTGAAAAACCGCAGAACCGATCCCTGTTCCCAAAGTCAGCATCACGACGGTACCCTTTTGCCCCAGACCGGCTCCAAATTTAATCTCTGCCACTCCCGCCGCATCGGCATCGTTTATCAAAGTCACATCACCATCGACCTGGTCTGTAAAAAGTTTTCTCCCGTCAATTCCAATCCAGTGATCGTCCACATTGGCCGCCGTATGAACGATGTTTTTTTTAATAACTCCCGGAAAAGTAATTCCCGCGGGTCCGGAGTAGTCCAGATTCTTCGTGATCTCGCCGACTACGTCTGCGACAGCATCCGGCAGAGACGGTGAAGGGGTTGGAATGCGACAACGAGGCGTCACCAATTCTCCACTCTCCACATTCACTATCGCTCCCTTTATCCCGGTTCCTCCAATATCAATTCCAAGAAAGTTCATAATCGCTTATTTCAGTTTCACGCTGAGACTAGCAAAACAAAAGCACTCCGGCCAGCCCGAAGACAAGGAGGTTTTTTAAATACGTTTTGTTCTCCCGAAGCTCCTGTTATTCCCGGGCATCGGGAACTGTCGGCCACTCCCAGTCGAGCCAGTCGATTTCGTCTGTCGGTGTCGGGTTCGATGTCAGAAACAAAACAACTCGTAGTCCATCTGTAACGTAGGGGTCGTGAGTGAAATTTTTCCGTGGATTTTTCCGCGACGATACGCCGACTCCTTTTACATACCCTGTCGCCTGCACGGCGGATGAAAGCAGCAAATCCTGCAGCAGATAGTCCCTTGCTTCGTCAACTTCCGGATCGATTACGTGAGTCACAAGTGTGCGGCTGTTTAGTTTCACTCCGATGTCCCGACTTATTTGCCCGACCCAGACAGGCTCGCCTTCACAGTCTACGGGTGCTCTCCAGACACGGAAATGATTTCGCTCATTCACATTTTTTCGGGCTTTTTGCAAAGCGTAGTCCTGCTTCCTGTCGAAGAGCATCAAGGGTGAAACAGGCGAAGTCCGGTAAGACATTCCAAAGATCGATGAAAGCACAGTTCGGAATGCAGTTCCGAGTCGAAGCGTCTCGGTTGGGTCCCAACCTTGCTTTGAAAAGGTAGCCAAACCCAGTCGGGATTTTCCGACAATGACGATATTCAACGGGTCCCCCGGTGTCTTACCATCTCCGCCAAAAACGGTTGAGGGTAGTTTTTCCAGATACTTTCTTAACTCTCGCCGACTTAGGTTTGGCTTGTCGGTTTTGTGCTCGGCATTGATAACAGCCTGAGACGCATTGAAGTCGGTTTGCAATCCCGGAATCATCTGTGCAAAGGAAAAGGAATAACTCTCTTGGTCGCCTATCAACTGCACATTGAATGCCTTCATTCCCGGGTCACTATTTGTAAAAACATATCCTTCCGTGTGCTTGCCCGGACGCGCCAGCATCGGCAGTTGCTTTTTTGAGAAGAAGTTCATTTTTTTTCGAACGCCTCTTTCAAACGGCCCGCTGCTCCGCCATGCAGCCTCTGAGGGAGAAATATAATTCGGGTCCAGGGCTATCAGCATTACGAGCAATTCCTCATCCAGTTTATTATCGATACTTACCCACACGGGCTGGATGTCGCTCCCGGCGAGTTTTGATCCGAATACCTGTTTGGCCTCATGATCTGTCAGTACGACTGCCGACACCGATACATCACCTTGGGAACGTGTTACGGCTCGCTGCAGGTATTCGTGGCGGCTTTCGCGAGGCGGTGTAAAACTCGCACAGCCCGAAGCCCATACCAGTAACAGGAGGCCCGGCAGCAAGCGCTCATATCTACACATTTTCTGATATATTTTTCTCACACTTTGAGTGCGTCGTAATCAATCGTCTTCAGGCGTCCCGTTGATTTCCCGAGGCGCGGGATGCATTCGATCAAAGCCTTTGTGTAGGGGTGCTGCGGATTTCCCAGAACTTCTTCCGTAACTCCATGCTCAACAATTTCTCCCGCAAACATGACGGCGACCCGGTCACACAAGCCACGGATAACTGCAAAATTATGGGTGATTAAAATAATAGCCATGCCGAATTCCTTTCGGAGACGTTTTAACTCCTCCAGTATCTGAGCCTGAATAGTCACGTCCAAAGCAGTCGTCGGCTCATCGGCAATTAAGAGCTTTGGCCGGCAGCTCAGTGCCATTGCAATCATCGCCCGCTGCTGCATGCCACCGCTTAACTGATGAGGATAATCCCGCATACGCTGCTCTGCATTACGAATCCCGACTGCATTCAGCCACTTGAGAATCTCTGCATCGATATCCGTAACTTCCGGACGGTGCAGACGGACTGCCTCTGCAATTTGATTTCGAATCGTATAAACCGGATTCAGTGAAGTCGAAGGCTCCTGAAAAATATAAGCGATCTTTCCACCTCGCAAAGCACGCAGCTCCGCTCCGTTCATCTCAAGAACATTGTGTCCTTCAAATAAAATTTTGCTGTCAGAATACTCTGCCGGTGGCGTCGGAAGCAGGCGAGTGAGAGAAAGCGCACTCACACTTTTTCCGCTGCCGCTTTCGCCGACAATGGCAAGGGTCTCTCCCTCATCCAGAGAAAAATTAACCCCGCGAACGGCGTGGTTTGTCCCTTCTTCACTGTGAAAGTGGATATTCAGATTTTCGACTTGGAGCATACTCATAATATATATCCTTATTTTCGTTCAGAACGCGATTCTGTGGCATCGCGCAAACCGTCACCTGCCAGGTAAAAAGTGAGGGTTGTAATTAAAATTGCCAGACCAGGAAAAAAGATAAGCCACCAGGCATCTAATATATAAGTTTTTCCGTCTGATATAATATTTCCCCAGGTTGCCTGTGGAGGCTGCACTCCAAAGCCAAGGAAGCTTAATCCCGCTTCAGTCAGAATCGCTCCGGGAATCCCCAGGACGGCTACGACCAGGATAGGAGCCATTGCATTGGGAAGAATATGGCGAAAAATAATTCCAAAAGCACTTTGGCCGAGACCTTTTGCTGCTCTCACATATTCAGCTTCCCGCAGAGTCAGAAATTCCGCTCTTACGAGACGGGCAGTTCCGGTCCAGCTTACCAGACCGATCACAACAATAATATTTATGATACTCGGTCCAAGCAGGGCGACGGCTGTTAAAATAAGAAAAAAGGTGGGAAAACACATAATCGCATCGACGATACGCATGATCACATTATCCACCCATCCGCGCAGGTAGCCGGAAATTGCACCGACTAAAACTCCTATCGTAAGTGATACGCCGACTGCGATAAATCCGACGGTTAGCGAAATATAAGAACCCTGCAAAATACGCGAAAAAACATCCCTGCCCAGATTATCCGTGCCCAGCCAGTTTGTCGTATTGGGAGCCAGCAGCTTCCTCTCCAGAAAGGTGGCATTGGGATCAAAGGGAAAATAAATTCCAAAGAAAGAAAAGAGAGCTGTGAAAGCAGCAATGACAAACAGAAGCGCCACGACAGCAGCAGAGACCACGGCAACGCGATTCTTTAAAAAACGTCGCCGTATGCGCTGTCCAGGAGTTAAAAATTCGTTCTTATTCATTCCAGACGAACCCTTGGATCAACCAGGGCATATAATATATCAGCCAGTAAATTTCCAAGCAGCACCAGGGCTGCAACGATAAAATTCAGAGCTACGAGAGTCGGATAATCTCTCTCCAAAACCGCCTCATACCCCAGGCGGCCAAGCCCGGGATAAGCAAAAATACTTTCTATAATAACGGCTCCTCCAATCAGGCCCGGCAGCAAAAGACCTATCCCCGTAATCAGCGGGCGAATCGAATTTCTCAAAGCATGCTTATAAAAAACAACTCTCTCTTCGACCCCCTTTGCACGGGCGGTTCTGATATAGTCTTCGCGCAGAGTCTCGACCATGCTTGCACGAATAAAACGCGACTGTGCAGCAATCCCGCCGATGGCCAGAACGATTCCCGGCACGGCAACATGCCAGAGTTGATCGAGAAAAAACGATATATTATTTGTAAACACAACTCCATAGGATCGCGTTCCAAGAATCGGGACAGCAAATCCATTTACCAAAGCAATCGCGATAAGGTAAGAAACCCAGAATCCGGGAAGTGCTATAAAAATAAATGCGAGGACTGAGGTGAGCATATCGGGAAGGCGACCGAAATAACGCGCCCCAAAAACTCCCAGCAACAGACCAAAAGTCAGCGAAAGAACCATAGCGAAGAGGTTTAGTTTGATAGTGGCCGGAAGCCGCTCCACAATTTTCCCAAGAACAGGCTGCTCGTCTTTGAGGCTTCGTAAATCCCCTGTAAACAGATCTCTCATGATATAGCCGTATTGCTCAATTAGCGGCTTATCGAGATGGAATTTTTTTCTGAAAGCTTCTTTAATTTCCGGTGAAATATCCGGATTTAAATCTCCCCAGGGGTAAGGGCTGCCCGGAGTCAGCGTGACTATCAGAAATGAAATCACGCTGATGAAAAACAGCAGGACGACTGTAATCAAAAGACGACGTATAATAAAGTGAGTCATGGCTGCGCCCCCTTTCTGTCGGCTGGAAGCCTGTCTGAAAACTCAGGACGATAGAACCACTGTAGATAATAAGACCATCCAGCTTTGGTAATCTCTACCGGAGATTCCACCCACCCGCCATTGTCATCGGGACGCAAAATGCGATAGGTGTCTTTCCACATAACCGCCGTTCCGTCCGGGACGAAAAGGAAGAGATAGGGTTGATCTTCGTAGATGGTTCGCTGCATTTCGGAGGCCATTTTAATGATAGCCTCTCTGTCATACTCCTGGCGTATCTCTTCGAGCAGGGTGTCCACTCTTTTATTTTTATATCCCACGAAGTTTAACTGCCCGGGATTTGTTTGTGAGGAATGCCATATCTGAAACTGATCGTAGTCTCTGGAGAGTGACCAGCCCAGCACGCAGGCATCGAACTCCGATTTGTTAATAAAATTTTTCAGAAAAACTGTCCATTCGTATATCTCGACTTTCACGTCGATACCGATTTTTTTTAAATTGTCCTGAACGATTGTTGCAATGTCTCGTCGCACTTCGTTTCCGTTATTTACTATGATCGTGAAGGCAAATTGTTCCCCGTCTTTCTGTAATATACCATCCGGCCCCGGTGTCCATCCCGCCTCTGCGAGCAGAGCCTGAGCTTTTTCCGGATCATAGACATAGGGTTTTATGCTCGGATCAAAGAACCACATTTCGGGTGTAAAAATTCCTGTGGACTGAATCCCGTGACCATATAACACGTATTTGATCATCTCCGGTATATTGACTGCATGGGCCAGTGCACGACGAACCTGGATATCCTGAAAAAGCGGATGCTGCAGATTCCAGCCCAGGTAGGAGTAGGAATTTACGGGAGACGAGAATACCTGAAAGCGATCATCTTCTTCAAAGGCTTTTACAGCCCAGGGATCTGCATTCCAGAAATCCACCTGGTGCGTCTCAAAAGCCAGTCGCAAGGTGAGGGGATCCGGCAACACGCGAAAAACAATACTGTCCAGCCACGGACCGGGCGCCAGGAAGTAATCCGGGTTACGTTTCAGCCTTACATACTCATTGGTTCGCCACTCATCGAAAGCAAAAGGTCCGGTTCCTACCGGAGAGCGATTAAAATGGATTGCCCACCAGGATACCGGTTTATCTTTTAAAATATGCGCCGGAATAATCGAGATCATCCAGCTTGTGAGTGCGGGTGAAAAAGGTTTTCGGTAGCGAACGCTCACGCGATGCGGACCGTCCGCCGTGACATCAGCTATCAGGTCAAAATCCGCCTTACGCGGAGAGGCAACCTCGTCTTTCATAATCGCCTCGTAAGTAAAAATAACATCCTCCGAAGTGAACGGCTCCCCATCGTGCCAGCGCACATCGTCGCGCAGATCAAAGACAACCAGCGGCTCTGCCAAAAAAGTTTTCTGCTCTCCCGCCGTATATTCCGCCTTCCATTCCGGAAATTTTTTATTGAATGCCTCAAGTGCCTGGGCGGCCTCATCCTCGCCGCCGCGCAGGGTCAGTTCATAGCCGACACTCGTCGCAAACCAGGTCCGAAGAACCGGCAGATCGGGAAATTCTTTTCGGAACGCTTCATTAAATTTTTTTGCGGAGGCAGGTTCACCTTTTACAACAATTTGAAGGGGCCAAACGGGCTGCAGGTTTTCTTTCCCAATAAAGTCAGCGATTTTCTGAGTCGCAGTCAGTCCGGGCAGATCAAAATGCAAAAGCACCTGCGAGGGATCGTCCTTTTTCAACGTTGCCTGAAGCAGTTTCCAATCGGGATACTCTGCTTTTGTGGCATTGATTTTTTCCATTGCGGCTGTTGCAGCGGACGCATTTTCAAAGCAAAAAGTCGAAGTCTGGCTCAGTGTCCATTTTGTCGCAAGGTCCCCACGAATCTCCAGGTTCTGATCGTAAGTCAGCAGGGAATTAAATATGAGCGAGGTAACCTGAGCAGCCGCTCCGTCCGCACCCTGGATGGGATTCAGCGTGGAAGGTTCGCCAAGAGTCCCGAGAGACATTTCGTTCTGCTTGTGAGTGGAAAGACGGGTCGCATTAAAAAACGCAGCCAAAATCAGGAGCGTTAAAAAAATCGGGATTCCAAAAACAAAGAAGCGCATCACGTTGAGGGCAAATCAATGACATACAAGCAGAGCCCTGGCAAACCCCGAGTTT
>JBKEBM010000237.1:0-3802 GCA_047973165.1 Chthoniobacterales bacterium
TGTATGCGGTCTATCACGGACCCGAAGGTCTGCGCTCTATTGCAAAAAACATTCATTCCCAAACGCAAAAACTCGCTGCAGCTCTTCGCAAAATGGGATTCCGCATTCCGCAAACTGTTTACTTCGATACGCTGACAGTTGACCTGACGGATAAAAAAATCTCTGCCGCTGCCGTGCTTGCAGAAGCCGTAAAGCAACGCATCAACCTCCGCCCGGTTTCCGAAACGCAGGTCGGAATTTCTCTCGACGAAACAACTCAGGACATCTCCGCTCTGATCTCCGTTTTTGCAAAATACGCAAATGTAGCAGCTCCCGATCCGCAGACTATCGAACCCGACGCCTCCGATATCTGGCCCGAATTCGCCCGCCGCAAAGGGCCGATTTTAGAACACCCCGTCTTCAATAGTTACCATACCGAGACCGAAATGCTGCGCTACATCCGCCGCCTCGAAGCTCGTGACATTTCGCTCACGACCTCGATGATTCCACTCGGCTCCTGCACGATGAAGCTTAACGCAAGCTCCGAAATGTTCCCCGTCACCTGGGAAAAAGTGGGCCACCTGCACCCCTTCGTGCCCAGAGATCAGGCCGTGGGGTATTCCGAAATGTTTACCCAGCTCGAAGACTGGCTGGCCAAAATAACAGGCTTTGCCGGAGTGTCCCTGCAGCCAAATGCCGGTTCACAAGGCGAATACGCGGGACTTTTAGTTATCCGCGAATACCTGCATTCACTCGGCCAGGAGCAGCGAAATATCTGCCTCATCCCCACCTCCGCGCACGGCACAAATCCTGCCTCGGCAGTCATGGCAGGCTTTAAAGTTGTCGTCGTCCGCTGCGACGAAGCAGGCAATATCGAGATGGAAGACCTCCATGCAAAAATTGCCGAACATCGCGATCAGCTCGCCGCCATCATGGTGACTTATCCTTCCACACATGGTGTTTTCGAAGAAACCATTCTCGAAATTTGCGAAAGCATTCACGCCGCAGGTGGGCAGGTTTACATGGACGGAGCAAACATGAATGCGCAGGTCGGCTTTTGCAGCCCCGGTGATATTGGTGCCGATGTTTGTCATTTAAATTTGCACAAAACTTTCTGCATCCCACACGGTGGCGGTGGCCCGGGCGTCGGGCCGATTGGCGTCGCATCGCACTTGGCACCCTTTTTACCCGGACACAATCTCGTGAAAATGGGTGGAGAAAAAGCCGTCCCTGCAATCACTGCCGCCCCGTGGGGCAGCGCGAGCATCGACCTTATCTCCTGGATGTATATCGCCATGATGGGGGAGGACGGTTTGCGAGCTGCCACAGAGGTTGCTATTTTAAATGCAAACTACATTGCCAAACGCCTCGATCCATATTTCCCCGTTCTCTATCGCGGAAAAAACGGATATGTCGCACATGAATGCATTCTCGATTTTCGCTCGTGGAAAGAACGCTGTGGCATCGAAGTCGAAGACGTCGCCAAGCGACTCATCGACTACGGTTTCCATGCTCCAACGATGAGTTTTCCCGTTGCTGGGACTCTTATGGTCGAACCCACTGAGAGCGAATCCAAAAAAGAACTCGACCGTTTTTGTGATGCGATGATTTCCATCCACGGCGAATTGCAGGCCATTGTTGACGGAAAATTTACCGCTGAGGACAATCCATTGGTTAATTCACCGCACACATCTCTCATCGTTTCCGCCGAGACCTGGGAACACCCCTACTCACGCTACGAAGCTGCATTTCCTGCACCATGGTTGCGCGAGCACAAAGTCTGGCCGCCAGTCGGGCGCATCGATAATGTCTTCGGCGACCGAAACATCATCTGCACCTGTCCGCCCGTAGAAGCTTTTGCGGAGACTTAAATTCTACACGACACCCCCCTATGAATTTAATTTTTCGATTCAGCCTGCTTTTTTTGTTTGGCTTTGCATCTGCATTGTCCAAAGCCGAGGGAGCCAAAACGGAGGAAATTTATCAGCAGCACTGCGCCTCTTGTCACGGGAATCATCTCGAAGGCGGTCTGGGAAGTTCGCTTATCGATGGTGAGTTTAAGCACGGCTCGACGGATCAGGAGATTCAAAAAAACATCGCAGACGGATTGCCTGATTTGGATATGCCGCCCTTTGCTGAGACGCTAAGCAAGAAAGATCAGCGGGCACTCGTTATTTTTATTCGGGAAAAAGAAGCGACTTACCAACGTGAAAAAAATCCTTTTCCGCGTTTGGATAAATCAAAAAAAATCACAACTGATCGAGCGACCTACCGTGTCGAGGAAGTCGCCAGTGGACTGTCCACCCCCTGGGGACTGGACTTCATGCCGGATGGACGGATGATCGTGACCGAGCGAGGTGGCAACGTTCGTTTTATTAATTCCAACGGCAGTTTGGAAGAGCCGATAAAAAATATCCCGCAATCCGTTCAACATGGACAGGGCGGAATGCTGGCCGTCACTTTACATCCCGACTACGAAAAAAACGGATGGATTTATTTGGGGTTCAGCGACGGAGCAGGCAGCACTGGGAAGCCCCACATACTCACAAAAATTGTTCGAGGCAAAATTAAAAATAACACCTGGGGCGATGAAGAACTTATCTGGCAGGGAAGGCCTGAAGACTATTCGGGAGCCGGGGTTCATTTCGGAACCCGCATTGTGATTCGGGATGGTTATCTTTGGTTCAGTATTGGAGACCGAGGTCAGCAAAATAAGGCGCAGGATCTTTCCAAACCCAACGGTTCGATTTTTAGGCTGCACGATGACGGCTCGATTCCCAAAGACAACCCCTTTGTCAAAACACCGAATGCCCTTCCCGAAATCTGGAGCTACGGCCACCGCAATCCGCAGGGACTGGTCTTTGATCCCGCAACGAATGCTCTTTACGATACCGAACACGGACCGCGAGGTGGAGATGAGTTTAACCGAATCGAAGCAGGAAAAAATTACGGCTGGCCGGTGATCACCTATGGCATGAATTACAACGGCACGCCGATCACCGGAAAAACCGAGCAGGAAGGCATGGAACAACCACTGACCTGGTGGACTCCGTCGATAGCAACCTGCGGCCTCGACGTCGCACGGGGAGAGGCATTTCCGGAATGGAAAAACGATTTCTTCGCCGGTGGTCTTGCGGCGAAAGAGTTGCAACGCCTGCGTGTGCGAGATGGTAAAGTGGTGGAAAAAGAACTGATTTCCAAAGGTCTCGGACGCGTGCGAGACGTACGTTTTGGGCCGGACGGCCTTCTTTACCTTGTGTTAAATGGTCCGGATAAAATCGTCCGCTTTGTGCCTGCAGACTAAACAATTTTCCTGAGGCAGTTTGGTATTTGTGCTTGTGCTGCTGATAATTCAGCGGCTGAGTTCGAGCATCCTTCGAATGGGTTTTTCGGCGCGGGCGCGGAGGTCTTCGGGGAGGCGGATTTGGGGTTCGAGGTTTTTCAGGTTATACCAGAGTTTTTCGAGCGTGTTCATTTTCATGTAGCGGCAGTCGGAGCAGGCACAGGCGTCGGTGGGGCCGGGGATGAAGATTGTATCGGGGAGCTCGCGCTTGAGGCGATGGAGCATGCCGGATTCGGTTACGACGATGTAGGCGCTGGCTCCGGCGTCGCGGCAGTAGGAGATCATTTTTTCGGTTGAGCAGACTTCGTCGGCCAGGACGCGGACGGCGTAGGTGCACTCGGGATGGGCTACGACTTTTGCGTCGGGGTGCTCTTCTTTGATTTTTTGAATGCTTTCGCGGGTGAATTCGACGTGGACGTAGCAATGGCCGCGCCAGAGGTCCATTTTGCGTCCACTTTTTTCCATGACCCAGGAGCCGAG
>JBKEBM010000006.1:0-8262 GCA_047973165.1 Chthoniobacterales bacterium
CAGCCAGCTCCTGTAAACATGGTCAATCCGATCTCCTCGATTGAGGAGTATCTGGAAAAATCCGACTGGCGTGTCAATGCCAATGCCAACCAGGGATATTCACTCGGTGGGATGATTCTGAACGTCGCCGGAAAAGTCATTGCCAACTACTGGCTCGACCAAATTTATCCAAAATCCATCGGCCAGGCGCATCGCGAAGGCGACATCCACATTCACGATCTCGACATGTTTTCCGGCTACTGCGCCGGCTGGTCACTCCGCCAGCTCCTCGCCGAGGGCTTCAACGGCGTCGCCAACAAAGTCGAATCCTCCCCGCCGCGCCACTACCACACCGCTCTCGGCCAGATGGTCAATTTCCTTGGCACCCTGCAAAATGAATGGGCAGGTGCTCAGGCCTTCAGCTCTGTTGATACCTACCTCGCCCCCTACGTTCGTGCCGACAAGCTCACTCAAAAAGAAGTCGAGCAAGGCATGCAGGAATTCATTTTCAACCTCAACGTCCCCTCCCGCTGGGGCACACAGACCCCCTTCACAAACCTGACTTTCGACTGGGTCTGCCCCGAAGATCTTAAAAATTCCCCGGCCCTCATCGGCGGCAAAGAAAGCGGATGGACTTACGGAGAGCTGAATAAGGAAATGGAAATGATCAACCTCGCCTACCTCCGCGTCATGGCACGCGGCGACTCCCGCGGGCGCGTCTTCACCTTCCCGATTCCCACCTACAACATTACCCCCGATTTTCCCTGGGAAAGCCCTGCCGCCGATCTGCTCTTCGAAGTTACTGCAAAATACGGTCTCCCCTATTTCCAAAACTTCCTCAACTCTGACCTCCAGCCTCACATGGTACGCTCCATGTGCTGCCGTCTGCAGCTCGACCTGCGCGAACTCCTCAAACGCGGCAACGGTCTCTTCGGCTCTGCCGAGCAAACCGGTTCTCTGGGCGTCGTTACCATCAACTCCGCCCGCCTCGGCCACGTCTATGCCGGAGATAAAGACGGCCTCCTCAAGCGCCTCGACGAACTCATGCTCCTCGGACGCCAGAGCCTCGAAATCAAACGCAAAGTCATCGACGAAAACATGGCACGCGGCCTCTACCCCTATACCCGCCGTTACCTCGGCTCACTCCGCAACCACTTCTCCACTCTCGGCATCAACGGACTCAACGAGTGCATCCGCAACTTCACCCACGACGCCGAAAATATCACCACCCTCCGGGGACGCAAATTCGCCGCCGCCATCCTCGACCACATGCGCACCCGCATGGTCGAATTTCAGGAAGAAACCGGCCACCTCTACAACCTCGAGGCCTCCCCCGCCGAAGGAGCCACCTACCGCCTCGCAAAAACCGATCAAAAACGCTACCCAGGTATCCTCCAGGCCGGAACCCCCGAGGCACCTTACTACACAAACTCCTCCCAGCTCCCCGTCGGACACACCGACGACCCCTTCCACGCCCTTGAGTTGCAGGACGAACTCCAAACCCGCTACACCGGCGGCACCGTTCTACACCTCTATATGAACGAAGCCATCTCCTCCGCCCGCGCCTGCCGTGAACTCGTCCGACGAGCTCTCTCGCGCTTCCGCCTCCCCTACATCACCGTCACCCCGACATTCTCTATTTGTCCCCGGCACGGCTACCTCAGCGGAGAACATGAGTTTTGCCCTCGCTGCGACAATGAACTCCGGGAGGAAATAGAATCCTCCGAACGTCAAGTCGCTTAAAATTTTTTTTAAACCTCAACCCCAACAACATATATATAATGAAAAACGAAAATATCACCCTGCCCGAAGAAAAACGAACACGTTGTGAAGTCTGGACCCGCGTCATGGGCTACCACCGTCCCGTATCCCAATTCAATAAAGGTAAAAAAAGCGAACACCGCGAGCGCCTTCATTTCCGCGAATCGCGAGCCATCGAAGCCAAAGCCGCATAACACGATTTAGTAATCCAAATTCGTGTATTCGTATAAGTTTTTTTCATAAATACAGCATCGATGCGAACACCCGCCCAGCGCCTCGCCGTCGGAGGCATTGAGCCGTTCACTACGATTGACTTCCCCGGACACCTCAGTGCAGTAATCTTCTGCCAGGGGTGTCCGTGGCGATGCACCTATTGTCACAATGCCCACCTTCAGCCATTTGGAGGTGAGAGCATCCCGTGGCCGGAAGTGCTCTCCTTTTTGGAAAATCGGATCGGCTTTTTAGAGGCTGTCGTCTTTAGTGGCGGCGAGCCGACGGCTCAAAGTGCCCTGCCGACGGCCATCCATGAGGTCCGCGAAATGGGCTTTCTTATCGGACTTCACACCGCAGGTATGTTTCCCGAAACTCTTGCTCGCATTCTTCCAACACTCGACTGGGTTGGCCTCGACATCAAAGCTCCCTTTGACACGCGCCACGACACCCTCACTCAAAAGCCCGACTCCTGGCAAGCTGTCAAAGAATCCCTCCGTCACGTAGTGGCATCCGGCGTAAAATACCAACTTCGCACAACCCGTGATCCGACTCATCTTGATGAAGCTGCCTGTAAAGCAATCGATAAACAGCTCGACAGCATGGGAGCACAGCCCACCACCTGGCAAACCTGGCGGGAGCCTGTTGCGGTAGCTTCCGGTGTATTTTAACCTGGCGCCAACTTTTGTGCACACCCGGAAACCTCATTTTGACAGTGCTTGGAATAAAATCCGAAACATCAATGCCCGTGAGAATCTCAAAGCAAGACATTGGCTAAATCCTCATGTCGAGTTGGCCGCCTAACTTTTTTGTCCTGCACTCGTTCTTTAACCTGGCAAAAAACAAATTTCGACAAGCGCAGCTTTGTCAGACATGCTGGTAAATTGTGCCTCGAATTGCTCAGGAAAGTATCGATCAGGTTTTGGACGCGACAGATATTGTCGAGGTCATCGGCTCCTATTTGAAGCTTCAGCGTGCAGGCAGCAGCTTCCGCGGGCTTTGTCCTTTCCACCAGGAAAAGACGCCGAGTTTCAACGTCAGCCCGGCAAAACAGGCCTTCCATTGCTTCGGCTGCGGTGCGGGCGGAGGCGTTTTGCAATTCGTAATGGATTACGAGCAGGTGGATTTTTTGATGGCTGTGCGGCGACTTGCGGATCGCGCGGGCATACACCTCATGGAAGATGCGGCCAGCGCAAATGATAAGCCGGATATGCGGCGTCGCCTGCTCGACCTGCACGAGAAAACAACAAACTGGCTGCATCATTTTCTTCTGCGCACCTCCGAGGGAGCCGTTGCCAGGGATTATCTGAAGTCCAGAGGCTTCACAAAAGATATCGCAAAATCCTGGAAGCTCGGCTTTGCTCCCGACTCTTACACGGCCTTTACAAAACAAGCCCGTGAGTGGGGTTTCAAAGATGATGAGATACTCGCCTCGGGGCTGGCTGCACCCCGGGAGGGAGACCGCAGCCTCTACGACCGCTTCCGGGGACGCATGATGATCCCGATTTGCAACGACTACGGGGAAGTGATTGCCTTTAGCGGGCGCAGCCTGCAGGCAGAGGTTAAAACAGCCAAATATGTCAATTCGCCGGAGACAGCAATTTTTCATAAAGGAAAAACCCTGTTCGGCCTGCATCGAACAAAGCGCTCAATCATCAATGCAGGTGAAGTCATCGTCTGCGAAGGCCAGCTCGATTTAATCACCGCTGTCGAGCAGGGGCTGGAAAATATCGTCGCCTCGCAGGGAACCGCATTTACACCTCGCCAGGCGACTTTGCTCAAGCGATTTGCTGACAAAGTAATTCTCTGTTTCGATTCCGATGCAGCGGGAAAAAAAGCTGTCCGCCGCTCACTCCCCGCACTTCTGGGGGTAAATCTGGATATCCGTGTGATGGGCCTGCCTGGGGGACAGGATCCGGATTCTTTTATTCGATCCGAAGGTGCCGATACCTTTCGGCAACACGCCGAAAATTCCCTGGAAATCATCGATTTTTTACTGAGAGACGCAATCAATCTTCCCCCTGCTGAGACAGCACAAAAAGTGGATGAGATCAGCAGCGTTCTGGCTCTTATCTCTGATTCGCTCATTCGGGGCAAACAGATTAACAAAGTGGCGGCTCATCTATCCATCAACCCGCAGGACCTGCACGGTGCGGTTCGAAAAGCATTTAAAAATTCCTCTAAGGACGTTTACTCGCAGGATTTGGATGAAGAAAAGACCAAGTCTGAAAAGCCTTTAACCCTGAATCCTACAGCTGAATTTTTTTGTAAAATGGCGATTAGTTGTCCGAAAGTTAAAGCTTACCTGCGAGACCTGAAAGACCCCTCTCTCTCTGATTTAGGAGGGGATTTTTTAATTGTTCACAAAATAGTCAGTGCCGACTTTACCCCGGAAAGACAGGCTTTCTGGCTGGCGACACAGACCGCTGAGCTGCAGTCCTACATTGCCAGGCTGGACCTCCGCCATATACCGCAGAACCCTCTCGCTAAAACGAAGGATTACTGGAAGGGCGTTCTGAATAATTATAAGCGCAACCGCCTTGCAGGCTTAACCGCCCGCTTACGCACACCAGGACTGAGCGCGGAAGAAATTATCCGGATTCAAAAGAAAATACTTGACATTCAAGGAGATTCTACTAGCCTCTCCGGCTCGTCAGATTAAAATATTCTCTGCACAACTCTCTTAATTCCTTGAAGAAACAGACCAAGAAATCATCCTCAGCGACTTCGAATAAATCAAAAAAAACGGTAAAACCCAAAGCCGACGCGAAGGCTCCCAAAACAGCCTCCAAGGCTCCTGCAAAAAAAGCAAAAACCGTAAAGAAAACGAAGCCTGCTGCCAAAAAAAACGCAACTGCCAAACCTTCCGTAAAAAAAGCGGCGGTCCGGAAAGTTGCAGCAAAAAAAGTTCCGACGAAAAAATCGTCTCCTGTAAAAGTAGCCAAAAAGAAAGCCGCGGCACCCAAAGCGAAAAAAGCTGCAGTCAGGAAACCGACGAAAAAATCGTCTCCCGTAAAAGCAGCCAAAAAGAAAGTCGCAGCACCCAAAGCGAAAAAAGCTGCAGTCAGGAAACCGGTAACCAAAAAAACCGCAGCAAAAAAATCCGTTGCTAAAAAAACAGCAACCAAAACTGCGAAGGCCGCTAAAGCTCCTAAAACTGCTAAGAAAAAAAAGAAAAAGCTGACGACAAAAGACGCTCTTCAGAAAGTCGTCGAAGTAAGCAAACAGCAGGGCGATGCCCCGGCAGCCGCCAATGAAGCTCCCAAGCCTCTCAGTGGCGAAGAATTTCAAAAAGCAGTTAAAGAAAAAGTCCGCGAATTTATCCATCTGCACAAAGAGCAGGGATACGTCACTTTTGAAGATCTCAACGAAGCGCTGCCGCCCGGTAATCTGGATGAGCATTTTGTAGAGACCATTATTAACCAGCTTTTTGCAGTTGAGATCGAACTCATCGACGCCTCGGATGTGGATAACGTCAAAGACAAAAAAGACGACGAAGAGCGCGATACAAAGGCCGATACCAAGCTCGACATCCTGGACGATCCCGTTCGCATGTATCTCAAGCAAATGGGGCAGGTTCCCTTGCTGACTCGTGAACAGGAAGTTGAAATCAGTAAGCGAATCGAAGATGCAGAGCTGAAAGTCCAGGAAATCCTTTATATTTACGGTTTCACCGCAAATGCTCACCTCGATCTGGCACAAAAACTTCTGGATCAGCGCGAGCGCTTCGACCGCGTAATTCTCGATAAAAAAATTGAGAGCCGCGAGCGCTACATGAAAGGGCTTCCAAAACTCTGCGCCAATGTCAAAAAGCAGAGCGACACCATCGCTGCGATCTACCGCTCAAAAATCGCCGGGAAGGCGCCAACACCTGCGACTCAGAAAAATTTTGATAAAGCTTTGGCCGCCCTGCAAAAGCTCTACCCACGTTTTTTCTTTAAACAAAAAATCATCGAAGATTTCGTTGGCCAGGCCGACGACATGATCAAAGCCGCAAAGAATCTCGAAAACGAAATTGCTCGTTTACACCGCTCCAGAGCTGCCGACAGCGATAAGGCCGAGCGCAATCTAAAAGCTCAATTCAGCGAATTGCAGGCCCGTATCTGGATGGACAGCGAGGCTTTCACGTCATCCTACAGCGATCTCTGCCTCTGGCACCGCAAGGCTCTCAAAGCCAAGACCGAAATGGTCGAGGCCAACCTGCGCCTTGTCATTTCCATCGCCAAGAAATACACAAACCGCGGACTCTCCTTCCTCGACCTTATTCAGGAAGGCAACATGGGTCTCATGAAGGCCGTCGAAAAATTTGAATACCGTCGCGGTTATAAATTCTCGACTTATGCGACGTGGTGGATTCGCCAGGCGATCACACGTTCGATTGCCGATCAGGCCCGGACGATTCGTATTCCGGTGCACATGATTGAGACGATCAATAAACTGATCCGCGTGCAGAAACAGCTTGTGCAGGAATACGGACGCGAGCCTTCACCCGAAGAAATTTCGGATGAAATCCAATTGCCAGTCGAGCGTGTTCGGGCCGTTCTCAAAATGGCCCAGCAGCCCATCTCCTTGCAGGCACCCGTCGGCGACAGTGAGGACACGAGCTTTGGAGATTTTATCGAAGACAAATCCGCAGAGAACCCTGCCGATCAGGCCGCAATCGTTCTTCTGAAAGATAAGATCAAAGACGTTCTCGAATCTCTCACCGAGCGCGAACGCCAGGTCCTGGAGCAGCGCTTCGGCCTTGTCGACGGATACAGCCGCACCCTGGAAGAAGTGGGACGCCAGTTCAAAGTTACGCGTGAGCGTATCCGTCAGATCGAAGCCAAAGCTTTGCGTAAGATGCGGCACCCCACCCGTATCCGCCAGCTTGAAGGTTTCCTGGAGCCACAGGATATTGTAGCTTAAAATAAAAGGGGAGGCTCGTTTTACGACCTCCTCTTTTTTGTTGTACCATCAGATATTGATGCTAAGAATCCTCACGTTATGACTCCTGCGACAAAAGGAAAAAACGAAATAAGGTGTCAGGTTGAAATTGGTTAATTGTGTGTGAGTATTACTGAGTAGGTTTTTCAAAGTAAACTATTGAGGCGAGGTATTCGCTTTATGTTGTATTTGGAACTTCCCGGTAATGTTCGAATACAACACACATTTTAATAGGGGGGAGAACATGGTGATTAAACATCCGATTCTAAAAACTGTAGCAGTAGGTGTTTCCATCCGTACAACGGAAACCCTGTATAATATATTGTATGGATGTAGGGGGGAGTATAGGGGGGGTATGTTTTATTCTTCAAAAGTCAGTTATCCGTAGGTGGAGGAGGGTCCAGATCCTTGATAGGATTTTTGGAGTTATTGAGCCATGTTATGGTTCCTCCTCCGTAAGTTTTACCTTTAGCATTTGCTTCTTTTTTATAAAAAGTTACAGAAGCTCTGCGGAGGGCTCCTCCTGACTGCGATGCTATAAGCTGACTGCCGGGAGATGGCTTCTCATAAGTGGTTATAATATAAAGCCTTAGTTCTGCTTTTATAAGTTCTGTAACTAAAGTTTTAATATCATCTTTTTTGGAAGAAGTTTCTTTGAAATTTGAGATGGCAACGATAGTAGCTTTACTTCCTGCATACTTCCGGCAGGCATCCAGAATGGCCCAGTAGAAGGTTTGATGGTCTGTAAAGTATGCGTATCCTGCATTGCGATCTTTTACTTTTTCTTTCCGCTCAATAGTATTTGTGGAGTAGGTTACAACTTCGTCAGTTCCTTTGACTTTATTTCAAAATTCGGTTCCAATTTTATAGTGATTTGGGTCATTTTTAGCCATTATTCCTGTAAGTGTTCCCAGTTCTCCTATTACATTGTTGGTGGCTTTTAGTGCATTAATAAGGTTTTGAACTCCAGAATGGAGTTTCTTTTTTGCGCGAATTCTCTGACTCTGATCCACAATCAGAATTATATCCTGATTTACTAAAGCATCTTTACCGGGTCGCCCCCATCCTTCACCAACATTTCCTAATGCTTTTTTGGTACCAGGCCAGGTAGCAGATGAATACCCCAGTCCAATCCCCTTACCACTTCCACCACCTTTACCCCCTGTATCAGCAGAATCATTACCATCCCCTGATCCCCCGGTATTTGCTGAAGCAACAGTAGCTACAGTAGCTACAGATACGGGGGTTAGAGAAGCTGGTTTAACCTCAAAAGAAAGAGCCGAAGGAGCGGAGGTGGTGATAGCAGAGAGATTATTCTCTGAGGTCACAGAAGCCGCATTGAGAGGCTGCATGTTTTTGACAGTATCCCCAAGACCGCCGGAGGAA
>JBKEBM010000028.1:0-18091 GCA_047973165.1 Chthoniobacterales bacterium
TTTTTAGCTTACCAAGGCGTGCAGTTATATGTTCCTGGCGAAAATCAGGTAGTTCCTTTACCATCTCCTGCAACCTTGAGAGTTCCTTTGCACCCTGTTCCAGATGCGGAAGCACCCTTTCCTTTAAAAGAGAGCGAACAAGATGCCGCAGCTCCAATTCCGGCACATAATGATCCCGACGGTCCCCTTCTATTCTGAGCGTTCGCACAGCTCCGACTTCGCGCAGCTGCCGCAAACCCATACTTGCCCCACCTTTGCTTATTTTGAGGCCCTCAATGAGTTGATCCATGGAAAGTGGTTCGCTTGAGACAAAAAGCAAACCGTAAATAGCTCCCAGCGAAGGCGGCATCCCAAGCAGCCTGCTGATACTCGAAAAAAGCTCCAGAACATGCGTATCAAATCCCGACACCGCCAAAGTTCTCCTCCCTTTACCTGCAGCGGTTACAGCAGGAGAGGAGGCTTTCGATCCTTTATTTTTCGAAACTGATTTTTCGGATTTTAAGCCTGGCACAAGAGGAAAGCTAAGAGTTTTTTAAAAAAGTTCAAGAATTTTTGAACAAAAAATTTAACGAGGGAAAATAGGCTACCCGTTTACCGAACATCATCTGTAATGCAGAAAGTCGGATCATCAGCTACGACAGCTCCTTCACCCGATACGACTGCGACTGCGCCTAATACCCTATGAAAAAAAAGACTCAGACTTCGCCGAACTTTTACTGCTGGCTTCAAAATTTTTTTGGCGTGCAGCCAGTTAGCAGTTGTTTGGATTTATCGAGTAAACCCTGCCGGAAGGTTTTCGCCAGACGATGCTCGTACTCAACAAAATGGAACCCGAAAAACGTAAACGGCTCGTGGAAAAAGCCATTGCAGACATCGAGGAGGTCGAAGCAAAAACGGAAGGTATGGTGCCTAACGAAATCGACCGTGCCCAGGCTCAGAAAATCATCGATCAGGGTCTCCAGTCTTTTTACACGGATTCCTCGGCGGAGGTAAAACTCGACTTTGCTCCCGTGATTGAGCGTTTGCAGAAAATGATGCAATCCCGGCGATTTTTGGCCTCCTCGGCCACAACGGTGCTGGCAAAAGCACCACCCTTGGAATCATACTCGGCCACATCACTGCCGACGCCGGCAGCGTGCATATCGCAAACTACGATGTCGCAAAACAAAGAGCGAAAGCACTGCAAAAGACAGGGGCAATTTTCGAAACTCCTACTTTTTACGACTACCTGAGTGCTGACACCAATCTGGATTATTACACAACACTCACAGGAAAAACCGATCCCAAAAAGCGGGAAGAAGTCATCCGCTTCGTCGGACTCACGACGCGAATGCGCGATAAAGTCGCCACCTTCAGTCACGGCATGAGACAGCGCCTGGCGCTTGCCCAGGCACTGCTACCCGATCCGGATTTACTATTATTTGATGAACCAAATGACGGACTTGATCCCCAGGGTATCATTGAAACACGGGAGATGATTCATTCCCTGCGAGCAGATCAGGGAAAGACGATTATATTTTCCTCTCACATTCTTTCCGAGGTCGAGCGGCTTTGCGATCGTATTGCAATTCTGCACCAGGGACGCCTCGTCTTTTGCGGAAAGTGGCAGGAAGCAACGGGTAATCAGATTCGTATTCAGGCCAAATTTAAATCCCCTCAAAATGCCTGGCCCGTCCTGAGCAATGCCGGAGCAGAGCATCCGGAGAAAGTAGCAGATGATATCTATTTTCTCCCCAAAGATATCGATTTGGCTGACCTGTCTGCTGCTCTCTGTTCGGCCAATGCAGGTCTGCAATCCTTTATTCCACTGGCCTCCTCTCTCGAAGACTTTTACTTACGAACTTTAAACAATCAACCCGGCTCATGATTTTAGCACAGCTCAAAATCGAACTCTTCAAACTCTTCGCTCGTAAGCGGACCTATATGGGTTTTGCAGCATTTTTTGGAGTCGAATTACTTATCTTATTTCTGCTGCGCCTCAGACCTGTTCGCCAGAGCTTTGAAAGAATTATTCAGCAAAACGGCTATGTCGCGGAGTATTATATGTCGGGTCTCACGCTCGGACTTCTTATATTATTATGGACCGTTTTTTTACTCGGCGCACTCTACCTGTCTCTTGTCGGAGGGGATCTCATCGCGAAAGAAGTTGAGGATGGCACGATGCGTATGGCTCTTTGTCGCCCGGTTTCACGCTTTCGCATTATTTGTTTAAAAGTGCTGGCGGCGGCTATTTATACTTTTGTGCTTACACTTTTCATCAGCACAACCGCACTTGTAACCGGCTGGATTCAGGCCGGCTCCGGTGGGCTTTTCGTTTTTACTCCACTTGAAAAATTATTTGCTCTCTACGAGTGGAACGAGGGCCTGTTACGTTATATTGCAGCTATCCCTCTCCTCGCCTGCAGCCTGATGACGATCACATCTCTCGCCCTCTTTTTTTCCTGTTTTAAAATGAAACCGGCAGCCGCAACGATACTGACTCTTTCTTTTTTCTTCGTTGATACGATCCTGCGAAACATCCCTTATTTTGAAGGTGTTCGCTCATGGTTTATAACGACTCGCATGAGCACATGGTCCAATATTTTTCGCTATCAAATCCCCTGGGAAACAATGGCAGAAGATTACATCTGGCTCCTGGCTATAAATATAAGCCTCATTTTACTGGGCTATATGATTTTTCAGACCCGCGATTTGAAATCGTAATGTTCTAATAACTCCCACCCGAACTGATGCTCGACTCGATGGGATGCCAGGTTGTTTTTATCTCCTGAGACGGCAAAATACTGTAGGGCGATTCTGTTTTGGCGGGATCGTCTTTGCGCAGGATAACTCTTTTCAAATTATCCGTAGCAGATTTGCGGACCAAAGTCTGATCCTCATCATTTAAGTCAGATGCGACGAGGGCATTGACATCTTTGTGCGTCGCAAACTGCGATAAAAGTTCGCTCCGGCTTCCGGTAAGAATATTCACAACGCCTCCGGGAAGGTCAGAAGTTGCAAGAACTTCCGCCAGCGTGATTGCGCAAAGCGGCTTGCTTTCCGAAGCCAGAATCACACAACTATTACCACCGGCGATGATGGGCAGCAGCGTGCCGAGAAGTCCGGTAAGGCCCGATTTTTCAGGTGCGACAGCAGCGACCACGCCCGTTGGCTGGTAAATGGAAAAGTTAAAATGTGCACTCGAAACCGGATTGACCGATGAAAAAACCTGCAAATATTTATCGCACCATCCCGCATAATAAACACACTGATCGATGGCAGCAGCGACTTCGTTTTTCGCAGCGGCGGCTGTGCTGCCCTGCAACTGAAGTTCATTTTCAAACTGAGCCCGACGCCCCTCAAGCATCTCTCCGATACGATATAAAATCTGACTGCGATTAAATGCTGTAGCAGCAGCCCACTTTGCCTGCGCAGGGCGAGCAGCAACGACGGCTTCGCGAAAATCTTTTCGTGAGGCCTGGCAGATATTTCCCAAAATTTTTCCGTTCTTACCCTTCGGAGCATAATAACGCCCCGACTCTGTTCTCGGAAATTTGCCGCCGATATATAATTTGTATGTTTTCAAAACTTCTATGCGTTCCATAATCGTTAGAGTTAAAATATAATACTTTTACACTTCCAGGTTAAGATAGGCTGCGAGTCCGTGCAGGCCGCCTTCACGCCCGTAACCACTTTCTTTAAAGCCGCCAAAGGGAGAAACGGGATCGAATTTATTAAAAGTATTTCCCCAGACCACCCCGGCATCGAGTTGCCCGGTGATCTGGAAAAGCCGTGCTCCTTTATCCGTCCAGACACCTGCCGATAAACCGTATGGTGTGTTATTCGCCTTTTCTATCACTTCAGGCACTGTGCGGAAGGTTTGCACCGCCAAAACGGGGCCAAAAATTTCTTCGCGTGCGATGAGTGAAGACTGTGATACACCGGTAAAAACCGTCGGCGGGCACCATGCGCCTTTGTCCGGAATACGGCAGGCGGGTTGATATATTTCCGCACCGTCATCAATGCCGGCCTGGATGTATTTTTTGATCGTTTTGAGCTGGCCCTTCGAGTTGATTGCACCGACATCCGTATTCTTATCCAGCGGGTCTCCGAGTACCAGTGTGTCCATACGGCGGCGTAGTTTCCACATGACTTCATCAAAAATATTTTCCTGAATAAAAAGTCGGGAGCCTGCGCAGCAGACGTGGCCCTGGTTAAAGTAAATCCCGTTGACCACGCCCTCGACGGCCTGGTCGATGGCGGCATCTTCGAGGATGATATTGGCCGCTTTGCCACCGAGTTCGAGGGTGATTTTCTTTTCCGTATGCGCCAGCGATTCCTGAATGCGCTTGCCAACACCAGTCGATCCGGTGAAGGCGACTTTATTGACATCGGGATGTGCCACGATTGCGGCACCGGTCTCTCCGGCACCGGTTACGATATTGACCACGCCGTCCGGTAACCCCGCATCGGCGATGAGTTCGGCGAGTTTGAGAGCGGTGAGCGGGGTTGTTTCCGCAGGTTTTAAAACGACTGTATTTCCGGTTGCGAGTGCCGGTGCTATTTTCCAGGCCGCCATCAGAAACGGAAAATTCCACGGAATGACCTGCCCCGCCACACCGAGCGGCTGAGGATTTCTGTTTGGAAAAGCGTAGGACAGCTTATCGGCCCAGCCCGCATGATAGAAAAAATGATTTGCGGCGACGGGTATATCTATATCACGCGACTCACGAATCGGCTTCCCGCCATCCATTGATTCTATAACAGAAAATTCACGTGCCCTCTCCTGGATGAGCCTTGCAATTCGATAGATATATTTACCGCGCTCACGAGCGGAGATTTTGCTCCAGACTCCTTCGTAAGCCGTGCGGGCCGCTTTGACTGCGGCGTTTACATCCTCCTGTGACCCAAGTGCGACCTCAGCGATTTTCTGATCGGTCGCCGGATTGATCGTTGGGAAATATTTTTTCTTTGCAGGAGGAGTCCATTTGCCGCCGATAAAGTGGTCGTAACGTTTGGCAAGATGAACTTTTATCGACTCGGGAGCCGGAGCGTAGTCCCAGTTTTTGGAAGGTGATTTTTTAGCCATCGAATTAAGTAGGGGTTAAAAGGGGTTAAAAATTAGTCCTTGGAGAAATAAGGCGCGGCCTGGTAGTAACCGGATTCCTGTTTTGCGATTTGCATTAAAACGTCATTGGCCAGACTGCTCGCACCGAAGCGAAACCATTCATTAGTGAGCCATTCCGGACCGACCGTTTCCTTCACCATCACGAGATAGTGCAGGGCAAGCTTGGCCTTTGAGATGCCGCCCGCAGGCTTCATCCCAATCATCTGCCCGGTTTTCTGAAAGTGATCGCGGATGGCGAGTAGCATAACGAGCGTGACCGGGATGCTTGCCGCCGAAGGGATTTTCCCGGTCGAAGTTTTTATAAAATCTGCCCCTGCATGAATCGCGATGTCGCTGGCACGGCGGACATTATCGAGAGTCGCCAGCTCACCGGTTTCCAGGATTACTTTTAGTCGCGCCTTGCCACAGGCTTCTTTCACAGCAGCAATTTCATCAAACACATAATCGTATTCACCGCTCAGAAACCGACCACGCGAAATCACCATATCGATTTCATCCGCACCATCACCGACAGCGCGTGCCGTCTCCTCCAGCTTCGGTTTAAGGATCGAGTGCCCCGACGGGAAGGCCGTCGCTACCGAAGCAATCTTCACCGGCGAACGATCTCCAAGTGCCGCTCGCGCAACCCCCACAAAAGTCGGATAAACACAAACCGCCGCCGTCGTGGGAAGCCCCGGAATCGCATCGTGCAAATGCTCGGCTTTATAGCAAAGCTGCCGGACTTTATTTGGCGTATCCGCACCTTCGAGAGTCGTCAGGTCGATCATATTCAAAACCTTTTCGAGCCCCTCGCGTTTCGTCGTCGTCTTAATACTTCGCGTCGTAAAACGCGCGGAACGTTCACTGATCCCCACATGGTCTACAGGCGGGGAATTTTTATAATCGTAACGAATCGGGGTCTTTGCAGCGGAGGTCTTCATAGTGACGAAAGAATCCTCACATCCTGTGCTGAGTTAAAAACAAACAAAAGCGTAAAATATGCCTAATGCTATAAATTGATGATGCCGAAACTGCTTAACAGCCTGTTAAAAAACCAGAGAATGAAAAACAGGCAACTTTACAAAGCGACGAAGCTGGAGAAAACTCCGTCTTGTTCAAATGCCTGCGTTCCTGCGTCTTTTTTTAAAATATATCTTCCGATTGCTTATCATTGCGGTACTCACTGGTGTGCCGATGTTGGTTTGGTATCTCGGGCAGATTGGATTAGGAGAAGACCTTACGCGAGAAGTTGAGAAAGCACTGAGCAGTGCGCAGTATGAGGTGAGTGTAAAAAAGCTTCTGATAAATCCTGTGGATGGTTTGGTGGCATCGAAACTGCGTTTTAAAGACAGAGAAAGCGGGCGTGCCGCAACGATTGCCCGAGTGCGGCTGGACCTGGACCTGAGTGCTCTTCTTAAGCGTCAAATCGAAGTCCGGGCTTTGACGTTGAATAAAACGAGTCTTGAAATTCCACTGAGCGGCGATCGTGTTCTGAAGTTTAAAGACGTGGAAGTATCCGTTTTAATTTTACCGGGGCAGATTCGGATTTCCCGTTGTGATTTTAATCTGAACGGAGTGGAATTTTCTCTGAGGGGGTCCTTGCAGCGACCTTCACCAAATGAATCGCCGGATTTTGCCAGCATGCTTCCGGAAACTCCGACAGCAGAATCCGAAAAAAAGGATTCGCCCTCTTCTGAGCTTGCTAAGCAGGCCCTGGATATTTTTAACGAAATCTATTTTGGAGATCATCCTCCTCGCATTGAGCTGTTTGTGTCCGGTGTTTTTGGAAAAAAAGACAGCCTGGCTCTGGAAAGGATTCGGCTGCGCGTAAATGCTGCGACCTGGCGTGATGTTACTTTGGAGGATATTGCCCTTGATGCGGCGTATTCCGGCAGCCGTCTGGTCGTGCAGCGTTTTCAGGCGAGTGATCCCGCAAGTCGGCTTCCCGCAAATACAGGTTTTTTTACCCCTGCCTTGCAGCGGCTGCTTTTGTCCGGAAATTTTGATTTCAAAACTCTAAAGGGAAATGTGAGCCTCTCTTCCTCGCTGGACCCGATCCCCTGGCTGACTTCTTTAAACAAAAGCGACATTTTAAAAGAGATTACTTTAAATGTTCCCCCGTCTTTGCAGGCAACGTCGAATTTTCAGATCGAAGAGGGAAAATTCCGGGGTAAAATAATCGGGGCACTTGGGATTCAGGATTGCGTGGTGAGAGATGTTCCGGTCAGGGAAGTCGAAATTGATGCTATTTGGAAAGACGGTCGCTTTTTGCTGCGCGAAGCCAGTATCACAAGCGATGCCGTAAGCGGCGTCTTTGACGTAATGCTCGATGAGGGAAACTGGCGTGCACACTTTGAGGGACTTGCCGACCCGCTGAAAGCTCAACCATTGCTGGATCAGCCGACGCGAAACGTTCTTGCCAATATGGAGTTACCCGCTCCGGCGGCTGTCGAAATGGAATTTACCTGGCCGGCAAAAAATCCCGATGCTCTCACCGGCGAAGGGCATATCACTATTGGACGCGTAGCTATGCGCAAGGCCTGGCTGGATTCAGTCGATACGGATTTTGCCTTTGCTGACAAGACGATCACCTACACAAATTTATTGGTTCGGGACGGCAGGTCTGAGGCAAAAGGCGAGGTTGTTTACGATATGAAGCAACACGAAGTCCGACTTAAAAAAGTAACTACAAATGTCGATCCGGTAAAAGCTCTGCTTTGGATAGACCCGAAAATTTCTGAAACTTTGAAACCCTATCGCTTTAAGCAAAATCCCAATGTTGAAATTTCGGGGCGGGTGGATATGGAGAACCCGGAAGGGACGACTCTGAACATTCAGTTTACGGCTCCGACAGGTTTGCGGTATGATTTATTTCAGGAAACGCTGAACTTCGATCGTTCGCGAGGACGGGCCGAAGTCAGAAAGGGTATTTTGGATTTAAATATCGATGAAGCACGCATCTACGGGGGCAAGGTCTATATAAAAGCCCGGATTCCGCTCAATCCTGGAAACCCAAAATACACAGCCAATGTGCGCCTCAACCGTGTTGATTTCACGTCTCTGACAAAGTTGTATTTTGACTACGAAGACTCTGAAGGAAAAGTCAGCGGCAACTTTGATTTCGAGGCAGACATGCGTGCGCAGGAAGATTTAGTGGGGCGAGGATCGATGAAAATTGTGGATGGAGACGTATTTGCAATTCCGATTTTGGGGCCTTTTTCCGCGATTCTCGGAGACATTGGCTTCCAGGATGCACGAAATGCGACGGCAGATTTTACAGTTAAAAATCAGACCATCACGACAAAAAACCTGGAGATTCAGGGAAAGGGGTTCAGCATGTTCGGAGAAGGCGATATCTTTTTTATGCAGGATAAAATGGATATGAATATCCGCCTGAATGCCAAGGGGCTTCCTGGTATGCTTCTCTTCCCCGTCAGCAAACTTTTTGAATACGTAAGCTACGGCAAAGCAAGCGATCCCATCTGGCGGCCCAAGCGAATTCCTCGCCAGATTCTGGGCCTGCCATCGAGTCGGGAGAAGCAACCAAAGGTTCGAAAAGCAAAGCGTCCGTAGCCTGAAAAAGCAGGGATCTCATATTTTCTTATGATCGATTCTTTACAACGAAGCCGCTTTAGGGCAAAGGTCGTCGGTTTCGTCTTATGTCTATCATTATTCCGATTTTAATCGTCATCCATGTGATGGTCAGTCTCCTGATGATCCTTCTTGTCCTGATGCAGCGTCCCCGGAGCGAAGGTCTTGGAGCCGCTTTCGGCGGAGGTGTAACCGACAATCTTTTCGGAGCACAGACCACAAACGTCCTGCAAAAAATGACGGTTTGGCTCGGCGGGGGATTCTTTGCTGTTACGCTGCTCCTGGCGATTGCCTATGCAAACTCAAACGCTCCGAGCAAAACAATTAGTTCGGAAGTGCTGGGAGATACAGCAAGCCAGGCACCCATACCTGCCGCAACTGCTTCTCCTGCTCCGGCAGCACCAGATCCGGTGGATACGACCGACCAGTCCGATCCGGCTGATCTTTCCGCGAAACCCGCGCCAACAGCGGCACCTCAGTAAAAAACTGCCCACCTCCGCAGCTAACGGGTGATGAAAACCCTATCGAGCATTGCCTCCGTCCGCACCTGGTGCAGCACGCAGCGTGGAAAAATCGTCTTCGTCCCCACAATGGGGGCACTCCATGCCGGGCATCTCGCTTTGATACGGCACGCCAGATCTCTGGCCGGATCGACTGGTCGCGTCGCCGTTAGTATCTTTGTAAACCCGACTCAGTTTGCGCCCGGTGAGGATTTCAAAAAATATCCCCGCGATGCAAAACGTGATGCAAGCCTTTGCCGGGAGGCCGGAGTCGATCTCCTTTTTACTCCGGAGGCTGCAAAGATGTATCCCGCAGACGCAAGCACCCGGATCGAAGAGAATCTGGTCTCGCAGCCGCTTTGCGGTGCACAGCGTCCCGGCCATTTTTCCGGAGTCTGCACCATCGTGGCAAAATTATTTTTGATCCTAAGACCCGACATCGCTGTCTTCGGTGAAAAGGACTGGCAGCAACTCGTAGTTTTACGACGTATGGTTCGCGACCTGAATTTTCCGATTCGTCTTGTCGGACACCCAATTGTTCGTGAAGCCGACGGCCTGGCACTCAGCAGCCGAAACCGCTACCTCTCATCAACAGAACGCGCCGCTGCCCCGGAAATTTTCGCAACTCTCAAAGCTGCAAAAAAACGAGTTTCTGATGGAGAAAAAAACATCCCGGCACTCCGTCGATTCGTCATTTCCAGGCTAAAAAAAATCCCGAATGTTAAGTTGGATTATGCAGAGATTGTCGATGCAGAGTCGCTGCAGCCTTTAAACAAAGCGAGCCGAGCAATCCTGGCCGTCGCCGTAAAGCTTGGAAAAACCCGTCTGATCGATAATATCAAACTACCCCTGAGAGCATGAGAAAATTTGACTGTATCGTAATTGGCAGCGGCATTGCCGGACTTTCTTTTGTCTTAAAAACAGCCGCCAAAAATCCCTCGGCACAAATTGCCCTGATCACAAAACGGGAGTTGATGGATTCAAATACCGCCTACGCCCAGGGCGGAATCGCCTGTGTTACCGGAGCGGAGGACTCCTTTGAAAACCACCTGAAGGACACCCTTATTGCCGGGGCTAATCTTTGCGATGAAGACATTTCCCGCATAGTTGTCGAAGAAGGGCCGCCCCGCATTCGGGAACTCGTGGAGTGGGGTGTCCACTTCGACGAACGCGAGGTCGCACCCGGCCAGCACGAGCCCGACCTTGGCAAAGAAGGCGGCCACAGCAAGCGGAGGATTTTACACTTTCAGGACTCCACAGGGCGCGAAATCGAAACTCGCCTGGTAAACCAGGTTCGTCACCTGTCGAATGTGGAGATCATGGAATACCACATGGCGGTAGACTTTATCACAACCGGAAAACTCGGCTACGCCATGCGAGACTCCTGTGTCGGAGTTTATGTGCTCAATGAAAAAACCGGAACAGTCGAAGTGCTGCGCAGCGACGTAACAGTCGTGGCCACTGGCGGCTGCGGAAAGGTTTACCTTTACAGCACCAACCCCGACATTGCCACCGGCGACGGAGTTGCAATGGCCTGGCGAGCCGGAGCGCAAATCGCAAACATGGAGTTTATCCAGTTTCATCCGACCTGCCTTTTTCATCCCAAGGCAAAATCTTTTTTGATAACTGAAGCCGTGCGGGGAGAGGGAGGAGTCCTCCTCGATGCAAAGGGCGAGCGCTTCATGGATAAATTTGACGAGCGAGCCGAGTTGGCCCCCCGCGATATCGTAGCGCGGGCAATCGATGCCGAGATGAAGCGCACAGGCAGCAAATGCGTCTTTCTCGACATCTCTCACAAACCGAAAGACTTTATTAAAAATCGCTTTCCCACGGTTTATGAGACCTGCCTAAAGCTCGGCATCGACTGCACCAAAGAGCCAATCCCGGTCGTTCCCGCCGCGCATTATCAGTGCGGCGGCGTAAAGGTCGATGAACATGCCGAGACGACTCTGCCGGGACTTTATGCCGTCGGCGAGGTTGCCTGCACGGGACTCCACGGAGCTAACCGGCTCGCCAGCAACTCGCTTTTGGAAGCACTCGTCATGTCGCATCGAGCCGTCGAAAAATCCTCCAAAAAAATTAAAAAACAGCAGCATTTCGATCTGCCGGAATGGCGCCCGGGCCAGGTCACAGACGTTGATGAAATGGTCGTAATCTATCACAACTGGGATGAAATTCGTCGCCTCATGTGGGACTACGTCGGCATTGTAAGAACCGATAAACGCCTGCAACGCGCAGCGACACGCCTGCGAAATCTGCATACGGAAATCCAGGAGTTTTACTGGAATTTTAAAATTACAACGGAGCTTCTGGAACTGCGCAATCTGGTAACCGTCGCCTCCCTGATCGTGGACTGTGCAATCAGCCGAAAGGAAAGTCGCGGACTTCACTTCACGCTGGATTACCCCGAGACGAGCGAACGCCTGGCACATCGCGACACGATACGTCGGCAAATTTAACGACTCCCGGAGCTACCCATAATACCAAACCCCAAAAAAGAATTGGATTTTAGATTCTCCGAATAAATGACTTGCCCCCTGGCTGAAGCTCCTTATTTTTACTCGATGCGACAGATCCCTTCTCTTGCCGCAAGCGGCTTTCTTCTTCTCTGCGTTTTCACAACGCAGTCTTTGTCCGCAGCTTCGACCTCCACCTCCCGTGAATTTGAGAGGCGCGCAGTTGATCTTCGCCGCAAACAGATTAATACTTTACGTCCGGCCGTTACCTATGCAGCAAATCCGGGCCGGGGATTCGGGCGTTATCCCTGGAAGCGCAATATTGTAACTACTGTTTTCTGGGTTGGTGAAAAACCCACTAAAAATAATCCAACTCCAAATCACAAAAGCTCCTGGGACACTAAATGGGCAAAAAATTACGGCGGTCTCGATAACCCTGACCCTAAAGCTCGTAAAAATTTCCTGCCAAAAAAATTCATCCCGCGCCAAAATCCTTTTTACGTAGCACTTCCTTACAACGACGTGACCCTCGGGAAAACAAAACCCGAGTCTCGCCGGGCCATCCCGTGGTTCAAAGAAGCCTTTGAGCGCGAGGGCAAAAGCGTCTGCAAAGGACGCTGGGTTGCCATTCGCAAGGGCCGCCGCATTTGCTACGCCCAGTGGGAGGACTGCGGACCCTTTCGCACCGATCACTGGCAGTATGTCTTTGGAAATGCACGCCCGAAACCCAATCTGAACCAGGGTGCAGGCCTCGATATCTCCCCCGCAGTCCGCGATTTTCTCGGGATGAAAGGTAAGGATGTTGCGGACTGGAAATTTGTCGATTTCAGCGATGTGCCGGTCGGCCCATGGTCAAAATACGGCGACAACAACACCTTTGTTCTCAAGCGCCGGGGAGAAAATCTGCGCACGGTGGACCGCAACAACTATCGCAGTGCCCTTCGCCGCCGATGAAGAATTGTTTCAAAAACGGATACCCTCCCTTTTCACCGAAAATTTTTACATCGAAATTTTCCGGACTTAGCATAGTCTGGCGACAGATCTGCAATTACCAGGTCACCAATTAACACTTTGAAGAGATTTTTTTAAAAAAACATGAACTCAACGCCCACGCAGTCACCCGGCCAAACCAAGGAATCCGCCCCCCGTCAGGCAGATTCTCTTCCGACTCCGCTTGTCGAAGAAATGGAAGAAATGATCACTCACTACCCCGTTTCAAAGCGCAGTGCGGCCCTGCCTCTCCTCCATCTCTGGCAAAATCACTTCGGCTTTATCGACGAAAGCGGCATGGAATGGATTGCCGAAAAACTGGAGCTGCAGCCCATTAACATTCTCGAACTGGTCACTTTTTATCCCTGGTTTCGGCGTCAGGCACCGGGGAAAACACACATCCGCGTTTGTCGCACGCTATCCTGTGCTCTTGCCGGAGGTTACGAAGTTCACAAGTCCTTTTGTAAAGCCACAAAGATCGATCATGAGGCGGCTTTGCACAACCACGGCGACGGAATCCCGACCAGTGACGACGGAAACTACAGCGTCGAATTTGTGGAGTGTCTCGCAAGTTGTGGAAGTGCTCCTGTTTGCCTCATCGACAACGACCTGCACGAACGCGTAGATCCGGAAAATGTCGATGCCGCCCTGAAGGCACATGCCGAAAAAAACACAAAACAGAATCCTTAATTTTTCATAATTTCTCCCGTCATGAGTAACGTTCATCCAACGCCGCACCCCAAAGAGCGCCGCATTATTTTCGAAAATATAACCAAAGAAGGCTACGCGCCCGATATCGATACTTACCTCGCCCACGGCGGTTATGAGTCAGTCCGCAAGGCACTCGACATGAAGCCTGCCGAAATTATTGACACGATAAAAGCCGCCAACCTGCGTGGACGTGGTGGAGCCGGATTCCCTGCCGGAGTCAAGTGGAGCTTCATCAAATACGACGACGGCAAGCCACATTATCTCGTTGTAAACGGCGATGAATCCGAGCCTGGAACCTTTAAAGACCGCTACATCCTGCACGAAGACCCGCATCAACTCATCGAAGGAATTATCATTTCAGCCTATGCACTCAACGTAAAGCTGGCCTACATCTACATCCGCTGCGAATTTACCCAGGCCGCAAAAATTGTCTCAAACGCCATTCGCGAAGCCCGCGAAAAAGGTTTCATTGGCAAAAATATCCTGGGCACCGGCTTAGATCTGGATGTTTACGTGCACCAGGGAGCAGCCGCTTACATTTGCGGAGAAGAAACCAGTCTGCTCGAATCCCTGGAGGGCAAACGCCCCTACCCCCGTATCAAACCTCCTTATTTCCCCGCGGTCCTTGGTCTCTACATGCAGCCGACGGTCGTCAACAACGTCGAAACAATCTGCCACGTCAAACACATCCTGCGCCTCGGTCCCGAGGAATACACAAAAATGGGAACCCCCGGCGACGGTGGGACTCGCATGATGTGTGTCAGCGGCGACGTGATGCGCCCGGGCACCTACGAAATCCCCTGCGGCGGTGTTACGCTCGGCGAACTGATTTACGATGTCTGCGGCGGGCTTCGCCCCGGACGCCAGCTCAAAGCCGTCATCCCCGGTGGCAGTTCAGCAAAGGTTCTGCGAGCTGACGAAAAAATAAAACTCAAATCAAAAAATGCCGACGGCTCCGATTACGAGCGCGAAGTAGGCATCCTCGACCTTACGATGGACGCCAGCACTTTAATGGCCGCCGGTACAATGGTCGGCAGTGGCGGAGTCATCGTGATGGACGACTCCCGCAGTATGGTCCGCGCCCTGAATAACCTGAACACCTTTTACGCCCACGAAAGCTGCGGCCAGTGCACACCCTGCCGCGAAGGTAGTCTGTGGATGAATAAAATGACAAACCGCATGCTCGATGGCGACGGCGTGGATAAAGACCCGAAGACATTAAAAAACATCGCCGACAACATCGCGGGCCGCACAATTTGCGCCTTTGGTGAAGCCAGCTCCTGGCCCACTCAAAGCTTTCTGCTGAAATTCCCGGAAGAATTTGCAGCGGTATCCAACGGAAAAGTGCCCACTGCGCTTTAAAGGTTCAAAGTGGAAGCTTTAAAGGAAATGTTGTGCAAATCAATACCGCTGGTATGGACGGCCAGGTGTGGAAACTTTTTGGAAAATTTCGCACTGTCTGGTTCCTGGATATGCCGACAGTTTTGTCTACCGATCCACAAGAGTTGATTCTCCCGAAGGAAGTCGCAACGGCGGATAAGCTGCAACCGAAGATGTGATTAACACCAAAATAAAAAATTAAGACAGACTTTGTTCCTCTGTTGGCTGGTCATACCCCCCCACCTGCATTCACTCCTCCTGGTTATCTTTACCGGACGTGTCCTTCTGCAGTTCGTGATGCATTCTTTCCAGAGCAAATCGGGCGGCTTCGGCGGGGGACAGAGTGTTTATTTTTTTTCGGGTTACGTCTTCAGTGAGCCAGGCTCTTGTTCGCTTGAGTGCGATGTCTATACGCCCTTCCATTACCTGATTCGGTGCGAGTGGCAGTTTGGTTACAGAGCTTAATTTTTCTGCCGAAGCGTTTGCCTGAGCAGAGGCTTCCGGCGGACTCAGCCAGTCGCGAACTTCAGGCAACACATCGGCAGGTTCTTTAAACTGTTGCCAGACCGCATTGTCCTGATCCGGATCCACCGTTTCGATAAATTCGATGGCGAGGTCGGGCGTCGGACAGGTATCGTAAATATGCTTTTTGCAAAGATCGGCGTGACGCTCCAGACGTCCTTTCGTGCCTCGGCTGTAGCGTTTTTCCATTCTCTCAGAATTGAATGGAGTGTGCTTTAAATGTCTTCAGCGTTTTTTGCTCATCACCATTGGCAGCACGAACCATACTCAAAAAATCTGGCAGGTTGATGCCGTGACTTTTCAAAAAAGGTCGGTCGCCACCGCAGCCATACATCAGGTCCGGACTCAGGCAGCCTTTTAAAAAATGGTCTGCTTTCCGAATAATACGCGGAAGCCAGGCTATGCCATCAAGCTGGTCTCTCTTCGAGGGAAGCTCGGAACCTGCCACACAATTTTTCAACGGTGTGGAATTCTGAACAAAGATAAAGTAATCCCGTCGGGCTGCTGCGAGCAGCAGGTAGGTCTCCCAGTCCGGGTCCCCGCCACGAACAAAGTCCTCCACGTAATCCACTACCTGTATAGGCGTAATACCGATGCTGGTCAGAAAAGCGGTTTCTTTCGTATCAAAAAAATCCGTACTGCTGCGCAGACCGTTCCGGTATTTGGCGACGGACTGGTCGTAAAGAGTGTGCAGGGTAGTGAGCCAGCTCTCCGGTTTCATATAAATACGCGGATAAGGAAGATGGCTTTTTCTTAACGCACGTAGTCGCGGGCTTTGGCACGATAGACTTCGAATTCGTCCCAGGTTACGGAGCCGCTTTTATTCGTATCGGCTTCGTTAAAGGGAGCTGCCAGGTGGTCGCGGATTAGCTGGCTGGATTTTGCTTCGTCGAGCGTGAGCTGACCGGAACCGCTGCGGTTGAGTTTTTTAAAGGTTTTGGCTGTGCCTCCATCGGCGATAAATTCAGCTTCTGAGATGGTTCCGTTGCCATCTTCATCGAACAGAGCAAACATTTCTTCGATCATGTAGTCCTCGTATTCCTTGCGGGAAATATTCCCGTTGCCGTCCTGGTCGGCTCGTTTAAAACGTTTTTCGAGGGAGGTGGATTCGTCGGATTTTGTGGCACATCCGCTTAGGGCGAGTATTCCGATAAGACAGGCAGACAGAGACAGGAACGATTTCATAACTGATAGATATTCATGTGGAAGTTGGAGAATTAGTCAAGCGCAGGAGCCTGATTTTCAGGAAAGGGAACGACGTCCGGAGAGGGCGCGTGAAAGCGTGAGATGGTCTGCATGTTCGAGACCGCCGCCGGCGGGGAGACCGTGTGCGATTCGTGAAACCGGGATGCCGGTGGGGGCGAGAATTTCCACGAGATAGGAGGTGGTGGCCTCGCCCTCGACGTCTGCGCTCAATGCCAGGATAATTTCCGTGGGAGATTCGATTTTGAGGCGCTCAAGCAGACTGTCGATGCGCAGGTCTTCGGGGCCAATGTGATCAAGCGGGGAAAGTTTTCCACCGAGGGCGTGGTAGAGCCCCTGAAAGGAGGCTGATTTTTCGACAGCAAGGATGTCGGTGGCTTGTTCGACGACGCAGATTTCTTTTCCTTTTCGATGCTCGTCTTCGCAGATAGGGCAGAGTTCGCTCGTAGAAAAAAAGCCGCAGCAGGCACAGGTGCGAATCTCGTTCTTAGCTGTGGTGAGTGATTCAGAAAGCTCCTGGACACGGGCATCCTTTGAGGTCAGCAGCCACAGCGAAATCCGCTCGGCACTGCGAGGTCCAATCCCGGGGAGGCGACGAAGTTCGTCGATCAACTCCGCAAAAGGCGTGGGATAAGCGAGAGGCCTCGGCATTTTAAGAAACTCTTAAACTGCGGGTAAATCACGAATACCGCCGGACAAAGGGTCTACGATATTTTTTTCGCGCTCGATCCGATGGAGATAATAATCCAGCAGAGGATCAGGAATGCCGCTGATCCGTGCACTGGTAAATTCTTCGATGGCTTCGCTCCATTTTTTCTCACGGGTAAAAATGACTCCTCTCCAGAATCGGTCACGTCCTTTTTCGCGCTCGGGCGTGAGAGAACCAACCGGGCCGAGAATTTCGTAAAGCTCTTTGTCGGAGGTGTTCGGCGAGCGAACGATGTCGATGGGACGGACCTCAAGTTCGTCCTGGGTGGCCAGGTAGGTTTCGGGTCCGATGATGGTGCGCGTGCCATAGTGGGCACAGGCGGCAGCGAGACGCTGGGAGAGATTGACCGTTTCCCCCACGACGGTGAAGGGGCGTGAGCGGTGATTGCCGAAGTAACCTGCGATAACTTTTCCGGTAGTAACTCCAATATGGAGATCGAGGACATGCCGCCATTTGGACTGAGATTCGATATTGAGACTATCCAGGCGCTGAAGCAGGCCAAGTACAGATCGTCCAGCACGAAGTGCGTGGTCTTCGTCTTCCAGGGGCTGGCCAAAAATGACCCTCAGCGTCTGGCCGGAACCCCCGTCGAGGAAGCCGCCGGATTCAACCAGGTGGTCGGACGCTGTATTCATATAAGCCTGAACCATACGAGTGAAATCTTCGGGTTCCAGCGTGCGCAAAAGCTCGACACTGTTGCCGAGATGTACAGTAACAATACTGACCTCCACACTACGACTTTTTGATGAGACACTGCCCAGGCCGTCGAAAAGTTGCTTTTGGGATCGAAGGCTGAGGGTGCGTCCGAACATGCCCTCAAGTCGCCTCCGCTGTGCTCCCGGTCCGATACGTGTGAGGAGGCTGCCGGAGAGAAAGCCAAGTATCATTCCGATCGCTGAAGAAAAGGGAGAGAAAATAATTTCGTAAAGAGCCAGGGTGCCGA
>JBKEBM010000076.1:0-8566 GCA_047973165.1 Chthoniobacterales bacterium
GCTTTGCCGGAAAATGAGGCATGGACGTGGCTGGAGCAATGGCATCGCGAAGAGATTATCGTTTACCCCGACGCGGTCGAAATGGTGAAAATACTGCATGCCGCAGGGATGCCGCTTTTTATCGTAAGCAACAATCCGCTCTCGGGGTGTCACCTCTAACTCCAGCGTGCCGGGCTCGCGGAACGCGACGGCTCGGTATGGTTTCGCGAAGTCTTCGGGTCGAACGTCTGCATGGGACAAAAGAGCCAGCCGGAGTTCTGGAGCCGGTGTCTGGAGCGAATCGGAATCCCCCCCGCTGAAATCGCAGTGATCGGAGACAACCCGAACGAAGACGGCGCGGTGCCGCATTCCTGCGGGATCGGGACGGTGCTTCTCGTAGACAGAAAACGGGACTCCCGCATGGAAAAAACTCCGGAGGCTTTTAGAGTTAATTCCCTCGACGCTGTGGCCGGGCTTGTGCTTCCGGAGCGTGAGGCTGTTGCCTGATTAACAGACTGTTAAGGGGGCGTCTGCTTTTCAGGACAGCCTGGAAAATGCCGGAGAGGGGGATAAATGCGCTCATTATTTATAGCAGGGGGCAGGTTGGAGATTAAGAATTTTATTCTTTTGCTGAAATAAGCTGGCATGAAGAAAAATTTCCGTAATTCTGTGTTCCTCCTGTCGTGAAATTTTTACTTACTTCCTCCCCACTATGATTTCCATAACGATTGATCGGCTGCTTAAGAAATTTGGTGATAATGTAGCCCTGGACGAGATCAGTTTCTGCGTTGAGCCGGGTGAATTATTTTTTCTGCTCGGCCCCAGTGGTTGCGGGAAGACGACGCTGCTGAGAAATATCGCAGGCTTTTATTTTCCGGACTCCGGACGAGTGCTCTTTCAGGATACGGATGTGACCCGCCTGCCGCCCCACAAACGCAATACGGGGATGATGTTTCAAAGTTATGCTCTCTGGCCGCACCTGACGGTCGCACAAAACGTGGCCTTCGGGCTGGAGGAACGTAAAGTCCCGAAAGGTGAAACGACCCAGCGTGTGAAAGAAGCCCTGGCATCTGTGAGGATGGAGGCTTATGGTGAACGCAAAATTGCCCAGCTCTCGGGCGGTCAGCAGCAGCGTGTGGCTCTGGCTCGTGCCCTGGTCATTCGTCCGCGTGCTTTGTTGCTGGATGAACCTCTCTCGAATCTCGATGCAAAACTGCGCCTGGAGATGCGCACGGAAATTCGGCGGGTTTGCAAGGAATTTGGCCTGACGGCAATTTACGTGACTCACGATCAGAAAGAGGCTCTTTCGATTTCTGATCGCATGGCAATTCTCGACAAGGGTAAGGTGGCGCAGATTGGCTCGCCGGCTGAGATTTACCGTCGTCCACAGTCGAAGGTGGTTGCCGATTTCATAGGAGAAACAAATTTTGTGCCGGGCCGGATTCTTTCCGCTGACGGAGAAGAGGTGCAGACCGAAACGGCTCTCGGGAAATTTTCCGGAATTTTATCAGAGCCTGGCTGGAAGCCGAAGGCCGGGGAAGAGGTGACGCTTTCGATCCGTCCGGAATCCCTGAAGTTGAAGGAAAGCAAACCGGAGACCAACTATGTGAAGGGGCGTATTCGGGATTCGGTTTATCTCGGGGAGGTTGCGCAGTATGAGTTTTATGCCGACGAGGAGAGACTGAAAATTTTTGAACTGAATCCGCACATGGAGGCGCGGCCCCAGGACAGAGACCTTTTTGCAAAAGTTCACCCCTTGGATGTTGTGATCCTTCGAAAATAGAAGTATCGTATGTTACGGATTCTCGCTGTTTTGCTGGCTCTGGGACTTGTTCTCGGACTTCCGTTTGTTTTTAAACCCAAGCAAAATATGTTGTCCAAAGCGGATGACAGTCTGGTGATTATTTCGCCTCACAATGAGGCAATTCGCTATGAGTTCACGCATGCTTTCAGCGAATATTATCAAAAAAAAACCGGGCGCAGTGTGAGGCTGGACTGGCGGGTTGTTGGCGGAACGAGCGAAATCTCCCGCTACCTGCGCTCGGAATACCTGGCAGCTTTTCAGCACGAGTGGGAGAGCTCAGGAAAAAAATGGAACCCGGAGGTCGAGGGAGCTTTTGATAATCCCAAATTAAAGCTGGATGCGGAAACTCCTGCCCAGGCGCAGGAGGCCAGGGAAGCTTTTTTAAACTCCGACCGCGGAATCGGTATCGATATTTTTTTTGGTGGAGGAGCCTACGATTTTACTAAACAGGCGCAGGCCGGGCGTCTCGTACCGAGTAATATTTTTGCCAAACACCCCGAATGGTTTACGGAAAAAAGCCTACCCGAAATTGTCAGCGGGGAAGTTTTTTACGACTCGAAGGGACGCTGGATTGGCAACTGCCTTTCGTCTTTTGGAATCTGCTACAACACGGATTCGCTGGAGCGTCTGGGCGTTACGGAAGTTCCTGCCTCGTGGAAGGATCTGACCAATACGCGCCTTTTAAAGCAAGTTGCTCTCGCCGACCCGACAAAGAGCGGCTCGGCTGCGAAGGCTTTTGAAATGGTGATTCAGCAGCAGATGCAGGAGGTCGTACGAGAGGCCGGAGCCGAAACACCGGAGTCCATCGGTGAGGGCTGGGAGAGGGGACTGCGGCTGATTCAGCGGGCTTCGGCAAATGCACGTTACTTTACGGACTCGGCGGGTAAGGTGCCTATGGATGTCTCTCTCGGCGATGCGGCGATGGGTATGTGTATTGACTTTTACGGGCGCTATCAGAGCGAGGCAGTCAAAATCGATCCGGAGACTCCGGCGCGTTTGCAATACTTTACGCCCGTCGGCGGCTCTTCGGTGGGGGTTGACCCCATCGGACTTTTGCGAGGTGCACCACATCCCGAAGTGGCGGAATTATTTATAGAATTTGTTCTCTCCATCGAGGGGCAAAAGCTGTGGAATTTCAAAGTTGGAACACCGGGTGGCCCGGTCCGCTACGCTTTGCGACGGATGCCGGTTCGCAAGGAATTGTATGAGGAAAAGTATGTGCAGTATCGTTCGGACCCGACTGTTGAACCCTACGAGGAGGCAAAAAAATTTGATTATCACGCGGCCTGGACTGGTCCTTTGTTTGGTCCGATGTCTTTCATTATTCGCATCATGTGTCTCGACCCGCATCAGGAGCAGGTGGCGGCCTGGAAGGCTTTGATTGAGGCGGATTTTCCTCCCGAGGCAACAAAGAAATTCGATGACCTCTCGCTTGTTTCCTACGCTCTGACCAAAGAAAAAATCAAGCCTGCGCTTGGCGCCCCAAACCGCCTGGAAGAGGTTCGCCTCGCCAAAACACTGGGTGATCAGTTTCGTGAAAAATACGCCGAAGTGGTTCGGCTCGCCGGGGAGGGAAAATAACCCGCATTGAAATAAAAGCTCCTCCAATTTTATGTCTCGCCAATTTTCCATTATCATTTTTGCACTGACTTCCCTTTTCTTTTTCTTCTTTTTTCTGTGGCCGATCGGGGAAACTTTGCGAGGGGCTTTTGTCGGTGCGGATGGTAAATTTACCCTGGCTTATATTGCGGAAGTTTTTCGTAATCCGCTTTACCTGGAGGGGCTTTGGAATTCACTTTTGATGGCGATTTTCAGTACACTGATTTCGCTTTTGATTGCCCTGCCGCTGGCCTTTATCAGCGACCGATATATTTTTCCAGGGAAGTCTTTGTTGTCTGCACTGGTTCTTATCCCGATGATTCTTCCGCCCTTTGTTGGCGCGATTGGAATCAAGCAAATACTTGGTCAGCAGGGTTCGCTGAATTCACTTTTGGAAAGCATCGGATTGATGAATCCGGACTTTCCAATCGACTGGCTGGGGCAGAGCAGACTCGCTGGTGTCGTGGTGATGAATGCCCTGCATCTCTATCCGATCCTCTATCTGAATCTCGTAGCAGCCCTGGCAAATGTGGACCCGGCGATGGAGGAGGCGGCAGAAAATCTCGGCTGCACCGGACTTCGCAAATTTTTTAAAATTACCCTGCCGCTTATCATGCCTGGATTCTTTGCGGGTGGGACCATTGTTTTCATCTGGTCTTTTACCGAGCTGGGCGTGCCACTGATGTTTGAGATGACACGTGTGACTTCCGTGCAGATTTTTTATGGGATCAAAGATATCGCCGGAAATCCCTTCCCGTATGCGCTGGTAGCGGTCCTGCTTTTTTCCACCGTTGTGCTCTATGCTGCGGGTAAGCTGAGCCTTGGAGGAAAGAGTTACGCAATGATGTCTAAAGCAACCAGCCAGGGCGGTGCAAAAAAAGTCTCCTTCACTTTCGGGCTTTTTTGTACGCTCTGTTTTGGCTTCGTGACCTTCCTCGCCGTCCTGCCGCACATCGGTGTGATCCTCGTGGCCTTTTCCTCGGATTGGTATGACAGCATCCTGCCCACGGGCTGGACGCTTGCAAATTTTGAAGCAGCTCTGGGACACAACATGACGCTGCCCTCCATCCGGAACAGTCTGAAATATGCCGCCTGTGCGACGATGATCGACATCGTCCTGGGCATTGCTATCGCCTACGTCGTTGTTCGCACAAAGCTGATCGGTCGCAACATACTCGATGGCCTGGCAATGCTGCCGCTGGCCGTCCCTGGTCTTGTCCTTGCTTTCGGTTATCTCGCAATGACGCAGGAAGGAAAGATATTTGGCTTTATGAATCCGGCGATTGATCCGTTTCTGATTCTGGTGATTGCATACAGCGTGAGACGTCTTCCTTACGTTGTGCGTTCGGCTGCCGCCGGGTTTGAGCAGACCAGCGTGACACTTGAAGAAGCAGCTCAGAATCTCGGTGCCTCACCATTTCGCTCGATGCGAAAAATCACCCTGCCGCTGATTACCGCCAACCTTCTGGCTGGCGGACTCCTGGCATTTTCCTTTGCGATGCTGGAGGTGAGCGACTCGCTGATTCTGGCTCAGAAACAACAGGACTTCCCGATCACGAAAGCGATTTATGAACTCTACCAGATGCTCGGCGAGGGGCGTTTCGTGGCAAGCGCACTCGGCGTCTGGGCGATGCTCTTCCTAGGCGTCACCATCATCGGAGCCAGTCTGATTCTTGGCAAAAAACTGGGTGCTATTTTTCGGGTTTGATCCTTTTTTTTCCACTCTCTGAAATGAGCCGGGCACCTCGACCATAGGTAAAGTAAGCCCATATCCATTCAATAAAGACAGCACTGCGACTGCGGAAGCTCACCAGAAAAAACAGGTGCACAAAGGCCCAGGCCAGCCAGGCCAAAAGTCCGCCAAACTTTAGCGGCCCTATCTCACAAACCGCAGCGTGCCGACCAATTGTTGCCATGCTACCTTTATCAAAATAATGCCATTCCTTTGTTGGTTTACCGGCAATTTTGCTCAGGATGTTTGCAGCGGCGTGGCGTCCGCCCTGGAGAGCTGCGGGGCTGACTCCCGGGACGGGTTTGTTTTTGTCGTATTTTGCGGAGCACATATCGCCAACAGCAAAAATTTCCGGGTGATCTTTAATCGATAGATCGGAGTTGACGACGACACGCCCCTGGCGATCGGTTTCCGCATCGAGCATTCCGGCGAGAGGAGAGGCAGCATTTCCGGCGGCCCAGATTACGGTGTGGGTCGGGATCGTTTCTTTATCACCAATTTTGAGTTCAGTGGCTGTGATGTCGGAAACCGGAGTTCCCAGACGAACTTCGATGTGCATTTTTTTCAGATTTTTCACCGTGCGTTTTGAGCTTTCCGGAGAAAAGGCTGCCAGGACACGCGGGCCGGCTTCGACAAGGATAATTCGTGCATCAGCCGGGTTGATCCGTCGGAAATCTTTTTTCAAAGTAAAGCGGGCGAGTTCGGAAATGGCTCCTGCCATTTCGACACCGGTTGGTCCGGCACCGACGATTACAAAGGTCATAATCGCCTGTCGCTCTGCTTCGTCGTCCGTTTTTTCCGCACGTTCAAAAGCCAGCAAGACACGTCGGCGAATCGTTAATGCGTCTTCCAGGCTTTTCATCCCCGGAGCAAATTTTTCCCAGGCGTCGTTCCCAAAATAACTATGCCGGGTACCGGCGGCGACGATGAGATAGTCGTATTGGAAGATCAGGTCTTCGCTCACAACTTCGTGCTTGTCCGGACGGATTTCAGACACCTCGCCCAGCACGACGGTTGCGTTTTTTTGATTTCTTAAAACACGTCGAATGGGTTCTGCAATGTCCGCCGGTGAAAGCCCCGCTGTAGCAACCTGATACAACAGAGGCTGAAAAAGGTGATGATTGCTGCGGTCAATCAAAACAACCCGAACAGCTTTTCCGGCAAATGCTTTGGCCGCACTCAGTCCGCCAAAGCCACCGCCGATGATAATGACGACGGGCAAATTGTTACTGTCAGAGTTTAAATCCTCCCTGGTCACAGTTTTCATTGTTTGCATTCTTTGAGGGAAGACAAAAAAACTCAACACTCATTTCTTGTACCCCTTTGCCTGGAAGAGAGCTGCAGGAGTGGCTGCGACTTTTTTGCATTTTAGTCTATTTCTTTTACGCACTTGGTATTAGCATCCGCCTTCTATGGAAGCCGTTTGGAATTTTATAAGCGACAAGCCCTTTTTCTGGGGGCTGGGACTCGGTCTTATCTTTTGTGCTCTGATCGCATTTTTTATGTGGAAGTCGGCCTTTTCAAAGGGACGCGATTTGAAAAAAGAAATCAATCGTCTTAAAGACGAGGCGCACACTTTGCAGTCGCATCTGACCACACAGTTGAAAATTAACGCCGAGGGCAACGACAGTCTGCAGAATAAACTCGAAGACCTGCAAAAGCAGAACGAAAACCTGCGCATGAACATCAATGCCCTCCAGCAAAAACCAGGGCGCAATGAGATTCGACAAATTCAGGTTTTGGAAACGGCTGTCAGCCGCATGCGTGAGCAGGCACCGGGCTTTGCACAGGCATGGGAACAGGCCGTTAAACAAGCTGATGCGGAACATGCCGCAGCCGAAAGCGGATTAACAAAACTCGTTCGCAAAGTGACCTCCAGTCTGACTCGCCCGATCGGTATCGAAGACGCTTCTCCGGACGACTCTTCAAGCAAATCGTAGATTTTTGAAAAAAGTTTGTATCTCCCCCTGTGAGCATTCAGCACATCGCAGTCCTTTCCGACACGCATAACAACCTCCCCGATACTGTCCTTAAACAGCTCCAGGCTGCTGACAGCATCTGGCACCTGGGGGATGTGGTGCGACCTTCGCTCCTCGATCCGATTCGGGCACTCGGGAAAAATTTTGTTCTCGTGCGGGGAAATTGCGACACTGAATTTGAATGGCCGCTTATGCGCTCGCTGGTATTTGGAAAAACAACTTTCCAGCTCATTCACATCCCGCCGGATCGTTTTTCGGCAGCTTCGGATGAAAACAAAGTCCTTCTGCATGGTCACCTCCACACACCTCGCGACGAAATTGTCAGCGGCGTGCGCATCCTGAGTCCGGGTTCAATTTCTCAGCCCCGCAGTGGCAGTAAAGCCGGCTTTGCCTGGCTCGATATCGCGGAAGACGGCGACTTTGAGTGGCGCCGGGTCGAAATTTAAAAAGTCTCTTATCCTTCTTCGCCACAGATGCCCATAGCGCGGAATTTGTCGTAGCGCTGATCGAGCATTTTTTTGACGGAGAGCGGGCGGACTTCGTTCAGCGATTTTAAAAGAGCCTCTTTCAGAGATGTGGCTGTAGCAGCAGGATCGTGGTGGGCACCGCCGGGAGGCTCGGGGATAACTCCGTCGATGACGCCGAGTTCGAGCAGGGCGGCGGCGTGAAGCTTCAGGGCCTCAGCCGCTTCGGGGGCGTGTTTGCGATGTTTCCACAAAATCGCGGCGCAGCCTTCAGGGCTGATGACTGAGTAATACGCATTTTCGAGCATGAGCACGCGATCCGAAACGCCGATCCCCAGGGCACCGCCTGAGCCTCCCTCACCGATGACAGCAGAGATAATAGGAACTTCCAGGACCATCATTTCACGCAGGTTGACGGCGATGGCCTCGGCGATGTGACGCTCTTCCGCACCGATTCCCGGGTAGGCACCAGGTGTGTCGATGAGGGTGATGACAGGTAGTTTGAATTTTTCGGCCATGCGCATCAGGCGCAGAGCTTTGCGATATCCTTCGGGGTGGGGGCTGCCGAAATTGCGCAGGAGATTTTCTTTGGTATTGCGCCCTTTTTGTTGTCCGATAATCAGGCAACGCGTGTCATCAAGCGTGGCAAGCCCTGCCGGCATTGAGGCATCGTCTCCAAACAAGCGGTCGCCCCGTAACTCCACAAAATCGGTGAAAATGAGGTTTACGTAATCCAGAAAAAAGGGGCGAGCAATATGGCGGGCTATTTGCACTCTTTGCCAAGCTGTGAGATTAGAGTAAATTTCTTTGCGGGTAGAAGCTATTTTTTCGCGGATGCTGCGGACCTCGGGGTCGAGATCGACGGCGTGTTCACGAAGTCGTTTCTGAAGAGCTTTAAGTTCCTCTTCAAGTTCGATGATGGGTTTTTCAAAATCCAAAGGTGCGACATCCATATATGAGCAAGGGAATGTAAACAGTTAAAAAAATAATGCAGAGTTGTTATCGAATG
>JBKEBM010000109.1:0-4272 GCA_047973165.1 Chthoniobacterales bacterium
CGCCTCCGCTGTGCTCCCGGTCCGATACGTGTGAGGAGGCTGCCGGAGAGAAAGCCAAGTATCATTCCGATCGCTGAAGAAAAGGGAGAGAAAATAATTTCGTAAAGAGCCAGGGTGCCGACTCCGGTAAGCAGTAGGAGAAGACAAAGTCCACCTATAGTCCACCTGTGGGCGCGAGAAGGAATGGCGACAGCAATCCAGGCAAGAATCGCCGTCAGGATGGCGGAGATGACGAGGAGACCGACATTATCAACAATGGTTAAATTTTCTGAAAGGCCGACCCACTGCGTGAAAAGATCGTCCGGGATGATAAAAAACCCGGCAAGGCGGGCGCCCGTGATGAGTGCAACAGCGATGAGAGCGGCGATGAGAAATGTTAAAAAAGACCTCATGGATTAGTATTTTCGGAAGATGGGCTGTCTTTATAAGACGAAACGACCCAGCGACTCAAGACCGCATCGGGATCTTTTACCGCTTCGGGCGGAATGATGAAAGGGCTGATTTTTTCCTCCGAGGATTTTGGAACGGCGAGCTTGAGTCCGTGTTCGTAGTCTTTGAAGAGCCTTCGGCAAAGTTCCCGAACGGTGGTTTGCTCGTCGTGTGCGGTTTCCACCAACAGGGTTACAGTTTCGGGGGCAAACTCAATGGGGATTTTATAAAGCTCGGAAAACTCTTTTGCAAAAGCGAGAGCAGCCTCGGATTGTTTTGTGAGGCGGCAGTCCTTGTGAAGGTCGTGTAGTCGAAGAAGCTCGGCAGACGGATCTCGAGCGACCTCTCCCGAGATTTCAAAATTTGGGATACCGAGGTCGGGCAGGTCGAATTTAAAATCCCGGAGGATGCGTTCGCAAACGGTCATCAGGCCACGAGCACCGGTTTTTTCAGCAACGGCCTGGGAGGCAAATTCATGCAGGGCGTCGTCGGTGAAGTTCACGTCGATTCCGTAAGCTTCGAAGTCCGTTTTATATTGGCGCAGGATACTGCCCTCGGAGGAGCGGAGGATATTAAACAGGTCTTTTTCTTCCAGCGGATCGCAGGCAACGCGGATGGGCAAACGTCCGATAAATTCGGGTTCGAGGCCGTATTCGACAAAGTCTTCTGTAGCGGTCTGGTGCAGGAGATGGTGGTTTTCGTCCTGCTTACTTTCGGCTCCGAAGCCAATGGCTGCAGCATTCACACGCTTGGCGATGTGTTCTTCAAGTTTGGCGAAGGCACCGCTGACGATGAAAAGAATGTGCCGGGTATTAATAGAGTCACGAGAGGCTTTGCCGGTTTTTTGAAAATCCATCATGCTTTGGATTTGCGACTGGATATCGGAGGGGTTGCGAAGCGGGACTTCGGTTTCCTCCATAAGTTTAAGCAGAGCGGTCTGCACGCCGCGTCCGCTGACATCACGACCGTAGCCGGATGAGCCGGCGAGTTTATCGATTTCGTCGATGTAAATAATTCCGTGCTCGGCCAGGGCGAGATTATTGTCCGCTTTGAAGTAAAGCTCCCGGACGAGATCATCAACATCGCCGCCGACATAGCCGGTCTCACTGAATTTTGTGGCGTCTGCTTTTACAAAAGGAACGCCGACCAGGTCGGCCATGTGTTTGACGAGGTAAGTTTTTCCGACTCCGGTGGGGCCAAGGATAATGATATTTTGCTTGGTGTATTCCTCGCTCACCGAAGAGTTATTTGCCCGGAGTTGCGCCATTTTTCGGGCATGGTTGTAGTGGTCGCAAACGGCAATAGAGAGGACTTTTTTGGCTTCCTTTTGCTGAATAACAAAGCGGTCGAGATGCTTCGTAATCTCCTTGGGTGTGTAGCGAAAATTATAGATGGGCGACAGCGGATCGTCCGATGTATCGCTGGTCTCGGGCGGGTCGCCGGTCTCCTGCTCTGTCTTTGGAGCAGCATGTTCTCCGAAGCCTCCCTGGCGCAGGAACTCCTGGAGTTTTTGTTGTAATTGTTCGGGAGTTGGAAATCCGGGATCACTCATAGCAACAACTTGCCTTGTAAAAAATCTGTGTCAACGGCAGATGCGCCAGGCTTACACGCGGAGCACAGATATCATTGTGAGTTCTCGAGCTTTTCAGCGAGCTTTTCCAGTGCGTTCCAAAACGGACTTTCCGGTTGGGCATTCATATCCTGCGCCTCACGAATCTGTTCGATCAGTTGCGTTTTATCGGTGCTTCCCTGGGAGGCTTTCAGGAGTTTTTCATAGCTCGTATACTTCTCGGCAAAAGGGGGCAGGATGTCTTTATATTCCGAAATCCATGAATCACGGCCCGCAGGATTTGTTTTACTGAACTCGGTTAAAATCTGATTGGCTTTTTCCAGGTCGCCCATCTGCCAGTCTTTCATTCCGTAGAGTAAAAAGGCAAAGGCCTCGAAGTTGTCTTTGTTGTAGAGGTTGAGTGTCGCCGGAGTGATTTCTTCCTTACTGAGCATGATCCGTCCGATTTCCACAAAAAAATTGGCCAGTGCTGCCTTCTCGTCTTCATTGGAAAAAAGCCCCTCAGATTGCAGGGTCTCAAAAACTTCTTTGGCCTCTTTTTTTTGTCCGGCCATGGTGAGAGCCAGCCCTTGATTAGCACGTATCCAGCGCACATTTTCCTCACCAAAGCGAGGTTCAGCCAGGTTTTTAAACTCTTCGGCTGCCTCCGCATATTTACCATCGATGAGACTTTGTCGGGCAGCTGTGAAGCCTCTCTCAAAGGAGTTCAGCATTTCTTCCCGGGTCTGTTTATTCAACCCCAGAGACTCGGAAAGTCCACCGCCCTGCCGGATGAGATACCAACCAATACCGATAACGGCAAGCAGTATGAGCAGGACACTGGCAGCAACGACTTTTTTCTGCATATTGGACTCGACCGTGAGAGTCTGCCTGGGCTGCTTTGCCTTCACCGGACGATTGTCGAGTTTTTCTCGGGCGTAGGTCAGGTGCTCGATCAGTTCTTCGTAGGACTGGTAACGATCATCGGGGTCCTTTGCCATCATTCGGTTGATGACATAAGCCGTCTCGCTGAGGACATCCGGGGCAAAAGCCTCCAGGCTCACCGGCATGCTTTTGAGTTGCTTCAAAGCAACCATCGAAGCCGTCTCAGCCTCGTAGGGCGGCCTGCCTGCGATGGCATGAAATAAAGTGCCCCCCAGGCTGTAAATATCGCTGCGAAAATCTTCCGGAAGCTGATCAAGTTTTTCAGGAGCTATATAATACGGGGTTCCCCATATCTCACCTTTTTCCGCAGCAGCCTCGTCCATTACCAGCGCAAGGCCGAAGTCCACAAGCTTCGCCGTATGGGCATCAGCAAAGAGAATATTACCCGGTTTGATGTCACGGTGAATCAGTCCGACCTCGGCAGCAGCCTGCAAACCCGAGGCAATCTGAATACCGACATCGAGTGCCTGAGCCTCCGCAATCCGACGCTGGAGTAACATCAGATCATCCAGGGTGCCCTTTTCCACAAGCTCCATAGCGAGATAAAACTGCCCGCGAGATTCGCCGAACGAAAAAACTTTGACGACATGAGAGTGGTTAATAGAGGCCGTCAACTGAGCTTCGCGCTCCAGTTTATCCCGTTCCTCCTCATTCAGACTGAGCTCGGGTTTTAAAATTTTCAGTGCGACCTCACGGCTCAGATTCATATCCAGAGTCTTATAAACCTCGCCCATGCCGCCGCGCCCGATGAGCTCCTGCAGAGTGAAATTATTAAACTGCTTACGAGCGATAATGGACTGCCCGCAACTCGGGCAGTGGACTTGCGAGAAAGGCCCGATGTCAGTGACATCGATAAAAGTGCCACAAGCAGGGCAGGCCTCAAGAAGCTGCTTTTCCGAATTTTCCGGGGAGGGATTAGAGTCGTCCATTTGGAGTAATTTTATATTCAAACTTCCCGGTGGTTAGCAAGTGACAACACAGGGACAAGGCATCGTAGTGATATAACATCGAAAACGCTCACTTTTCTCTCTGAAACAATTTTCCACTCGATCGTCCTCCTCCGACTACGGGCACACTTCCATTGAGAATCCTTATCACATACTTACTCTCAAATTTTTAATGACATTCCCCGGCACCATTTTATTTGAATCAATTCACTAACTAAATTTTTTTCACTCCAGTTTGCAAAAAGGTAAACGGCGTGTTACAAAGCTGCCCTCTTCTCTTCCTTCCAAACGCATATCCCCGGACATCCCCACCCTTCCCACCCACCGCAAACACTCATAGCCTAAGCAAACACACACCGTCATGTCCGAATCCAATCTCCTGAAATTTCAAATCGGCCCCGT